>CANKBX010000035.1 GCA_947480055.1 Planctomycetaceae bacterium
GCGGCCCTAGCAATTGTTGGAGGCGCAGCGAGTGTGCCAGCCGGTACTTACGGCGCCAACGGCAAAGCCATGGTGTTTAAATTCAGCATGACTGGCTTGTCAAATTTGGCTGTTTCCTACGCTGTGCAACGAACTGCCTCAGGTTTCACAACCCAACAATGGGATTACAGCACGGACGGCACAACTTGGAGTTCGGCGGCAACCATCACTGGAATTGGACTCAGCTTTGCTGGTGGTACAACCAATGTTGCCTCAACCCTTGGAGTTGCTTCTGGTTTAGACAATGCGGCAAACGCATACATGCGCGTCACCTTTACGGGTGCTACCTCCGCAACGGGTAATAATCGCGTGGACAACTTCCAATTCAATGCTACTGCGCTTCCAGCCCCTGGCGCCATCGCCTTGATCGGCTTGGCTGGCTTGGTCGCACGTCGTCGACGCTAAAAACAATAGTTTGACAATATTCGCTTACTGATATGACCTAATGACAACGCCGCCTTCAACGGGCGGCGTTGTTGTTTTTGCCACGCATGGCTGGAGACAATTTCATTTCGAAGTGCAATGTTTGTGAAATGCCGCTTGCAACGTTCTGAATGAACGCGGCTCTTCGGATACCTTCTTTCGCATGTCCGTCACCGCAATCGCTTTCACCTTTCTTAGCATGGGCGCCTTTGCGTTTTTAATGTGGACAATTGTGCAAAAGCAGGAAAAAAACGATCCACAGTTTGAGGAGAAATTGGCCGCCGATGACCGCCGCGCCAAGGCGAATAGGCAGGCGGCTGGGATGGAATCCGCGCAAACAATTGGGCAAGTAGGGACAGCGTCTAAGCAAGTGCGGGAGCAATCGACGCAAGAACCGCCAAAGCACGCGCCATAACGTTTGCGACCAGTTTAAACCGCTCTTAAGGGGCTTACGCCAGGGTGGCCGCGTTGCCATCACGCAAAGTAAGCCGCTTCATGCGCATTTGACGCATTTCCGCCTGCAAACTGCGACCAGGACACGCGGTATGCGCTGGCGCCCATTCCTGATGCGTCTTCACGCGCGAAACGGACACGCCGTACTTGTTCATCATCACATTCAGCAACTTTTCTAGCGCCGCAACTTGCTCGTCGCTTGGGCTTTGCTCGTCAAAATTGCCAAGGCAGCAAATGCCCAAATTGCCTTCGTTGCACTCTTTCACATGGGCGCCTTGGTATTTGATGTCGCGGGCTTCCCACACGCGCCCGCCCCGGTCAACCACAAAGTGGTAGCCAATATCGCCCCAACCCTTGCCGCGGTGACCCGTACGAATAAGTTCCACACGAGCCGCGCTTGAGCGCTCATCCTTGGCAAGAAACGGACTCATTCCGTCGTGATGCACGGTGATGTATTTCACCGGAAGCATGGGATTAAGCAGCGGCACAGACGGGCTGCCAGAACTTGGGCACCAACTATCACGATCAATGACAAAGGCCAAATCTTTGGATTTAGGCGTTTTCACGGCGGCAATTGCGGGCTTTAGCTGGTTGGTTGTTGGCGTGGAATCTTTCAGATCAGGCCACACGGGATCGGGCATGCGCGCGGACTTGTTGCTGGAAACGCAACCCGCGGCAAACAGCAGAGCAAGCGAAAGAAAGCCGCGGCGATTTTTGATCGCTGATTCAGGCGCGCAAACTTGCTCGTTGTTGCGAGCGGTATTTGCGGGCGCGGAATTGTCGGCGTGGTCGCTCATGTTCAATGTGCTTGCTTTCAATCGGTTCAATGTAAATAAACGCAATAGACTTTACGCAACAAATTTAGGTTCGTGAAAGCCGAGTGGAAATTTTAGGCGAAATGACGGCAAAATAGAGTGCGTTATTGGCATTTTTTGGGGATTAGTTTACGGTTGTTTCAATGGAATTATTTGCACCCGCGCGCAAGATTTTGCGGACATTTTTTCAAGAAAAAAGACCGCTTGCGCACAAGAAAAACAGCCGATTTTTTCACCTTTGATTGGCGTTTAGCGTAGAATGAAACATCACAAAAAAGCCCGCGTAGCGAACGAAGTTTTTCGTCCCGCGCGTCTAGCGCTTTATGTGAAAATGAAAGCCTTTTTCATCGTGCCAAGTATGACCAAACAAGACAAGACACCAACAATTTCAGACGCCGCCAACGGTTCCTACAACTCCGATTCCATTCAAGTGCTTGAGGGGCTTGACGCTATTCGCAAGCGCCCGGGCATGTATGTGGGCGGCACGGGCTTGGAAGGCCTGCACCATTTGGTGTACGAGTGCGTGGACAATGCAATCGATGAGGCCATGGCTGGCTACGCAAGCAATGTCACCGTTCTACTGAGCGTGGACGGTAGTTGCACAGTTGGCGATGACGGCCGCGGCATGCCAGTGGACGCGATGAAGCATGAGAATCCCGCGATCAATGGCCGGCCCGCGGTGGAAGTGATTTTGACGGAGGTGCATGCGGGCGGAAAGTTTGACAGCGGCGCGTACAAAGTTTCCGGCGGCTTGCACGGAGTGGGCGTGAAGTGCGTGAATGCGCTGAGCGAATGGACGGAAGTTGAAGTCTCCAAAGAGACGGGCCTTTACAAAATTACTTTCGCGCGCGGCGAATTGGCGGAGCCGCTGCACGTGGTTGAGAAGCGCACGGGTGGCCGCACGGGCACCCGTATTTCGTTCAAGCCAGATCCAACTATTTTTCCTGACACCACATTGCGCTACGAACTTTTGCAACATCGCCTGCGCGAGTTGGCGTTTCTAAATCCGGGCGTTCATATTCGCCTGATCGACGAGCGCGTGGACGCGCAGGGCCAGCAACGCGATGAAACATTCCACGATGGAACTGGCATTGGCGGATATGTGAAGTTCATCAACACCACAAAGACCACCATGAGTTCGGTGATGGTGGTGCGCCGCGAGGACGCTGAAAGTGGAATGAGTTGCGAATTGGCGCTGCAATACACCGACGGAATCCCCGAGATTTTGCTGGCATTTGGCAACAATATTCCCAACCGCGACGGTGGCACGCATGTCACGGCGTTTCGAAAATCGCTCACCACCGTCATCAATAATTATGGTCGGCGCATGGGCTTGTTCAAGGAAAAAGATTTCATTCCAACCGGCGAGGATTTGCGCGAAGGCTTGACCGCCGTGGTGAGCGTGAAGTTGCCCAATCCAACGTTCAACAATCAGACCAAGGAAAAATTGTTGAATCCAGAGGTGGAAACTTTTGTCAGTGCAGCGGTGACGGAGCAACTTGGCGCGTGGCTGGAGGAGAATCCCGCCGAAGCCAAGGTGATTGTGAACCGCGCGAAGTTGGCGGCCGAGGCGCGCGAAGCTGCGCGCAAGGCGCGAGATTTAATTAAGCGCAAGGGCGCGCTTGATTCGGGCGGCATGCCGCACAAGTTGTCCGATTGCTCAAGCAATGATGTGGAACGCACCGAATTGTTCATCGTTGAAGGTGACTCCGCCGGTGGAAGCGCCAAGGGTGGGCGCGATCACGTATTGCAGGCCATTCTTCCGCTGCGTGGAAAGTTGCTCAATGTGGAGAAGGCGCGCTTGGACAAGGTGCTGGGCTTTGAGGAAATTCGCACGCTGATTCAAGCGCTGCAATGCGGCATTCGCGAGGATTTTGACGCGTCTAAAATTCGCTACGGACGCATCATCATCATGACGGACGCCGATGTGGACGGAAGCCATATTCGCACGCTTTTGCTCACGTTTTTCTTTAGGCAAATTCCGGAGTTGGTGCGCCTTGGAAGAATTTACATCGCGCAGCCTCCGCTGTATCAAGTGGCGCGCGGCAAGAGCGTTGAATATGTGTTGAACGATCACCGCATGAACGAAGTGCTTGTGAGTTTGGCCATGCGCAGCAATGCGGCGCTGATTATTCGCGACGCCAAGGGCAAGGAAACCAGCCGCATTGACGGCGACGCGCTACGTCGCGTGATCCGCGAGTTGACGCGCCTGGAAGAATTGTGCTTGGTCAGTCAATATCGCGGCCTGCAATTTGCGCGTCTGCTTGAGACGCGGGCGAAAGATCCCGACGGCAAAAACCGTTTGCCAAGTTTCATTCTTGCGTGGCGTGGTCACGACGCGCTGTTTCATCGCGAGGCTGACGCCATGGCGGAGTTGGCCAAACAACAACTTAAATTGATTGAAGTTGGCGCAAGCACCGAAGGCGAGGACTTGGCGAAGTTGGCCACGTTGCGTCCACTGCATGAGAACCGCGAGATCGACAAGATCTTTGAGTCGCTGGAAAAGTCCGGCATGGTGATGGACCACTGGACGTTGGTTCAAGAAGAAGGCGTGACCGGCGAGCGATTGCCCACGCGCTACGGTTGGCTTGTGCAGAACGAAAAATCCAAGGAAACAGAAATGGTTGAAGTGCCAAATATCCCTTCAATCCTGCAGAAATTGCATGAAGTTGGACGCCGCGGCATTGAGGTGAAACGCTTCAAAGGCCTGGGCGAAATGGAGGCTATTCAACTGTGGGACACCACCATGGATCCGGCGCGGCGCACGCTGCTGAAGGTGACATGGGATCAGGCCAGCAATGCCGACAATCTGTTCTCCATTCTCATGGGCGAAGATGTTGAGCAGCGGCGCAACTACATTGAGAAGCACGCGCTTGAAGTGAAGAACTTGGATATATAAATTTGGAATTGAAACGCCAGCTTTCAGAGCGCGCTTGAAGTAAAGAATTTGGAATTGAAACGCCAACTTTCAGAGCGCGCTTGAAGTAAACAATTTGGATATTGAAACGCGCGGGTTTTTATAAATTAAAATTTTCGGCCGCATGCCACGCGCGCAAGCTTTATAAAACGCGCGGATCAATCACGTCGGCTTCGCCAAAACCTTTGGCGCGCAGGCGACATGAATCGCATAGCCCACATGGCTTTGCATTCACGCCAGGGTCGTAGCAACTTGTTGTCAGCGCAAAGTCCACGCCAAGTTTTTTGCCCAGCAAAACAATTTGCGCCTTGCTCATGCGCAGCAATGGCGCGTGCACTTTAAACCACGCCTGTCCCGCCGCGGCGGCTTGCACGCCATCACGCGTGGCCACATTGGCAAGGCGCTCAAAGGCTTCTATGAAATCTGGCCGACAATCTGGATAGCCCGAATAATCCAAAGCATTGGCGCCGAAAGCGATATGGCGCGCGCCCACGGATTCGGCGAAGCCCAGCGCCACGGAAAGGAAAATCGTATTGCGCGCCGGAACATAGGTCACCGGAATATCAACACCCGCAAGGTCGCGATCCTTTGGAACGGCAATGTCGGCGGTGAGCGCGCTTCCACCAAGCGTGCGCAAATCAACCGTGACTTGACGGTGCTCGCTCGCGCCAAGAGCGCGCGAAACACGCTGGGCAAATTCCAATTCCACCCGGTGACGCTGGCCGTAATCAATGGCAAGCGTGGCGCATGTGAAACCATCCGCGTGCAGGGCCGCAAGCGTGACCGCGCTATCAAGCCCGCCCGAAAGCAGCACAATTGCCTTGCGATTGTCGGATTTTATATCTGTGGCACTGCGCATGCAAGAATAAGTATAACTTTCAACTTCATGCCCACGCTTGCCTCACATGTTCGCTGCGATCGTTGCAAATATGATTTGCACGGGCTTGATCTTTTTGATGTGTGTCCCGAATGCGGACTCGCTGTGGCCACGACGCTGGCGGTCAATTCAGATTTAAAAATTCGCGCATTGGTGGCGCTGCAACGGCCCGCGCGCGTGGCGACATTCCTGGTGGCAATTCCATTGGCGTGCATGCTTGCCGCGGTTTTACAATCGGCGGGCCCAATGATTGCGTTCATTGATTCTTTGTCGGGCCAAACCAGTCGAATTGCGCAACAAATTCGCTTTTTTGGTTGGGCGGCCTCGTGCGTATTGGTTGCTTTGGCGTACGTGTTTGCTTTAATTGGATTACTCGCAAATGAAGTTGCCCTGCGCGCGGAAATGCGCAAGTGGCGCGCGTGGCTCAATGGCGGCTTGTTGTTGTGGGTGGCAACACTGATCGTGATCATGGTGAGCGCCATAAAATTGCAGCCAAAAGAATTGGTGATGGACTGGCTCAAGATGTCCTCTCCAGCGCTGCAACTTCCAGCGTTTGCGATGGTGTTGATCAGCTATCGAAGATTGTTTTTGGTGTGCGGCCGCCGCTCGCAAGCGTTTCGCGAAGCTGGATCCGCGCGGCAAAATATAAATTTGCTGATTTATACTTTAGGATTGGTTGCGCTTGGCGCGTTCGCATCCCCCATTCTTCTTCACAAATTGGGATGGGAAGTTGCCGCCATGGTGTCCGACAGTTTGGTTGCCGTAGAAAGCGCCGTGCTTATTTTTGGACTGGCTTATTTAGTCGCCAACGCATGGTGGATCGCCAGAAGTTTGCTGTTACCGCCCATGAAATTTGAAATGTGAAATTTACGTTTGCGCCATGCGCGAGCCCGGAATGGAGCGCTTGAACCATCTGCTAGGGCCTTGCAATTTGAAACTGCACGGACTTATGCCAACCGTGGTCCAATCCCTGCGTTTTGGTGCTGTCAGGTTGGCAGACCGACTTGAATAAGTGCGGTAATGGAACCAATTCAAATTTTGTGACAGGATCATTTACGGTCTTTTAGCGCTAATTTTTGACCTAAACATGGCGAGAATTTCGCTGATTTAAGGGCTTAAATTCATATTTTGCAATTACTTAGGTGTGGATTTGCCTTCATTTGCGCTCAGCCAGCCTATCCGATGCGCTTTGGCATCCCATTTGTATCTACACAAAGGCTCCCTCATTTTTGAGGACTTCGAGCGTCAAGACACTTCGCCAACTTTCCAACACTCTCACGGAGAAAAAATCCAATGTCCGTCAAGCAACTCTCCTTCGATATTGAAGCCCGCAAATCACTTTTGGCTGGCGTAGAAAAACTAGCCGCCGCCGTGAAGAGCACGCTTGGTCCACGCGGACGCAACGCGGTGCTGGATAAAAGTTGGGGCGGTCCAACCGTGACCAAGGACGGCGTGAGTGTTGCCGAAGAAATTGAACTTTCAAACAAGGCAGAGAACATGGGCGCCAAGCTTGTGAAGGAAGCCGCGAGCAAGACCAGCGATGACGCCGGCGACGGAACAACCACCGCCACCGTTCTTGCCGAGGCGATTTTCCGCAGTGGTCTGAAGTTCATTGCCAGCGGCGCCGAGGCCAACGCATTGGTGCGCGGCATTCGCAAGGCCGTTGCCGTTGTCACAAAGAACATTGAGTCTCTGGCAAAGCCAGTGGCAAGCGTGAACGGTGGCATTGCCGCTGTCGCCAGTATTTCCGCCAACAACGACGAGGAAGTTGGCGCCATGATGGCCAAGGCTTTCGAGAAAGTTGGCAAGGACGGTGTGATCACGGTTGAAGAAGGCAAGGGCCTTGAAACAATCGTTGATGTGGTTGAGGGAATGCAATTTGATCGCGGCTACCTCAGCGCGAACTTCATCACGGACACCGACGAGATGACGGTTGAATTCAGCAAAGCGCTGGTTCTGATTTACGAGGACAAGATTGATTCCATCACAAAACTAGTGCCTTTCCTTGAGAAAGTGATGGATGTGAAGAAGCCGTTGCTGATCATCGCGGAGGATGTTTCCGGCGAGGCGCTGAGCACCTTGGTTATTAACAAGATGCGCGGCGTGTTGAATGTCTGCGCGGTGAAGGCGCCTGGTTACGGCGATCGCCGCAAGGCCATGCTTGAAGATCTTGCCATTCTGACTGGTGGTCAAGCGATTATGAAAGATCTCGGTATTGATTTGGACAAGATCACCATTGCGCAACTTGGTCAAGTGAAGAAGATCACCATTGATGCCGACAACACAACGATTGTTGAAGGCGCCGGTAGCACCAAGAGCATCAAGGATCGTTGCGAGCAAATTCGCGGCGAGATGGACAAGACTGATAGCGACTACGACCGCGAGAAGTTGCAAGAGCGTTTGGCCAAATTGGCCGGCGGCGTTGCGCAAATTAAAATTGGCGCCAGCAGTGAAACGGAACTGAAAGAAAAGAAGAGCCGCGTTGAAGACGCGCTTCATGCGACGCGCGCGGCCGTGGCCGAGGGCGTGGTCGCTGGTGGCGGCGTGAGTTTTGTGCGCAGTATTGCCGCCGTGAAGAAAGCGCGCGCCACTGTTGAAGGCGACGAGGCCTTTGGCTTTGATGTGATCGCCGAAGCGCTTGCTGTTCCACTGCGCGTTATCGCTGAAAATGCGGGCGAAAAGGGCACCGTTGTAGTGTCCAAAGTTGCGGCCATGACTGGCAACAACGGCTTCAACGCTCTCACTCGAACCTACGGCGACTTGATCAAGGACGGCGTGATCACGCCAGCCAAGGTTGATCGTTGCGCTTTGCAAAATGCGGCCAGCGTGGCTGGTCTTCTGTTGAGCGCTGATTGCGTGATCACCGAGGCTCCAAAGGCCAAGGACGCGACAGCGGCCCATGATCATTCACACGCCCACTAATTTATTTTAATTCATCCAACCTACAAAAACTTTTACGGAGAAAACACCATGTCAAACATTCGTCCTCTTGAAGATCGCATTCTTGTGAAGCCACTCGACGCTGAAACCAAAACCGCATCCGGACTTTTTCTGCCCGAAAGCGCCAAGGAAAAACCAATGCAAGGCAAAGTGGTCGCCACTGGTCCAGGCAAGTTGCTGGATAACGGCACGCGCCAAACACCGCTTGTGAAAAAGGGTGACACCGTTGTGTACGGAAAATATTCCGGCACCGAAATTGAAATCAAAAACACCAAGCACCTCATTGTTCGTGAGAGTGAACTTCTGGGAATCATTGAAGGCTAAGTCGCACACATAAAGGAAACAAAAATGAGCAATAAACAAATGAAATTCAAGGCTTTGGCGCACGCGGAACTGAAGCGTGGCGTGGATCAAATCGCGCGCGCGGTCGCTGTGACCATGGGCCCAACTGGCCGCAATGTGATCGTGCAAAAATCATTCGGCAATCCAAGCGTGACCAAAGACGGTGTCAGCGTTGCCAAGGAAGTTGAGTTGCCATGTCCTTTCGAGAACATGGGCGCCAAGCTTGTGCATCAAGTGGCCAAGAAAACCGCAGACGTCGCTGGTGATGGAACCACCGCCGCTACGGTTCTTGCCGCGGCCATCTTTAATGGTGGTTTGAAATTTGTCGCGGGCGCGGTGAATGCCGTCGCTTTGCAACGCGGAATTAATCTTGCGGCAACCGCCGCCAGCAACGCGCTGATTGAAATGGCGCAGAAGTGCAAGGGTCGCGCTGATCTTGAGAAGATTGCGACCGTGAGCGCCAACCATGACGCGCACCTTGGCAAGTTGATCGCTGAAGCCATTGACCGAGTTGGCGCCGATGGCGTTGTCGAAGTTGAGGAAGGCAAGACCGCCGACACCACTCTTGAATATGTCGAGGGCATGAGCTTTGACAAGGGCTATCTGTCGCCGTACTTCATGACGGATCCAAAGAAGGCCGAGTGCGTTCTTGAGAATCCGCAAATTCTGATCCACGAGAAGAAGATCTCAAATTTGGCTGATTTACTGCCGCTTTTGAACAAGATCGCGCAATCGGGCAAGCCCCTGCTGATCATCGCGGAAGAAGTTGAGAACGAGGCGCTCGCCGCTCTTGTGGTGAATCGCTTGCGTGGCGTGTTGCAAGTGTGCGCCGTGAAGGCTCCTGGATTTGGTGATCGTCGCAAGGCCATGCTTGGCGATATCGCCACGCTGACCGGTGGAACATTTATCGCTGAAGATCTTGGACGCAACTTAGAAGATGTTGCGCTGAGTGAACTTGGCAGTGCCAAGCGCATTGTGATTAGCAAGGAAGAAACTGTCATCGTTCAAGGCGCGGGCAAGAAGAGCGATGTCACCGCGCGCGCCGAGCAGATCAAGGCGATGCATGACAAGAGCACCAGCGAATACGACCGTGAGAAGTTGATGGAGCGTTACGCCAAGCTCACAAGTGGCGTGGCGGTGATCAATGTTGGCGCGGCTACGGAGATCGCGCTGAAGGAAACCAAGGATCGTGTTGATGACGCCATTCACGCGACACGCGCGGCGGCCAAGGAAGGGTATGTTCCTGGCGGCGGTGTTGCATATCTGCGCGCCATTGATGCCGTGACCAAGGCGCGCGGCAAGGCCGAAGGCGACGAGAAGTTTGGCTTTGATATTGTCATCAGCGCCATGCGCATGCCTTGCTGGCAAATCGCGCAAAATTCGGGCGTAGATGGTGATGTCACCGTTGAGAACATTCTTGAAGGCAAGGGTGGCTACGGCTACAACGCGGGCATTGGCGAGTACCAAGATTTGGTGAAGGCGGGAATTATTGATCCTGTTTTGGTCACGCGCACCGCTTTGCAAAATGCGGCCAGCATTGCCGGTCTTATGCTCACCACTGATGTGTTGGTGACGGACTTGAAGGACGACACTGATCCTGTTGAGGACAGCATTCACTAAGAATCCATGCGTGATGCAATTGGCACAATGCAAATGGATTTGATTCGGTCTTGACCCAGGGACCGAGTCGGCAATAAAAACCGGCTCGGTCCCTTTTTCTTTCTTAACAACAGCGGAGACACAGTGGCGCAACCACGCGACTATTACGAACTATTGGGAGTTGCCAAGGATTCTTCGGCGGAAGACATCAAGCGCGCCTATCGACGGCAGGCGATGAAGTACCACCCCGACCGCAATCCAGGCGACGCCGCGGCGGAAACGGAATTCAAAGCGTGCGCCGAGGCTTATGAAGTTTTGTGCGACAGCGAGAAGCGCCAGTTGTATGACCGACATGGTCACGCGGGCTTGCGCGGGAATCCGCACCATGATTTTCGATCGATGCATGTGGAGGATATTTTCTCCATGTTCAACGATATTTTTGGCGGCTCTGGTGGTGGCGGTGGCGGCGCGCGACAACGCGGTCCGGCGCGCGGCTATGACTTGGAAACTGAAATAGAGCTTGAATTAAAGGAAGTTCTTGATGGCTGCGAGCGCGATGTGGAATTCTCGCGCCAAGATGTGTGCACCGCGTGCGCTGGAAGCGGCGCGCGCCCAGGATCATCGCCTGTGTCGTGCCCCACTTGCCAAGGCCGCGGACAAGTGCAACAGAATGGCCTTGGCGGAATGTTTCGCATGGTCACAACATGCCCAAATTGCCAAGGCGCCGGAAAAATTGTCATTGACAAATGCACCGCGTGCCGCGGCGCGGGACGCATGCGCACCAACAAACGATTGCGCGTGAAGGTGCCCGCTGGAATCGCAGACGGGCAAGTGATTCGCGTGGCCGGCGAAGGCGAACCGCCACGGCGCGAACTCAGCATGGACGGCAGCGGCGTGCGCGGAGATTTGCACGCCGTGGTGCGCGTGAAAGAGCACAAAGATTTCGAGCGCGACGGCGACGACTTGGTCATGGCGCTCACGATTGGTTTCTCGCGCGCGGCCCTTGGCGGCGTGGTGGAAGTGAAATCTATTGATGGACCAGTTTCAATTGAAATTCCAAACGGCTCGCAACAAAGTGACACGGTACGCGTGGATGGCCGCGGCATTCCAAATTTGCGCTCCAAGAAACGCGGCGACTTGGTGGCTGTATTGCTGTTGCAAGTGCCGCACAAACTCACTGATCGTCAGCGACAATTGCTGGAAGAATTTGCCAAGACTGAAAAGATCGAGCCACGAAAAGGCGCTTCAAAAGGCGGCTTTTGGGACAAAATGAAGGACTTGAAAGATTCAATCACTGGTGGATGACATGTGATTGATTTGAAAGAAAGAGCCACACAATGAACAATGAACCAACCAACAACACGCAAGACCCGGACATGGACGCCAACGAGCAAGACGCCGCGCTGACCGTGGAAGATGTGATCGCCAAACTTGAGCGCGAGATCACGGAGTTGAAAGATTCTAGATTGCGCGCGGTGGCCGACTTGCAGAACACGGCGCGACGTGGCGTGGAGAATGAAGCGCGCGCGCGCACGCAAGGCATCATGGGCGTGGCCCGCGGTGTGGTTCCTGTGCTTGATCAATTTGAGTTGGCGCTAGCGCAAAAAGGCTTGACCGCGGAACAAGCCGCCGAAGGATTGAAATTGCTTCAAAGCGAACTTTGGAAATCATTGGCGCGCGTGGGCGTTGAAATGATCGAGCCAAATCTTGGCGACACTTTTGAGCCCGGCAAACATGAGGCGGTTCTGCAACAAGCCGTTGAAGGCATTGCCGCAGGAGCGGTCAGCATGAAGTTGCAAAACGGGTATCGCATTGGTGACACAGTGTTGCGCCCCGCGAAAGTGGCCATTCAGCCCAACGCTTGATTGAACCACAAGACAACGCGCGCAATTCGCGCTGATATTTATTTCACAACCACCATGCCAACCTACGAATACATCTGCGACGCTTGCGCCAAGGAATACGAAAAGTTCCAGTCGATCATGTCCAAGCCTGATCGCGTCTGTCCCAGTTGCAAAGCGCGCAAAGTGCGCCGCAAAATTGGCATTGGCTCCGCGGTTATTTTTAAGGGCAGCGGATTTTATGAAACTGATTATCGCAGTGAGGGCTACACCAAGGCCGCAGAGGCGGACCGCCAGTCTTCACAAAAGGCTTCACAAGAGGCTTCGGGCGCAAGCGCGGGAACAGGCGATTCAAAAACGACAGCGGCTGGACCAGCGAAGTCAGATACAAAGTCAGATTCAAAGTCAGGCGCAACAAGCGGCGCGGTTGGCGCAAGCAGTGATGGAAAATCAAGCGCGTCAACTTCAAATTCAAGCGGCGAATCTGGTGCATCAACCAAACGCGGCTCGGCTTCTGCCAGCGAGTCTGGCGCATCAACTCAGCGCGGAAATTCCAACGCGGCTTCCGCTGGCGCCACAACAGGGTCAAATGCCGCGGCATCTGGCGCAAAATCATCATCCGCTTCAAGCGAAAGTTCTTCAAGCAATGCGCCGCGATCCGCGGCTTCAAATAAACAACATATGGCTTCCAAAGCCGTGCATCCATCACGCGTTGGCCGCGGCAAAGGCAACTTGCGCCGCAAGAAAAAGTGACCGCGCTGACAACGCCGCTCGCAACCACGCCCACCATTACCCCACTCACAACCACAATCATCATCACACTCACACCCCGCATCCACAAACCATTTCACAGATAGACTCATCCAATGCCACGCAGATTTACTGACCGAATTATTCAACACCTGTCCCATGACGGCGAACGCGCCCTTGAAGCCGATGTGGTTGCGCACCGCTTGCGCATTGATGACAGCGAGCGCGTGGCGTTTCACAAAGCCGTGACCTTGCTCACCGAAGATGGTCGCATTGAACTTGACGCCAAGGGTCGACTGCGCCTTCCAACCCATGAGGATGAAATTTGCGGACGCTTGTTTGTCACGCAGAAAGGCCATGGATTTGTGCGGCCCGACCGCATCACGCGCGATGGCGATTTATTTCTGCCCGCGGGAAATCTTGGCGACGCCATGAGCGGCGATCGCGTTCGTTGCTCGGTCAGCCGCAAGCAACGCGGATGGACTCCGCCTGTTCGCGGTGGCGCCAGCGATTCTGGAATGACGGGCCGCGTGATTGAAGTGATCGAACGCGGTCGCACTCGTTTCACCGGAACTTTGGTGCAAGAAGGCAAGCGATGGATTGTGCAACCGGACGGCAAAGCGTTTCGCGGCGAGCCCATCATGGTGCGCGATCCGCACGCCAAAGATGCCAAGGCCGGCGACAAGGTCACGCTTGATCTTGTGCGCTTTCCATCCGAAGGCGTGTATGCCGAAGGCGCGATTGTTGAAGTGCTTGGCATTGCCGGTCAGCCCGCCGTTGAAACCGCCGCGGTGATGCACACATATCAATTGCGCGAAGGCTTCAGTGAAAAAGTTTCTTCGGAAGCGGCGCTTGCCGCAATTTCTTTCGAGGGCGAAAGTTCCGGTCCGTGGGATAGAACTGAGCGACTGGACCTTACAAAAACTTTGACGTGGACCATTGATCCACCGGACGCGCGCGATTACGACGACGCTTGCTCCGTGAGTTTCGATCCCACCAACAGCACCTTTGAACTGATGGTGCACATCGCCGACGTCAGCCACTTTGTCACGCAAGGATCCGAGCTTGATCAAGAGGCCGCCGCCCGCGGAAATAGCACGTATTTGCCGCGTCGCGTGGTGCCCATGCTTCCTGAAACTCTTTCCAACGGCGTGTGCAGTTTGCAAGAGGGCGTTCCACGATTTTGCAAAACATCCATCATGCGATTTGATTCGCGCGGCAAGCCGCTTGAGTCGCGCTTTGCCAGCACCGTGATTCAAAGTTCCAAGCGCCTCACTTATTTAGAGGCGCAACATCTCATCGATGGCCGCACCGAGGAAGCCAAGACATACGCGCGCAACATCACCGAACCAACCGACGCGCTTGTGGCCAATCTTCGCCTGGCCGATCAGCTTGCAAAAATTCTGAAGAAGCGCCGCGTTGCGCAAGGCCAACTTGTTCTTGATCTTCCAGTTTCAGTTTTGGTTTTTGACGAGGCCGGCCATGTGATTGACGCCGTTCCAGAGGACAACGCCTTCACGCACACGCTGATTGAAATGTTCATGGTCGAGGCCAACGAATCCGTGGCGCGCCTCTTCGCTGAACTTTCTATTCCGCTTATTCGCCGCATCCATCCGCCTCCAGCGTTTAAGACCATGGAGGAGTTGCGCACATTCGCGCGCAGTGTTGGCTTTCGCTTGCCCGATGAACCGGAGCGCGAGGATTTGCTCACGCTGCTGGAGAAAACCCGCGGCACCGATTCCGCGCGCGCCGTGCACATGGCGGTGCTTAAGACGCTTTCAAAGGCCACGTATTCGCCCGCGCTGATTGGCCATTACGCGCTGGCCAGCGAGCAATACTCGCATTTCACAAGTCCAATTCGCCGCTATCCAGATTTGCTTGTGCACCGCGCATTGCAAGCGTGGCTTGATCTTTCGTCCAATGGCACCAACCTGCCTGGTGGAAAAAAGTTCAAGGAATTTATTCACAAGTTGGAAGGTGACACGCGTTGCTTGGGCGAGGTCGCGCTGGCGGAAGCCGGTCGACATTGTTCCGAAACAGAAGTGAACAGCGAAGGCGCCGAGCGCGATTTGCGCGCGTTCTTGGTGTTGCAATTCTTGAAGGAAAACCATCTGAGCGACGAACTGGACGCGGTGGTGACCAACTTGGCCACGCAAGGCGTGTGGGTGAGCATCAATCGATATCTCGCCGATGGTTTGGTGAAATTCAACGCACTGCCTTCAAGCCGCGACCGCGCCGATCGCTGGTTGCTGAATGAGCGCACTGGCCGTTTGGTCAGCGCGCGCAGTGGCGCCACGATTGGTCTTGGCGATCCGGTGAAGGTGAAGATATTGTCGATCAATTTGGCGAGTCGATCCATGGATCTTGCGATCACTCAACTTGGCCGCAAAAAAGAATCCACGACTTCGCCAATCACAATGCAAGATGTTCCACGCGCGGCGGGCGGTCGTGATTCGCGGCGCGATTTGTTCACGCGGGACGACGTTGCCAATGTGAAGGGACACAAGCGCGGATTCAAGCGTGGGCGGCGCAGTCAGCGGCCGTGATTTGCGCGGATGCGTTTGAATTACGCCTGAAATCAGCCGCGAAATACAGTTACAAATATTTCGTGTCGGCGCTTAGGCCGGCGTTGGACACGCGCCCATTTTTACAGCGACAGCGCCAGGCAATTTTTCTTGCAATGTCTCGCGTAAAAAATCTTCCATGGCCGCATAGGCGCGGCGGTTAGCCAGCTCGCAAAATTGCATTCCATTGGCCGCTTCGGCGGCTTGTGGATTTGTGAACGCATGGCCGCGGTGGCCAAATGCTTCAAGCGTCCAATCGCAACCAGCGGCGGTGAGTTCATTCGCCCATGCCACAACATCAGCAGGTTTAGCCATTGGATCATTCCAACCATGCAACGCCAAAATTTTTGTATGCAAAGGTTTTGCGCCGCCAGGGACGCCAACAGGCGCGCCAAGCAAACCGTGAAAACTGACCGCGGCGCGAACGCCTTCAAGACCAGCGCGCGCCACATCCATGGCGCACAAACCGCCAAAGCAAAAACCGATCGCGCCAATGCGGTGGCGATCCACTTGCGGATGATGTTGCAACGTGTTCAACGCGGCTTTGGCGCGCTCCAACAACATGGCGCGATCTTGCATGAATGGCTGCATAAGCGCGCTATTTTCCTGCGCGGAATTTCCGCGGCGGCCCTTGCCATACATATCAACCGCGAACCCCACGTAGCCAAGCGCCGCCAGTTTTTCCACCTGCACGCGCGCGAAATCATCTTGTCCCGCCCACGCGTGAAAAACTAAAACGCCAGGACGCCGCGTCGTGATTGAACCATCAAAGGCCGCGTAGCCCTCGTACTCCATCTGCGAATCGGCGTAGGAAATTAATTCTGTTTGCATTTTTCAATATTAACGCAAGAAAAAAGGCAAGACATTTCAAAGAGCCACCACTTCGGCGATAGGTTGCCCAAGTATCAAGGACGAGCCGCCGGCGCGGCAAAATATATGCCGCGACGCGGTCAAGGAGGCAGCCATGGAAGGCTTAAGGATCATTGTGAAATGCATTGTTGTTGGCGCGTCTGCGCTGATTCCCGCGCATTTCAACCACATTTCAGAATTGGGCAACAACAACCTAGGCGGAGGAATGCCTGTGGCAACGCTGGTTCATGGCGGCCTGGCGCCCACGGA
>CANKBX010000036.1 GCA_947480055.1 Planctomycetaceae bacterium
CACATTGTTGATTTCTATTCCAGACACAAATCCAGCGGCTGAGTTGCCCAATCCATGCGCCGATTGCATTGATACATCGTTCATCAAGGGGCCGGAATATGTGGTGGGTACGCCCATTCTCATGTGCATTGAGAATGGCATTGTGAAACGAGTGTGCACTGACTCGGAGAATCGCGAAAGCTTGGAAGCGACGTTGCAGTTTCGTTAAGACGTTGACAAACACGCACTCAACGACCAGCCGTTGGGTCACACAAAAAAATCCGCAACCTATTTGTGCGCGAAGCGATGAACAGTTTTCAACGCGATTGGATTTTTATGAATTTCAAGCGCGCAAACTTATTTGCATGCGTTCAGCCGAACATCATGCGCGCTCACGCTAAGTGAATTTTTTCCAACGTGAAACACGCGCGGCTTGCTCACTCGATCGCGGATGGCGGCAACGACTATTTCTAATTCGCGCTCGTTCGCTTCAACGTCAAAGCGCTTCAGAGCCGTTGCAAGAAGCGCCGGTCCGTGGGCGCGCAACTGCTCGCGAGGCCATGGACCAACTCCAACCATCACGTGGCGCGCAGTTTTGTGCAGTAATCGACCGCTTTCACGCAAACGCCTGCCCGCTCGACTTGCGCGAACCGCGGCTCCTTTGTGAATGGACTCAAGCACTGGAAGAATTTGCGCACGGATACGGGCGCGCGGCTTGGCCACATTGGCGTTGGTGGGGTCATCGCACCAAGAAATATTTGCGTGCGTCAACAGCGATCGTAAATCTTCGCGCGACACTTCAAGAAGCGGCCGCAACAGAATCACGCCAGATTTTAATTTACGCCGCGCGCGCATTCCTCCAATCGCTTTTGGTCCAGCGCCGCGGGCCAAGCGAAGCAATATTGTTTCAAGTTGATCTTGCGCATGATGCGCCGTGAGCAGAGCAACAGCCCCCGCTTTCAGCGCCGCTTGGCTCAACGCCTCGTACCGATGCTTGCGCGCGCGATCGGCAACGCCAGCGCCCGCGGTTGGATGCACCTGCGAAATGCTGCAAGGCACATCCAGCCACGCGGCAACTCGCTGCGCGAACTCCGCTTCACGCTGGGCCTCATCGCGCAAATTGTGATTCACGGTGGCAATACACATGTTCCAATTTCCCCGGCGCAAAACTGTCTTGGTTAACAATGCAAGCGCCGTGGAATCCGCCCCACCACTGGCGGCAACGCAGATCATTGATCCCCTTGGGATTGCCTTGAGCGCCTTGGTCAACACCGCCGCGCACGGATGGCGCGACGCTTTGAGCAAAGCGTCGGCAAGCGGCGGAAATTCTGTTTGTTGTGATGGCGTCACGCTTGATGATTCTAGTCGAGCGCTCGTTGCCACCAAAACCAAACGCGCTCAATGTGCGACGTCGCAAAGATCAGCGCCAATCAACTTGCGCTCACGCCACCGCGCGCAGCGATCTTTGTTTGCCGGCGCTACATGCCGCTGAATCCACTGACCTCTGCTTGTCAGCGCTTGCCACTGGCGAACTCGCAATTTCCTTTTTTGGGTCTTGCAGTGTGGACACAAGATGCGCCGGACTTTTCGCCACACGACTGGCGCCAATTTCCTCAGCCAAACCATCGGCGCGATTGAACACGCCGCCACCCACCACAATTTCCATGCCAGGCAACGCGTTCACGCCTTTGACCGCGTCAATGATGGCGCGAATGCTTGGCGCGTCGCTTGCCGCCGATGCGAAGAGCACCAAGAAATCTGGTCGACGCTGATGAACTTCACCAAGAATTTCGTCATGCGACACACCACCGCCGCCAAAAGTCACTTCAAATCCCGCGGCTTCAAGCAAGTCCGCCGCAAGTTGCCCGCCCAAATCCTCGTTCTCGTTTGGCCCGCAGAACAATATCACGCGCTGGCCGTTGCGTTGCTGACGGTGGTATCCAAGTTGCAAGTGATCAACCACGTTACGCAACGCTCGGGTTGCATAGTTGAAAGCCACTTGCTCAATTTGATCCTTGCGTGAAAGCTTGTGCAGCGTCTCATGAATCGGCCACGCCACGCACTCCGCCATGGTCTCGCTTGAAACGCCGCCAGCCAATGCGCGCGCAATGATTGCGCGAACGTCTTCGCGATTGCCTTCGATTAATTTTGGAAGAAGTCGATCGACAATCATGTCGGGCGAAAATTCGTTTGTGATTTCTGAAGTTGAATTGATGTTCTTGGTTGCGTTCATGATTGGTGTCTTCCAAAGTGATTCGTGTAGACCTCTTGTCGAGCGAATCGAGTTGCTTCACCGCAACTCCGTGCGGCGAGAACAAATCGGACGCATGCGCACGCCATCGCCAACACTTGTTTAAAAATGAATATCGGAACCTGCGCTATTGGTTATGCGACACATAGCCCCGTATTTAAGCCTAAAAACGCTGTTTTAAAGCGTGAGCACGTGGCAACGAAATACACGGCAACTGCCCGTAGGATCAAAGCAATGACAAATGTTGGTCCATCATGGACGCCGGATCAATTGCACAGCGACCCGCACGCCAATCCAGAGAAGGCCACGCGCGTGCAAAGTATGTTCAGCGCCATTGCTCCAAGCTACGACCTAAACAATCGTATTCACTCATTTGGTTTGGATCAATCATGGCGCAAGCGCACTGTGCGTGAAGTGCGCGCGCGCTTAGGTTCGCTGCGTGACAAAAATATTCTTGATATGGCCTGCGGCACCGGCGACCTCACGGAATTGTTTTATAAAGCCGGCGCCAATACCACAGGCGGCGACTACACGCCGGCCATGTTGGAGATTGCCAAGAGCAAGTCGCGCAAGTTGAACAACTCAAGCGACCGCATTCGCTATGTCAACGCCGACGCCACCAAACTTCAATTTGACAACGCGACATTCGATGCGGTCACCATCGCTTTTGGATTGCGCAATGTTTCAAGCCCCGACCAAGCCATCGCGGAATTTTTTCGCGTGCTTCGTCCAGGCGGCGTGCTTGCCATACTTGAATTTGATCAACCACAATCAAAGTTCGTGCGATTTTTTCACAACCTGTACACCGAACGCATCATGCCGTTCACCGCCACACTGATCGCGCGCGATCGCTCTGGCGCCTACAAATACTTGCCGCGCAGCGTGGCCACATTTCTTTCTCCACAGGGAATTGCGCGATTTGCCGCGGCGACTGGCTTTGAAAACATCCAGCACCACTCGCTGACATTTGGCACGTGCGCCCTCACGCTGGCCACGCGTCCTCTCGTATGATGAAATTCAACAATGCCATTTGATTCGCTCACCTACGCGTGGAATCACTCCGAACTGCTTCGGCCCGCGCTTGAAGGCCGCTTCGCCACCGACGCGCATTCTGGATGGAGCCGCCTTGACACCAGCTTTGACACACTTGCGGAAGCCGTTCGCCCACTCAGTGGCGCGATCGTGTGCGGCATTCATTGCGTGACTCTTGGCGTGTGTGTTCCGCACGCAGACATCGCCGCGGCCGTGGCGCGCGATCCATTTCGGCTTGTTGGTTTTGCGGGCATCGATCCAGTGGCGCAGGATTGGAGTCGGCAACTCGCCGTGGCTCGCTCATTTAACTTGCAAGGAATTTGCGTGGCGCCCGCCGCGCAAGGAATGCATCCATCGCATCCTGAGGCCATGAAATTATGGGAGCGCTGCCAAGCCGAAGGCCGACCTGTGATCTCGCTTCCATTAGGTACGTCCATCGGCAGCGCTCCAATTGATTTTGCCCGACCAAGCGCGTGGGATGAACCGGCGCGGCAATTTCCAAAATTAAAAATTGTCATTGGCGGATTTGGTTGGCCATGGACGGATGAATGCCTGGCCATGCTGACGCGTCATCCGCAACTGTTCACCGAAACTTCCATGTTGGTGGCGCGCCCTTGGCGATTATTGCCGGCGCTTGCCGACGCCCAATCACTTGGAGTGCTGGAGCAAATTTTGCCTGGCAGCGGATTTCCATTTCACACGCCAAGCGCGGCATTACAAAGCATTTTGACCGTGAATCGCTGGGCAAACGAGGCTGGCCCACGCCTGAGCCCGGCGTCTCTGCGCGCAATCACAGAACGCAATATCTTCAGCACATTGGGAATCAGCCCACCGCTGCTGGCGCTTAAAGAAGTGACTTCACCAAATTTAGAACAACCCCTTTGAAAAAATCCCCACGAATATATTTTGCCATTGCGTGCACAGTGCTCGTGGCTGGCGTGTTGCAAGGTTGCTACACAATTCAGTGGCCGTGGTCCAAGGGAACACGCTTGATCACCGCCGGCTTGGCCGCCAATCCAATCAAACTTCCATTTGAACCCAAGCAATGCGTTTACACCGTTGAGCCCGCGCAGACAACATTTTTTCTAAGCGACTTCACGCCAGATGAACTTGCCGCGGGCGGTGACTTAACTGGACAAGTGATCAACATTCAACTGCTGTGGGAGCCACGTCCTGGCTACACGCCGCTTGATCCCACCACCACCAACGTGTCCATTCGACTTTTGGTTTTTTCAAATGGCGAGGTGGGCATGTACGGCGGCGGTGGATTCGCTTGGCCACGTGGAACTGCTGGCGAAACAAATATGCAACTGCGCATGACGGGAAGCAATCTGTCCCTGATCGCCAAGACAAAGGGATTTGTGGATTTACTCAGCCCCGGCGAAATGTTGGGCAGCGTGGACGCTACTTTCAATGAGCAAGCGGCCATTGTTCTGCGACGAACGGCCAGCCAACTTATTTCAAACAAGTTGGGCGTGGTGCGTTGGGTGGATTCAGCGCCGATATCTGATTTGAATTTGGCGGCGGCAAATCAAACCTCACCGCGCTGAACTTCATATTCAATTTTATTGTCGCTGATTGCATCCAAGAATTTGCACTCACAGTGCGCGCTTGTATTTCACTGCATGTTCTGCGCAGCTGAATTTCCCACAATTCGCTGGGCGATTTCAAGCATTTGCCGCGTGCAGGCGGACATGGGCTCTGGCATGTTCGCGACAGCAATCATTTCAAGTTTTTGATATTCCCAATTGGGCGGCGCGTCGGGCGGTTGCGTCATGGCAAGTTCATGCGCAATTTCCCAAGTGGCAACCACTGGATCAAGAAACAATGCGTGCGCTATGGCGCGGCTCTTGGCTTGCACTCCACACTCCTCCAGCAATTCGCGCTCAATGCCAATGGCGGCGTCCTCATCTGGTTCAACGCTGCCAGCGGGAGCGAACTCCCATTGATTGGGATAGCTGGCGCAATTGGCGGCGCGTAAACCAACAAGGCACTTGCCGTTGCAGTGCGCAACAGCGCGAGTGCCAAGGCCCACAAAGCCGCTCTTGATTCCCGCAAGTCGCACCGCGTTCATGCGATAGGTGGTGCGCGCAACATGAATGGTGGCGCCGCCGTGACCATCACGATGAACTCCCACAACATGAAAAACCGGACCGTCGCTGAGCTTGGGATTGCGCTGGCACAATTCACTCCACGTGTGATCAATCAGATTCGATTCACACTCGGGAACAAATGGTTCGCTCCCCACAAGAATTCGTGGCGGGCGGCGAAGCCAGATCAGACGCTGCGTTGCATTGGTGATGTGCGGATCGTTGCTCACAAAAATCTCGCGGCACTCACTGCGCGGGCGCCGCGTTGGGATCGTCCTGTAAATATTCACGCGGCTTGTACAGCACGACAACAAAGATGAACAACACAGTTGCGCCAATCATCATTTTTGTGAAAAACCAGTAGTAATTGGCTCCAACCAGCGTTGAATTTCCGCTGGCGTCCATGGTGAAACGGTTCACGGCGGCGGTGAATAAATTTCCCAGCGACACCGACAACAAATAGAAACTCATAATGAGCGACTTCATTTGTGTTGGCGCCTGCGTGTAACTGAACTCAAGACAAGTGATGGACACCAACACTTCGGCCGCCGTGATGACCACATACGCCAGAAGTTGCCAGCCCACTGTTGGCCAATTGGCGCGCTGGGTTGTGCCGTCTTTCATAACCGCAACGCCCGCGCGAATGATGGGCTTGGCCATGGCGGCATTCTTTATATTGTCGCCACTGTTGTCAGTGGGTAGCGCGAAGGCCGCCTCCAATTTCACCGCGCAGGAATTCTGCTCGTCAGCGCGCATGGCTTTGCATGTGGCGGACACATCCACATCTCCACGCAACACCATTGGCAGGATGGTTTCGTCAAAGCGGGCCTCTTCTTTTTCAATCAAGCCTTGCGCATACGCGGCGATGGCGAATGACACCACTGTGAGCGCGAACCCAATCAGTATTTTTCGCAGAGGCGTGAGCTTGATCACCTTTGACGCCAGTGGATAAATCACGTAGGCGAATAGTGGAATGTAAATGAGAATGAGCAGTGGATTGATGGCCTGCACTTGGCTTTCCAGCCAAACGATGCCCATAAAATGCAAATTCATTTGCTGGGCTTGCTCAACCCAAGCGGAACCGCCTTGGTCATACAGAGACCAGAACATGGCCACGAACAAATACAGCGGCACCAATTTAAAAATAGATTTCAAACCGGAGAAGCCAAAGGTTTCGCCAAAATATCGCAAGCCGCGCGGCTGAATGTGGGTGAATTTGTTGCGGCCCATCCAGAACACAAAGGTGGCCAGCGCCATTAAAATTCCAGGCACCCCAAACGCCCAACCTGCGCCGTAATTTTTAAGCAGCCATGGCGTGAGCAACGTGGAGAAGAATGATCCAAAGTTGATGGCGAAATAAAACCAGCCAAATATTTTTTCTATGAGATGTTTGTTGGCGTGTCCAAATTGATCACCCACATGCGCGCTTACGCACGGCTTGATTCCACCAGAACCAATCGCGATCAATACAAGTCCAGCCACCATCCAACCTTTGGGATCCAAGGTTGCACTCAGCGCGGACGAAGGCAAATCGATCAGTGCCAAGCACAAATGCCCCGCGCAATACACCATGGAGAGCGCGAGAATAGTGACGTACTTCCCCAAAAACGCGTCGGCAATGATTGCGCCAATGACTGGAAAGAAATAGGCGCTTGCAACAAACAGATGCATCCACTCGCGCGCCTGGGTGTCGGTCATGTAGTTGGGCTGCCCTTGAGCCGACAACAAATACTGCGTCATGAACACCACCAGAATGGTCTTCATTCCATAGAACGAGAAACGCTCGGCGGCTTCGTTGCCAACGATATATGGAATTCCGGCGGGAATTCCCTTGGTTTCAATAGGCGCGGTGCGATAGGTTGTGCTCATAGGTGGCACAAGTGTAAAGAAATTTTCACAAGCGCGTGCGAATGAGACCCCCGCTCTTTGAAGCAAATGAATTTATGATTTTTTCACAAACGTCATGGTGTCCAGGTCTTTGGTGACGCCAGGAAATTGCAAAACATGATTGTGCATGACCACATACACGCCAGGCGAAACAATTTGCACGGCCAGCAATGCCTCGGTGAGATTTTGCGTGGCGTCGGTCTTGCGAAGTTCCCACGGACGCATGGCTCCAGTAAAAATAACGGGCTTCATTGGCGCGCCACTCGCGAGCAACCGCTCCAATGTGCGCTCGCCACTTTTGGCCAGGCGATCGGTGCCATGAACCACAATCACGCCATCGTGACTTTGGCATTGCTTCACCACTTCGGCTGCGATCGAGTCATGGTCGACATCGCTCATCTCCAAACTGTCCTTGTTCATCAGCGCCACGCGGGTTACGGAATCCACGCCGCGCAATTCGAGTTGCGTCAACATGACATCAAGCACGCTGACGTGATTCTTCAGCGTGCCGCCAAGCTCCTCGTAAGTCTTCTCAATGGTGCCGCCGGTGGAAATAAGCGCGATTCGTTTCATGACTGATGAGCATAGAAAGATTCAGAAAATTGAATGTCTTGAATATTTGAAACAGCCATGGATCAACCTTCAATCAATCGATCTTCCGGCGCCAAACAGGAAATATCCGAGCAAACCTGCATGCGCACGCTTAATCGTAATGGCCGCGGCGTGGGTCTTGGCGTGATCACGCTCACCTGAATCACGCACTTACCTTGATAGCAAGCAGAATCATCGGCGCGGCGCGTCGGCTTGGGGAATATGCATTTCAACTTCACGCCACTGTCGCGCGCGGAAATTTCCATGCCACTGAGCGATGCAATATTAGGTGCGGAAGGCGTGGCGGTTACGGAAGCATTGGCGATTGCGGTAGTCGCTTCAATGTCGTGCGCCGCCACATGGTGGCCCGCGTCAATGTCAATGCGCAATTCAAATTGATCAAACGAGTGATTCATGGCGACCAACTCCATGCGAACAGGCGAAGGAGCGGCGCCTCCAGGCACACGACTAGGCAACAACACGCGCAACTCCCGTGCCGCCATTAAAGACCGCGCCGCGGAAGTTGCCTTCTGCGCAATTGCGCCACTGGCACGGTCAAGCCCGTCAAAGGCGCGCTCCGCCCACATTTTATTGCGCGTCAACTGCGCCAACGTGACCAAACACTGCGTGATCACACCAGCGCCAGAAGGAACCGCGCCATCATCAACGCCGCTGATGGCTGCAATACGACCGCTGTTGTTTGCAAGCGCCTCCACCCAACCCGAATCAGCGCGCCAAAATTTCTCGCAAGCGCTTTGCACAATGGCCGTGGCATGCGCCAACCAACGTGGGTCATTGGTGGCCCGCGCCAACGCCAACAAACCGGCCGAAAAGCAGGCGTAATCCTCAAGAAAACCAGGACCGCTCACAATGCCATCTTTGGCGGAGCGATACAGGGTGTCGTGTGCAATTGCAGGATTGGACACATTCGTCGCGGTGGAATTCACGCGCGAATGCTGATCATTTGGCGCACTTAATTGCGTCAACACATCATCAGCCGCGCGCGCCGCCGCTTCAATCCAGCGCGGCTCGTTGCACAAGCGCCCAGCTTCGGCAAGACCTTCAATAGCCAAACCATTCCACCCCGCGATAAGCGTGTGGTCCATGCGCGGAGATTTTCTCAGCGCGCGCTCCGCAAGCAATGCTTGGCGAACCGCGGTGTAACGCGTTGACCACTGGGCAAGCTGCATATTTAATTTCTGCGCCAACAACTGCGGCCGCGCCCGCAACACCAAAACAAATTTGGGCTCATCTTCCGGATGGTGTGGGTCGCGAAAGTTGGGAGAAGCATCTAGACCAAACGCGTCAACGGCCAGGGGCATATCTTTTTCAAGGCCAGCACGCTGTAGCGCGCGCGCAACCTCATGCTTGGACCAAATATAATTCAATCCCTCGCGCCCATCCACCTCGGCGTCTATGGCCGCCATGAAACCACCGCTGGGCAAACGCATAACACCAAGCAAAAATTCCGCGAGCTCGCGCGTGACAGCCGTAAAAAATTCGTCGCCACCCACACTTGCTTGCCGCGCGTACAACAAAAGCAACTGCCCTTGGTCGTACAACATCTTCTCAAAGTGTGGAACTGTCCACGTTGCGTCAACTGCGTAGCGGTGAAAGCCACCATCAAGTTGGTCGCGCACCCCGCCCAACGCCATTGCATCAAGCGTGCGAACCAGCGCTGGATGTGCCATTTCCCCGCAGACAGCCTGCAAAAATAGCGGCAACGAAGGCTGCGGAAATTTAGGCGCGCCACCAAAGCCGCCGTTGACCGCGTCATGAAATGTAAGCAACGCGCGCGCGGTGTTTATTTCCATGTCCTCATCCAACGGCTTGCGATGCGCCCCAAGTTGCAACTCTTGTTCAATCAAGCGCGTGAGTTCGTTGGCCTGCGCTTCTATGTCGGTGCGCTTGTGAAGCCACGCATCCGACATGCGCGTGAGCAATTGTGGAAAACTAATTCTTCCATGCGCGGGTGTTGGTGGAAAATAAGTGCCCGCAAAAAATGGACGCAATGTTTTGGGCTCTAGAAATACATGCAGCGGCCAACCGCCACTTGAACGACCTTCGGTGATGGCTGTGAACACTTGGCACGCGGTCATCCACAGCGCATCAAGATCCGGTCGTTGCTCGCGGTCCACCTTCACGCACACAAACTTCTCGCCCATCAAGCGCGCGATGTCGGGGTTCTCAAAACATTCGCGCTCCATCACGTGGCACCAATAGCACGTGCTGTAGCCAGTGCTCACCAACAATGGCACATCGCGCAGACGCGCTTGCGCAATGGCTGCGTCGCCCCATGGAAACCACGGGACTGGATTGAACGCGTGCTGCAAAAGATATGGACTTTTTTCATTGGCTAAATTATTCGGGGCGTACTCCGCCTCAACGTTCATCTTTACGAGAGAGTTCGCATCCGTTGCGGCAAGTTTCTGTGCCTGCGAAAATTGATCGGGGAGATGTTTGCGTGCGTCATCCATCACGATGGCCTTTGAGCGGCGGGATAACTGCCCAAGACTTGCAGCGAAGAAACGTGCTCGCGAGCCGTGTTTAAGGCATTTTTCAGCGAGTCGTCCATTTGATGCGCATCGGCGTCCACGAAGAAAGTGTAGGTCCAATTTTCGCGGCCACTTGGTCTCTTTTCAATGTGGCTGAGGTTCACTCCATGCTTGCGAAACGAATCCAACACATCAACCAAGGCGCCCGGTCGATTGGCGGTGGCAAACATGATTGTGGTGCGATCGTTTCCACTTGGCGGCGCGATATCGGCGCCCAAAATTAAAAATCGCGTGATATTGTTAGGGCGATCTTCGATGTCCTGAAAGTGCGCGCTCAAGCCGAACATCGACCCCGCCACGGTGGAGGCGATGGCCGCCGAACTTGAATCACGTGCCGCTTCCTCGGCAGCTGCGGCGGTGCTACTTACGGCAATCAAGGGCGTATTGGGAAATCGTTGCGCGAGCCACTTGCGGCACTGCGCAAATACTTCGCCACGCGAAAAAATCCGGACAATCTCATCGAGAGATCCCTTGGACAGCACGCAATGGTTCACCACCACCAAAGTTTCGCCACAAATACTCGTGGAGCGCTCTTGAAATGCGTCCAGCGTTTCCACAATGCTTCCACCAATCGCGTTCTCATATGGAACCACGCCGTGACTGCACAGTCCGCGATCGACCATTTCAAAAACGCTTTCAATGTTGGGCAGTTCAATCAATTCCACGCCGACGCCAAAATGCGCAAGCGTTGCGATATGGCTAAATGTTCCTTTGGGTCCAAGAAATCCCACCCGCGCCACAACGGGATCATCAACGGGCGCTGCAATAATCGGGGGAAATTTATTGGGATCACTCATGTCCAACCACTTTCAAATAATCCAACGGCACATACCTTCGATGTGAGAATCTTAAGCAAATTCCAATTGAATCCATTCAAAAACATAGCTTGAATCTCTCTCGCAGTGGCGATCAGCATAACCGTGAGCCGATAGAAGATCGTGTTTATTCCCCTGCTGGCGCTTTCTTGGCTTGGCTCTGTCATATCCATCATGAGTGGATCCGTGCTGTGGGCATTTGGCGGGCGCATTGTTCGGCGCGCGGTTGTTGTGGCGGGATTTGTTGGAGGAATTCCTGCAGGCGTGTTGCTTGGTGAATGGATCGGCATCACTTGGCTGCCGCCTTGGGGCAGCGCCATCCTTGGCGCGTTCGCTGGCATAATCATTGCGTTGCTTGCGTATCGATTTGCGCTTGCGATCACTGTGATGCTTGTCGCCGCGCTTGTTGCGCTGATTATTTCCGCGGCCATCATTGACCGTGGTTTGATCGCCGCCGATCCAGCAAGAGCCATCGCCGAGCATCGCGCTGCTGGATTTACCGAGGCGCTCGCCGCCGCTTGGGCACCCAATGAAAGCGACGAGATCACACTGAAGCACCAAACACTTGATGCCGCCAACAGATTTTGGAGCACGCTGGATCCGCCAGAGCGCACGCTGTTTGGCGCTTCCATTCTTGCCGCAAGCTCGATTGGTTTATTTCTTGGATTGTTCATGCGCCGCAGCGCCGAGATCGCCGTCACCGCAACGGCTGGAAGCTTGCTGATTTCTTGGGGGCTCTCGCAGTTGTGGGGCGAAGGTTCACCTCGACTTCCAGCCTGGGCTTTTGCCACAACAGCCCTTAGTTTTGTTGGTTTTTTCACGCAATCATTTTTTGCGAACTTGTCCCAATCAAAGGCAGCGCAAAAATCCGACAAAGTAGGCGCTTGACTGCGACGCGCATATTTTCAACTGCGCCACAAATTCAACTCTGAGATAGGCTTTCATTGTGGTACGAAAAGAGAACAACGGTATTTGGATCACGCTCAAGGAAACCATCGCGGCACATCATGAGGATGTCTTCGCGTGCCTCACCACCGCCGACGGCCTGACGCGTTGGCTCACGCTTGCAGCCGAAGTGGATCTACGCAAGGGCGGCACCATGAAGTTGGGTTGGGATTCCAAGTTCCGCCGCTCATTTGAAGTTCCAATTCTTGATTTTGATCCAGGCGGCAAAGTGACGTGGGGTTGGCCCGTTGGTCTTGATGATGAAGCTGTTCCCATTGAATGGGTGGTCACGCCTGAATCCGAGGAGGGCGCGCGCGTGATTCACCGGCATGGTCCATTTATTGATAACTCGGACATGATCTTGGTTGCCGCCAACGACGCTGAAAGTTGGCGTTGGTACATGTGCAATCTTCGAACTGTTCTGGAAGCAAAAGTCGATATGAGAAAAGAACGTCCGCTCTGATTTAAAAAGGAAACATCATGCCCCCACTTCGCACCATCTGGTTCGCCTGCATCTCGCTCAGTTATTCAATTCTGCTGTTTGGAACAGCCATGTTGGGTTTCAAACTCACAACACAAAATGAAACTGGCTGGGGAGCCGCGCTTTTGCCTATTATTCTAGCTGTTTTAAGCTTGGCGCTGACGATCATGAGCCTTCTGATTAAGCGCAACTACAAAGTTGGAATGGTGGGAATTCATCTTGCCATGATCATGCCGTTGGTCAGCGCGTTGTTGCTGGGCATGCGCGCCTGGGATCTATATCAACAAGGCAGAGAAGGCACTCAAGTCACGCTCTCTGGAATGATGGCGGTGACAAGCATCTATGTATTCGTGACCATGATGTTGATTCGGCCCAAGAAGGAAGAAGCGCCCAGCACAATGGACTTGGAAGAAAAAACGATCACGAGCGCGCAATAATTCTCGGCGCAGTATTTCCAAGCGCGTTGTAAAAACAATTCGAGATGTGACGCGATCAAGGGCGCGCAAATTTATCCAAACAGCGCGCGCAATAGCAACTGAGTAAGTCCCGCCGCCACACCCGCGGCAAGATCATCAATCACAATTCCGGCGCCGCCGTGAAATTTCTGCAAGCCACGAATTGGGGGCGGCTTGAGAATGTCGAACGCGCGGAACAAAAGAAACGCGCTGCCTGCGGTGATCAGTCCATTATGTAAAGACGCCATGCCGCCTGCGGCAAGCGCCGGAGTCCACACCAACACAAGCGCCACGGCCTGCCCCGCCACTTCATCAATCACAACTTGCGATGGATCTTTTTTTCGAATCGCGCGCTCAGCCGCATCGCCCCACATCAAACACATCACCGTTGCCACAAACGCCACGCCCAACATGGTGGCGATCCACACGGAGTGAGAAACTCCAAACCAAGCTAAAAATGCCGCCAAAATCACTGGCGGAAGGCTTCCCCACGTGCCCGACGCTGGCCACATGTGTCCAAGTCCGCAGACGGTCACGCCGCACCAACGCACAACGCCAAGCGATCTCAGCAAAGCCTGTGGACTCATTAATTTTTTTTGTTTCAGCCAACTCACGGCGCACCCGCACAATATTTATTCACTTCGTAGATCAATGGGGCGCCCTTGCATTGGTATTTCCATTCTCCGGAGCTCGCAACAACGACCCCGCGCGCCAAAGTGCTGGAATACCACTCAGCGCGGTCAACACCACCGCCATCCACAACACCGCTTGATGGCCCACTCGACAAAAATCGTAATTCATGATCCAAGTCTCACTGGCGGCGAACACGCACCACGGACCGGCGACGCTTTGCATGAACATTTTACCCTTGCCAAATCGATCCGCTGGAAATGGCTTTCCCATGCCCTCCAAAAATCCGCGCACGCTGGTCACCAACAATTCACGAGCCACCATGACAACCACCATCCACGCGGCAACGCCGCTGCCAACAATTCGCGAATCTGTTGAACCCGTTGCCAATCCTGGCGCCGCCAAGAAAATAAATGTTCCAAGTATCAAAACTTTGTCCACAAAGGGATCCATCACGCGGCCATACGCGGTCACCACATTCCATCGCCGTGCTAACCAACCGTCCAGCACATCTGACAGCGCCGCTGTGACAAAAATCCCGCACACCCACCACCCCAGCGCGCCGCGATCCAGAAGCGGGGTTCGACTGAGAATGTCTAAAAGCACAAGTGTCGCTGCGGCAAAAAGCAACCTCACCGTGGTGATGGCGTTGGGCAGAATTTTCCACCACTGCGTAAGCATGATGGCACTGTAACCCACTCGGACATGGGCGGTTGAATGGCTTGTTGCAAACCCGAAGCCACGTTGAAGTTCCAACCAAAGCCCGACAAATTATCTCTAAAATTCGGAGTGAATGCGCGCGCAAAATCCCCAATGATGCATCCTGCCAACGCCACAGGGCGCCGGCATAAAATCAAGTCTAAAAAATCATTTCCACTGCTTGCGATGAGCCCAAACGCCGCTTACTCTCCCTCGCTCACCGCAGGAATGACTCCTGCGATTCACTCCACAAACTTAAACGCACTGAACGCGAATCACCCGTCCACACTCAATGCCACTTCTTCCTTTCTATATCGCAAGCGCCATCGCAGCATTTGGGTTGCTTTATATTTTGCGACCAAGCAAACCTTCGCTGCGTCGCGGCGGCGCCGTTGTGGCGCTCGCGGGCGCGGGAATTTTCATAAGTGAAGCTCTGCGACTTGCGGGTCCCCCATCAGCTGGCGTTCCAATCGCTCTTCTTATTGCGCTGGTTGTCATTGGCTTGTACGCCGCAGTGCGCGTGATCACCCATCCGCGGCCCGTATTTGCGGCGTTGTATTTCATTGTCACCGTGGTGGCCTCAGCCGTTATTTTCCTGCTTTTACAAGCGGAATTCATGGCATTTGCGCTGATTATTGTGTACGCCGGCGCGATCTTGATCACCTATATGTTTGTGCTCATGTTGGCGGATCAAGGCCCGCGCGATTCCATTGGCCACATTGATGATGACAGTGATTACGACCGTGTTCCACGCGAGCCCATGGCCGCTGTGCTCGTTGGATTTATTTTGTTGGGAACGCTCGCGGCGGTTGTGGAGCGCATACCAAGCACCGCAGTTCTTGCTGAGTCAAGCCTTGAGCAAAAAGTGGCGCGCCAACAATCTGAAGCCCTTGTGATGATGCCCAAGTATTTGCTGAACATTGTCAAGCGCGGCGACGCCAGCGCCGTATCGGTCACTGTGGCTCCAAACGCCGCAATTCATGGCAGCATTGTGCAAACGCAAGTGACGCAAGCCGACGGCACCGTGAAAAATGTCGCGGTGGACGCGGCGGGAAAAATTGACAACACGCAAATGGTCGGCCTTGATCTTGTGGCGCGCTATCCAGCGAGCTTGGAACTGGCGGGAATCATCTTGCTCATGGCTATGTTTGGCGCGGTGGTTTTAGCGCGCCGTCAAATTGAATTTGGCGAGGACGAGGCGCGAGACGCCGCCGGTCTTCGCCGCATTGTTCTTGATGTTCCAGATCACGAGCGCGCCGCTCCTGGAGGCCGCGCATGACACACCTTTTGGCGGCCAGTCAATTCGGCGCTTCGCACGCGGTCACAATCACATTGGCCATGAGCGCGCTTCTGTTCACCATTGGACTGGTTGGTTTTCTTGTGCGACGCAACATGATTCTCATGTTCCTGTGCACTGAAATCATGTTCCAAGCCGCGGCGTTGGCCTTCATTGCGTTTGGAAGAATGCGCATGGACACGGGCGGACAAATCTTTGTGATCTTTATCTTGACCATCGCCGCGGCCGAGGCGGCCCTTGCGCTTGGACTTGTGATTCTTCTATTTCGCCGCAAAGAAACGCTTAGTTCAGAGGCGTGGTCGGAGTTGCACGAATGATTCCCATGCTTTCAATTACAGACACGCACGCAGATTCACCCGCGCACGCGGTGGTCACGGCCATCGTGAACGCAATCCCATCGCCAGAACTTGGATGGACCGGCTGGATTCTTTTACTTCCAGCAATTTCAGTTGTGTTGACCGGCTTGTGCTGCGCGTTGCGCGTGAAAAGCAAACTGCCAGGTTGGATCACCGTGCTGGCGCTCGCAGGCTCATTCGCGCTTGTGTTGAAATTATATTTCTTGCGCGGCGACGCGGGCGCGCCCGTGGTGGTGCACTTGTGGGACTGGATGAATTTCCGCTGGGGCGATCAAAACAAATGGCACGCATTGCAAGCGGATGTCAGTTTGTATGTGGACAGCCTCACGTTGTTCTGGCTGCTCTTTGTCACTGGCCTTGGAACGCTCATCGCCATTTATGCGACTGAATATATGGAGGCCGATGTTGGCAAGGGCTACGCGCGCTTCTTCAACGGCGTGAGTATTTTCATTCTGGCCATGTGCACATTGGTGATGGCCGACAACTTGATTTTGCTGTATTTAGGCTGGGAAGGCGTGGGTTTGGCC
>CANKBX010000037.1 GCA_947480055.1 Planctomycetaceae bacterium
AAGATGATCGCCAAGGATGTGCTGGTCCAAGGCGCAAAAGATTACATGGGGTTGCCGCCATCCAAGCGCGGAGCGTTCATAGATGAGTGGGTGATTTCGTGGCAGCGCAAAATGGAAAAGGTGGCCACCGGCAAAGAGGAATCCAAATCGGATTCCGATCGTCTTGACGCCATGCGCGAGCAAGGCAAGCGCAATGAGGAGCGGCAAAGCCGTATGACGGGTGGCGGAAATTTAAGCGACCGCGGCGCCAATGGGTTCTTGGATTTTTGGCAGGGCGAGATCGAAGGCAGTAGCACTCCGAAGGAACAAGGACAGATCACCAAGTTCTTGGATGATGTGAGAACTCGGCTTGTGACTCGATGACATCCGACACCGCGGCGCTTCCCATTCGATTGATGGGCGAGCAATTGATCGTTGCGCTGTCGCGAAATGGGCGCCTGATTGTGACCGCGGAAACGGGCTCAGGAAAAACCACGCAGTTGCCACAGATTCTGGCGGAGCAGGGAGCGAAGGGAACTATTCTTGTGTTGGAGCCACGGCGATTGGCGGCGCGATTGGTGGCGCGCCGCGTGGCCAGCGAAATGGGAACAACGTTGGGCGACGTGGTTGGTTTTCGTACGCGCTTTGAATCCGCGTGGAGCGCCAATACGCGCATTGGGTTTGTGACCGAAGGAATATTTTTGCGCATGGTGCTTGCGGATCCGCAATTGCGCGGCGTGGGCGTTGTGATCGTGGATGAATTTCACGAGCGCTCTTTGCAGGCCGACATGGCCATTTCCGCGGTGGCGCAATTACAGGCAAAACGCGCTGATTTGGCCTTTATTGTCATGAGCGCCACGTTGGATGCAAACGCGCTCGCCACCGCGCTTGCCGCGGAGCATGTGCATGCCAGCGGCCGCAACTTTCCAATTGATATTCAATATCGCCGCGAGCCAGCGTGGAAGGACATGCCGCAGTTCGCGGCGCAAGAAGCCGTGGAGTTGGCGCGGCGCATGAACGGTGATGTGCTTGTGTTCATGCCAGGCGCGGCCGAAATTGACGCGACCGCGCGCGCGTTGCAAGGGCTGGTTGCAAACACCGACATCGATGTGCGTCGACTGCATGGATCCATGCCAGCGCAAGAGCAAGACGCCGCGCTTGACCCATCCAAGCGCCGCCGCATTGTGGTGTGCACAAATGTTGCGCAGACTTCAATCACGGTGCCGGGAATTTGCGCCGTGGTGGACTCGGGCTACGCGCGCATTCATCGTTACGACGCCAAGCGCGGCATTGACACTCTTCGTCCCGAGCGCATCAGTCGCGCCGCCGCCGATCAACGCGCGGGTCGCGCGGGTAGAACGCAGGCTGGCTGTTGTGTCCGTCTGTGGACCGAAATGGATCACGCCAAGCGCGATGCATTTGATGTGCCCGAAATTCAACGCAGTGAATTGTCCGAGGCCGTCATGCTGGCCGCCGCTTTGGCTGGAAATCACGGTGATTTCAAGTGGATTGAAAGCCCCGGCGCCGACTCGCTCAAGCGCGCGGTGGAAAATCTTCAGGCGCTGGATGCGATCGACAAGTCTGGCGCGTTGACTCAGTGGGGCAAACAAATGAGCCGCATCCCCGCGCCGCCCAGGGTGGCGCGCATGTTGACAGAGGCAGCGCAACGTGGATGTCTGCGCCGCGCCTCACGATGGGCCGCGATATTTTGCGAGCGCGACATTGTGCGCGGGGCCACCGCGGCGGCGTTGTTGCACGCGTTGCAACAGTTTGATCAGCCCAGCGATATGTTGGCGCGCGAAAGAATTTTAGACGCATGGCAAGCCCGCAAGTTGCCGCGCTCGATCGAAGTGTCCGACGAGGCGATTCGCGAAGTCTCTCGCGCCGCCGAGCGGCTTGAGCAAGCCACGCGCCAGGCGTTGCGATTGCCCGACGCGCCGGACACGGATGACTCGCTGGAAAATATCACCATGTCAATTGTGGCCGGCTACGCGGATCATGTTGTGTGGAAGCCCGATACGCAGCGGCCGCATGTGTTGGCGTCGGGTCGCCGCAAAGCGTTGATTGACCGCGACTCCGTGGTGGAGCACGCGGGATTTATGATCGCGCTTCAAGCGCGCGAGAATCCCGGCGATCCAACCGCGCAGTTGCTTTCCATGGTCGCGCCGATTCAGCAAGAATGGCTTGAAAAAGCCTGTCCACAGCGATTTGTCACGGCGCACGTGACACGCTGGAATGACACGCTTCGGGCCGTTGAGGAAGCCGAGCAAAAAACATTCGACGAAATCGTGTTGAACACAACCAGTCGTCCACCCAAAGATTTGGCGCAAGCGGGTTCGATTCTTGTTTGCAAGATTCAAGAGGGCGTGTTGGAGTTGCCACTGTGGAATCACGAGGTCACGCAGTGGATTCAACGCGTTCGTTGCGTGGCCCAATGGTTTCCAGAAAAAAATCTTCTTGCGTACGACTCGCACGATGTGCAGTGCATACAACTTGAGATTGTCAGCGGAGCGGTGCGCGCCAGCGAGTTGCAAACACGCGCTTGCTTAGCCGCGGTGCGTGACGCGCTCTCCTATGAGGATCAACGCTTTGTGGAGCGCATGGCGCCCACCACACTTGCGGTGCCAAGTGGCCGTCCCATTCCCATCACATATGAAGTTGGCGCGCCGCCGCGTGCGGCCGGAAAAATTCAATGGTTGTATGGACTTGAAACCACTCCCGCGGTTGGCGGCGGTCGCGCGCCAATCGTTCTGGAAATTCTGGGTCCCAACATGCGGCCACTGCAAGTCACAAGCGACCTTGGTGGATTTTGGAAGACGCTCTATCCGCAGTTGCGCAATGAATTGCGTCGGCGTTATCCAAAGCATGAATGGCGCTAGAACAATCCACGCCAAAGCGTCACTCCGCGCCACCAGGGTGAAATTGATGCCAAATTGGATTGCAGCGATTTTTACATAAGTGTTTATGAAATAGCGTCTTAAGCACTTCGATTTGAATTGCAGCCCTAAATTTCATACTATCGATCCCATGTCACGCACGACCACAAAAAAGTCCGTTAAACCCGTCCTGAAACCTGTGAAGTCCACGGTTGAAGCCAAGCCCGAAGTGAAGGCGGCGAAACTTCCAGATTTGTCGACCTACCCGTTGTGCTTGCGTTGGTTGCATGATCGAACCGACTACGAAAAGATTCGCAATGTTCAATACTCGGACAACGCTTTCAAATTGGATCGCATGCGCAAGTTGCTCGCGCTGCTTGGCAATCCCCAAGATCAAGTGAAGACCGTGCATGTCGCGGGCACCGTTGGCAAGGGCAGCACCGTTGCCATGATCGCCAGCATCATGCGCGAGTGCGGTTACACGGTTGGCGAGTTTGTGAGTCCGCATTTGGTGGACGTGCGTGAGCGCGTTGTTGTGAACGGCAAGCTCATCAGCAAAAATGATTTTGTTGATTTGATACGCAAGGTTGCCAAAGCCACATTGAAGTTGACGGAGCAAGTGACTTTCTTCGAGGTCATGACGGCGATTGGCTTGAAGTATTTCGCCAACGAAGCCGTGGACATCGCGGTGATTGAAGTGGGCCTGGGTGGCCGTCTTGACAGCACCAACGTGATCACTCCGGAGGTGTGCGTGATCACCACGATCGACTTCGATCACTGCAAGTTGTTGGGCAACACATTGCCGCTCATTGCCCGTGAAAAAGCCGGTATTTTCAAGAAGGGCGTGACCGCCTTGGTGTTTGATCCACCAGCCGATGTGGAAAAGGTATTCCGCGATGTCGCCAGTAAAGTTGGAGCGGATCTGCGCGTGGTCAACAAGGACATTGAGTTCTCCAGCCGCTTCTGCTCGGATCCGGATCTCGGCCCACACGCCCGCGTGTGTTTGTACACCAAGACCAGTCGATTGGAACATTTGCCAGTGCCGCTTCCAGGCGAGCACCAGAGTTCCAATTGCGGTCTGGCGCTTTCCGCCGTGGACATTTTAAAGAGCCGCGGATTTGATTGCCCAGAAAATAAAGTTACGCGTGGACTTGGCAATGTCAAAGTGCCTGGCCGCATGGAAGTGATCAGCGAACGTCCGCGCATTCTTGTGGACGGCGCGCACAATCCCGCGAGCGTGCAAAGTTTGATGAAGTGCGTTGGCGCGCATGTTCCCTACGACAGCATGGTCTGCATCTTTGGTTGCTGCGCCGACAAGGATGTGCCATCGATGCTTGACAAGGTGAATCTTGGCGCGGACAAAGTGATCTTCACGCGCGCAACCACCACGCCACGAGCGGCGTCGCCGGAAGATTTGCAAAAAATGTTTGCGGAGCGCAGCGGCAAAATGAGCCAGGTGGCCAAAAATCTGCCTGAAGCCCTAGAAATTGCCACGCGCGCCGTGAGCCGCGAGGATTTGATCGTGGTCACGGGTTCCTTCTACTTGGTGGGCGAGGCGATCAAGCATGTTCAACAAGATGTGAACCACACACCGCCAACTCCTGCGCGCGCGTTGAAGGACTGACGTATTTCAATGTGAACATGTTTGACTGGCTTTTGGCATGTTCGCACGCCGATCAGCAAGCGCCACGCAATGATCGGCGCATGTTGATCCGCGCCGTGAACCGCAAGACTTTGTAGGCTTCGCCATTCATGACCGAGTTGGAAACCCCATTTCGATATGACGCCGCCTTCGCCGATGGAATTGAGCGCAAGTGGCAAGCATGGTGGCAGGAGAGCGGCTCGTTCATCATGCGCAATCCAGGCGACGCCGGCTTTGACGCGTCCAAGCCAAAATTTTATGTGCTCGACATGTTTCCCTATCCGTCGGGCGCGGGTTTGCATGTTGGGCATCCAGTTGGATACATCGGCACCGATATTGCCGCGCGCGCCAAGCGCATGCAAGGCTTCAATGTTCTTCACCCCATGGGTTGGGATGCGTTTGGTTTGCCAGCCGAGCAGTACGCGGTGCAGACCGGCGTGCATCCGCGCCTGACCACAAGCAGCGCCATTGAAACATTTCGCAAGCAGTTGAAGCGCTTTGGCTTTTCATACGACTGGAGCCGTGAGTTTGCCACCATTGACCCCGAATATGTGCGCTTTACCCAGTGGATTTGGCTGCAATGTTGGAACGCGTGGTATGACGAGTCGGCGCGGAAAGCGCGGCCAATTTCTCAGTTGATGCAGCAGTTCGAGTCCGGCGCGCGCCGTGTTGAATTGCCCAACAACATCAGCAAGTTATGGAGCGAGTGCGATGCGAGCGAGCAACGACAGGCGATTGACAACATGCGTCTCACGTATTTGGGCGAGCAACTTGTGAACTGGTGTCCCAAGCTTGGAACCGTGCTTGCCAACGAAGAAGTGATCGATGGCAAGAGCGAGCGCGGCGGATTTCCCGTGATGCGACAGCCACTCAAACAATGGATGTTTCGCATCACGAAATATGCGCAGCGATTGCTGAATGATTTGCAGTTGGTTGATTGGCCCGAGAGCACGCGCACGCAGCAAGCGGAATGGATTGGCCGCAGTGAGGGCGCGGAGATTTATTTCGCGGTGCATGCGGGCAACGATGTCGCCGCCATCGCGCCGGAAAAATTGGGTGTGTTCACCACGCGGCCCGACACGTTGTTTGGCGCGACATACATGGTCGTCGCGCCTGAACATGCGTTGGTGAAATTTGCCGTTGCGCACGCCAACCCCGCCGCGCAAAAAGAACTCAGCGACTATGTGGCGGCCTCGCGGCGCCGATCCGATATTGACCGTCAATCGCAAAGCAAGACAAAAACGGGCGTATTCACAGGGCTATTTGCAGTGAATCCAGCCACGGGCGCCAACATTCCAATTTGGACCGCGGACTATGTGCTTCTGAATTATGGCACGGGCGCCATCATGGCCGTGCCCGCGCATGATCCGCGCGACCACGAATTCGCCAAAGCGTTCAACCTTCCAATTCGCGTTGTGGTGTTGCCGCCACACGATGCCGGCGAAAATAAAATCGCGTCCGCGTCACATGGCGGCGCTAGCGAAACTGAAGCCACGTATGTTCAAGATGGCATCGCCACCGCAAGTAGCAACGCCGAAGTTTCGCTTGATGGGTTGACCACATCTGCGGCCAAGGAAAAAATAATCGCGTGGCTGGACCAGCGCAGTATTGGAAAGAAGCGCGTCAATTATCGTTTGCGTGATTGGCTCTTCAGTCGCCAGCGTTATTGGGGCGAGCCATTTCCAGTTGTGTTTGCGCCCGACGGATTGCCGTACGCCATTTCAGAAAGCGCGTTGCCGGTTCGGTTGCCTGAACTTGAAGATTTTAAACCCACTGAAAGCGACACGCCGCGGCCATTGCTTGGCAAGGCCGTTGCGTGGATCAACACCACCGCCGGTGCCGCTGGCGTAAGCGCCGCCGACTTGCCGCCGCAAACGCCCGTGAAGCGCGAGGCCAACACCATGCCAAATTGGGCTGGTTCCTGCTGGTATTACCTGCGATTTTGCGATCCCAAAAACACCACGCGCTTTGTCAGCACGGAGGCGCAAAAATATTGGATGGGCGAGCGCGGCGTGGACCTGTATGTGGGCGGCTCGGAGCACGCCGTGTTGCATTTGTTGTACGCGCGTTTCTGGCACAAGGTGCTTTTTGATTTAGGCCACGTCACCACTCCGGAGCCATTCGCGAAACTTTTTCACCAAGGCATGATCACCAGTTTCGCGTATCAGCGCGCCGATGGTTCACTTGCGCCCGCGGACACCGTCCAAGAAATCAGCGACGGCGTGTTCACGGAAAAATCCACCGGGCAATCCGTGAAGCAAGTGATCGCCAAGATGAGCAAGAGCTTGAAGAACGTGGTGAATCCCGACGATGTGATCGCCAACTTTGGCGCCGACACATTCCGCCTGTATGAAATGTCCATGGGTCCGCTTGAGGCGTCCAAGCCATGGAACACCCGCGACATTGCCGGCAGTTTCCGCTTTCTGCAGCGCGCATGGCGTCTTGCGGTGGATGAGCGCACCGGCGAATTGTTGTTGGCCGCAAAGTGCGACGCCGCGCTTGAAAAACTTCTGCACCGCGCCAGCAAAAAAGTGGGTGAGGACATTGAGCGATTGGCATTCAATACCGCAATCGCCACGCTGATTGAAGTGGTCAACGCCGCCACGCGCAGCACAACGTTGGCCAGCACGGCCGACGGCGGCTTGACGCGCGATCAACTGATCCGCTTCGTGAAATTGCTGGCGCCTTTCGCGCCGCACTTCGCCGAGGAAATTTGGCACAAGCTGGGTTGCGCCGAGGCGCTTTCCACCGCGAGTTGGCCAACCGTTGACACCACGCTGTTGATCGACGATGAAATTGAACTCGCCGTACAACTGTGCGGCAAAGTGAAGACGCGCTTGCTCGTTCCATCCACCGCGGATGCCAACGCCATAGAAAAGATGGCTTTGGCCGATCCAAAAGTGATAGAAATGCTCGCGGGTAAAACCCCCAAGAAAATTATCGTGGTTCCAGGTCGGCTTGTGAATATTGTGGCGTGAACCGAAGCGCCGTGGCGCGCGCGGATCTTGAACAAAAACGAATCGCCTCGCGCCATTGGCTTCAACACTGTCCGAAAGCACAGGCCACAACGCAAGCATTCTTGCCACCGATTGGTGCAATGAAAGTGGTTAACATTGTCATCCCAAGTCGGGGTCCTCACACTCGCAATCTCACGGAGCAACACCAATGATCATCGCAACAATTTTTTCCAGCGTTCTTGTTTTGCAAGCGCAATCCACCGCGCCAATTGCGCCCGCCGCGAAAAACATTCCGCCCATTGCCGCAACTCAAAGCGCCAACATTGGACCAACCATTGACGTGCCCGCTGATTTAGCGGCGCTTGTTCCCACCGACGCCGTTGCTGTGATTTTTATCCCCAACGCCGCCGCAGCCGAGGGGCTGTCCACGCAACTTGACTCCATTGGCGGGCCAATTCGAGGCATGATCCCGTCATCCAAAGCCATTCAGACATTGCTCAAGACAAATATAAAAACCACGCTGGAAATTCCATTGGATCAGCCCGTGTTGTTCTGGGTTGTGATGCCCGTGTTCGATGAGAATGATCCAAACCAAGACGCGATGGGTGGCCCAGACATTCGCTCGTTCGTGGCGATGAAAATTCCTGGCGCCACAAAAGAAAATGTGAAAGCCAAAACCAAGCGCACCAGTTTGGCGCTGCTACCCAACGACATGGTTGTGGTGGGCGCGCAAAAAACTCCATATGAAATTCCAGCGGCTGGCGCGGCCACGTGCGCGCTGTTGAAGCAACTTCCAGCCGGCGCGGTGAGCGGGCGACTTGATCTTGCAACAATCATGCGCGAGCAAGGGGACAACTTGCGCATGGGTGCGAGTTTTATTGGCATGGCCTTTTCACAAGGCCAGGTGAACGAACCGGGGGCCACCGCGGAACAGAAGGAAAACGCTCAGATCAAGCAGCAAATGGGCAACGCCATGGGCGATCAAGCCACGCAGTTGATCGATTTGTTCGCGGAGCTTAAAAGCGCTTCTTTTTCCTTGGGAGCTAGCGGAGATCAACTGAATGTTTGGACCGATTGGACTCGCGACGCCGCATGGCCAGCGGGAATGACGCAGCAAGAGTGTGCCGCCGACATGGCCTTGCTTCCAGCCGGCATGCCAATGTACGCGGGCCTTTCCAAAAGCACTTTGGGAATTGCCATGAACAAGCAAGTCACGTTCGACGACGCCATGATGACCATCGGGAGCACGCCCGAGCAGAAGCAAGCGTGGACTGAATCAATGGAGAAGACGCGCCTCATGTTCAGCATGATCACCGGCGGCGCAGCGATTGGGTTTGGCGACATGCAAGGCAAGCCCAGCTACACAGTTGGATTTCGAGTCAGCGATGCCGCCGCATTTCAAAGCTCTTGGCAATCCATAATGGAAACATTCGCAAAGACCGGTTTGTACAGCGACATCAAATGCGTGAGCGCCGTGGATTCAATCACCACCACGTTGACTCCCAACGCCAAACGCATGAAGCGACTTGCCAGCGCGTTTGGACAGGATTTAACGCAAGAGCAAATCGACGCCATTGATAAAGCCGCCCAACCCATGACCACGGTCATGAACTTCAAGGGCAACAATGTCACCATGGTCGTGACTCCCGACATGGGCGTTGACGCCGTGAAGTTCACGTTTCCAAAAAGCAATGACATTCGAGGTCAAATCAACACAAATTCATGGGGAAATACTGATTGGTTTGCCACGCTGGATTTGCGCGTGATCGCCGGTCTTATGGCCTCTACTGAAACCAAGGGCTTCACATTGCCCGAAGGTCCAGCGAGCATGTTGTCTATTCGCCAAGGCGTGCAAGGTGGCACACAGCGCATTTCCATTTCAACCGATTTGAAAAGTTTGGGAACATTGATGGAGCAATATGAAAAAGAATCCATGCGTGTGCGCATGGAGGCGCGCAAGAAAATCAGCGATGCAAAATCCGCCGCGAACAAAGGTGATGCAAAAAATGGCGAGGCCAAGCCAAGTGCTGCGGGTGGCGATGCTGGCAAAGATGGCGATGACGACGACGATGACGACAATGACGATGAGGGCAACGACGCCCCGCCGGATAAGTCAATGTCTGGTGCGCCGTAAAAATTCACGCGCCCTAAAACGCAGCAAGCCTCGCACGAGGACGAGGCTTGCCAATCATTTTTTCGTTCGGTGAAAGGGTTAACGAACGCTCCGTCTCGGTCCCATTCTTACGCGCACCGGAACTGGCGTTGGCTTGGAGCCCAGCACAATTCGTACGAGTCGCGTCAGCAGGGATCGGACGGAATCAAATGACATACTTCATCTCTATTCCAAGTAGCGCGCAATGCAAGTGACACATCTGAATTCGTCACAAATTAGATCAACAACTTTGCCGCAAGATCCCATAAGATGCGCCGCCCACTCTGAGAGAGCTTGAATGGATGTAGAACCAGACGATTTAGAGCCCAACGAGCCCGACAACGACGCCCCAAATGGGTCGCCATGGACGCTTGAAGATGCGTTTCCATCAAGTTGGGTGGTTTTTTGGCCGCATCAAGAGGCGCCCACGCGCGAGGAGATTGGCAGCGCCTTCGCGGCGTGGCTTGGGCGCGACATTGACGCGCAGTCGCCAGAAAACGAAGAGGAAAGCGTGTTGTGGGTCATGGCTTTCACCATGGATGGAATTGATGCGCCGGCGGTGGTGTGGGCTGAGTCTGCGATTCCAATTCAAGACGATGAAGGTCTGCAAGCGATCCGCGATTGCAAGTGGGTTGTGCGTATGCAAGTGATCTTGCCCCAGAGTGAGCCGCATGAGGCGTACTTTCGCGTGGTGTCGTTGCTGGCCGGCGCGCTCGGTGATGTCGCTGGAATTTTGGACGCGGTCACTGGTCAATTCTTGCCGCGTGAAACTTTGGAGAACGGATTTCTTTTGCCCGAAGCCAAGCCGCACGAGCGATGGTTGTGGCGCGTTGGTGGAGTTGGCGTGGCCGGCGAAGAGGCCAATGAAGAACGTCCCACTCTTTTATTCACCACAGGTTTGTGGCGCTGCGGCAGGCCTGAACTTGAGTTGATGGAAATTCCCGCCAAACATGTGCGCGCCGGTTTAATTTTAATCGACGCCATGGCTGGGCTTTTGTTGGAAGGCGATATGCCAGAGGTCGGTGAAAAAGTTGAAGTTGGTCCCGGCCTTGAAGTGTGTTTGCAACCGTGGCAAGAAGTTGCGGCCACCGTGCTTGATGGCGCGCCTGGATCCAACACATTCCGCGCCGCCGCACGAAGCGAGGAGGGTTTTTCCCCGCTGCTTGGAGTGCGCGCGGTGGTGTGTCATCCGGATCCCGTTGGTGAATTTAAAAAAGTATGGACATGGCCCACGCAAGTCATCGCCGCGCTGGAAACTGGGCACGCCGCGCTGTTCGCCACCGAGCACGCCATTGACGCAACAGCATCCCGCGCGCGCCGGCACTTTGATGTTTTCGCGACGGCCTTCGCAAGTTTGCGCCGCAGTGGCGACGCCGCGCATCAGGCTTTGGTGCAAAGCGCGTTTCAAGTGCAGGCTCCGCTTGAAGGCGGCATGGATCCCGATCGCGTGGAGCAGGCGTGGTTTATTGTGCGCAAGTTTGATGGCGATTCGCTCGACACCGTGTTGCTTGATCAGCCGCATAGCCGCGCGGATTTAAGCGGGGGATCAAGCGTGCGCGTTCCCGTGGCCAACATCACCGACTGGCGCGTTGAACTTCCCGAAGGTGATTTAAGTTCTGAATTGTGGACGGAATTATTGCCGGCGGTGGATCGCTTGCGCGGCATTTCATAAGCCAACAGTTTCTCCAAGGCGCCTCGCAGCATTGCATTGGCAAACGCATCTCCATTGACTGCGTTGGGAATCCTTCGTCGTTACACTACAAACATGGCCGCATCTAGAAGTCGCAATACCGATTGGCAAAAAAGTTTGCAACAAGTGCTTGAACGTCGTGGCGCTTTGGAGTTGGCGGTTGCCCGCCCCGACGGCGCCCCTGAAGATGGCGTGGACATCATGTGGCGCAGTCAATTGATCGGGTTGCACGACGAAATGATCGAAGTGGAATCTCCGCAAGCGCTTGGGCGCACGGTGCAATTGAAAGAAGGCGCGAAGTTGGTCGCGGCGTTTGTGATTGGACAAAATCGATTCGCGTTCCAAACCACCATCTTGCCGGGGCCGGATACAACTGCGCACACATTGTCGCTTTATTTGGCGAAGCCAGAATCCATCGAGCGCTGCCAGCGACTGAACGATCGATTTGATTTGCAGGGATTGCAACTGCCGCAAGCCACCATGTGGCCGTTGCTTGACCCGCGCAGCGTGGGCGTGGCCGAGCGCGCAAATGAGTTGGCATTTGATTCACATACCCGTGGAGAAACTATTGACGCCGGCGCCTCTGGTGGCGGCGACGCGCTTATGCCAACCATGGGGCCATCTATTTCCGGCACGCTGATGAATGTTGGCGGCGGCGGCGTGGGCATTCGCATCGCATCAAGCGAAGCGGGCGCTCTTTCACGCCATCGTATTTTCTGGATTCGCATTTCAATGGGCAACGATAATCCAGTGCCGTTGGTGGCTACTGGAAAACTTGTGCATACGCACATTGATTCCATGCACAACACCTACGCGGGCATTGCATTTGATTTTTCATTCAATCCAGCGCATCAAAAAACAGTCGCCGCCCAGATCGCGCGCTATGTGGAGCGCGTGCAAGCCAAGCAAATTTTGCCGCGGTGATTGTGGGGTTGCCGCTTTGGGCTCGCGGTTCATTTTGCCGGCAACAAAAAGCATGTACGCCAACGCACGCGCCGCTATTTCTGCTTGCCTGTCGGCGTTCTAGCGTGAAATTTTATACATGAGAAGGCTCGGAGCAATGAGTCGCCTGCTCAAGCACGCGCAACTTGGCGTGTGTTTCGGCCACTTCTTCCGAGGACTTTGAATCGCTGGTTATGCCGCAACCCGCGGCGTACGTGAGCGCGAACGCGCGCGCCGCAGTTTGGACCAAGGTCGCGGTGCGAATGGCCACGCTTAATTTCATGGCGCCCGAATCCGCGAAATATCCAATGGCGCCGCAATAGGGGCCGCGCGAAAAATTCTCCAGCTCATCGATCACTTGCATGGCGCGGATTTTTGGCGCGCCTGTGATGGACCCCGGCGGAAGTGTGGACCCAAGAAGCGCGGCGCGGTCGCAACCAGTTGTGAGTTGCCCATGAATTTCCGCCACGCCATGCACCACGGTGCCATGCGTCTCCATGACGCGCGCCTGATGAACGCTCACCGTTCCAGGCTGGCACGCGCGCGACAAATCATTGCGCATCAAGTCCACGATCATGTGGAGTTCGGCGGCGTCTTTTTCGCTGCGCGCTAATTCCTCGCTGCCCACTTCGCTGACGCGCGTGCCTTTGATGGGACGTGAAATGACGCAACCATTGGCATCGAGTTCGAGAAAAAGTTCAGGGCTCATGCTCGCCAACATTCCCGCCGGGGTTTCAAGCCATGCGCCATAACGCGCCGCGCTGCGAGCAAGCGCGCAATATGCGAAGGCGCGCGGGCAACCACGCAACTCGCTGTGCCAACGCCGCGCAATGTTGGCTTGAAAAAGATCGCCAGCGTGGATCAGCGCGATGGTTTTCTCCACGGCTTGGGCATATTGGGCGTCGGAGATTTCCTCTTGAAGCGGATCGCATTCAAATTCCTCAACTGGTTCGGTGTCGCGTAAATGGATTGAATCAATCGCGCCGCCGATAGACCACCATTGCTGCCGCTCATGATCAAACACAAACGCTTTGTCACAACGCGCGGCTTGCGCCAATGGCCATTGCGCGGAAGTTGCGCGCGCCGATGGCTCCAACACCGCGCCAAGTTCGTAGGAAAATTGCGTGAACCAACCCGCGCCCATCGGGGGTTCACTTTTCGCCAAGGTTGTGGTGGCGGCGCGCGCCACATCAAGCGATCGAACCCATGTCAACACATCTTGGGCGGACATTCCATCGCGCGCGCGCAATGTTTTCCATTCGCATGGAACACCAATCACGCTCACGCGAGACCAGTTCGAATCATCGCCGGACAAAAGGGCCGCCAACGCCACATCAGTTGGCCAACGCCTCAGCACATCCAGTGGTTGCAAATTCCAGTCCAGGCGTTGAGCGGTCGACATGCCATGATGCTAGGCATTTCAAGCCAATTTGATTTGATCGTGCGAAAAAATCCAAAATCAATATCCTTACAGGTTCGCGGCATCGGCCGTATTTATTTGGTTCAACTCACACAAATCAGAGGTTCTTCATGTCGCTTGCCACACCACCACGTTCCAGTTCCCGTGCTCAAAAAAAATCAAGCCGTTCAAGTGTCAAAGTAAAAAGCGCGATGGCCAAGACTAAGAATTCGAAGTCCAAGAAAAATTCTGGCGCTTCAAAGTCCATCGCCAAAAAATCCTCCGGCGCCAAAGCTGGCAAGTTGATTTATTTCTTCGCGGCCAAGGGCACCGAAGGAAGCGCCGACATGAAGACATTGTTGGGCGGCAAGGGCGCGAACTTGGCGGCCATGTGCTCGATTGGCTTGCCCGTGCCTCCGGGTTTCACCATCACCACCGACGTGTGCAACTTGTATTACGCCAATGGCCGCAAGATGCCGCCAACACTCTTGAAGGAATTGAAGGCCTATGTTTCGCGCTTGGAAAAATCGGTTGGTAAAAAATTTGGCGACGCGCGCAATCCGTTGCTCGTGTCGGTTCGGTCCGGCGCGCGCGACAGCATGCCTGGAATGATGGACACCATTTTGAATTTGGGACTGAATGACAAAACTGTTTTGGCGCTGAAAGAAGCCACGGACAACGGCCGCTTCGCATGGGATTGCTATCGCCGCTTCATCCAGATGTATGGCGACGTGGTGATGGGCGTGCAGAAGCGCAATGAAAATGAGCACGATCCATTTGAAGATGTCATGGCCACACTCAAGGCGGAGGTTGGCGTTGCGGAGGACACGCATCTCACTGAAACGCATTTGCATGAGCTGGTGAAGCGCTTCAAGGCGCTCATTCTTGATCGCACCGGCAAGAAATTTCCCAATGATCCAATGGATCAACTGATTGGCTCCATCGCCGCGGTGTTTCGCAGTTGGATGAACGACCGCGCCATTGTGTACCGCGCCAAATATAAAATTCCGGCGCAGTGGGGCACCGCGGTGAATGTGCAAGCCATGGTGTTTGGAAATACTGGCGATGATTCCGGAACTGGTGTCGCGTTCACGCGCGATCCAGCCACGGGCGAGAACGTTTTCTACGGTGAATACTTGGTCAACGCGCAAGGCGAGGACGTTGTGGCGGGCATTCGCACGCCGCTTCCAGTGGATCAGATGGCGCAAAATAAAAACATGGCGCCAGCCTTCGCGCAACTTGTAAAAGTTCGCAAGACGCTTGAGAAGCGCTTCGGAGATGTGCAAGATTTTGAATTCACCATTGAGCGCAAAAAATTGTGGATGTTGCAAACGCGCCGTGGCAAGCGAACCGCGCTGGCCTATGTGCGCATTGCGCATGACATGGTGCGCGAAGGTTTGATGAGCCCCGAGGACGCGATCGCATCCAGCGATCCAGAGGCGATGAATCAATTGTTGCAACCTATTTTCGACCGACACGCCTACGAAGCCGCGCGCACGCAAGGACGTTTCTTGTGCAAGGGTTTGCCAGCGGGTCCAGGCGCGGCCAGCGGTGAAATTGTTTTAACCGCGGGCAAGGCCGAGGAGATGGTGAAAAATGGAAAGCGCGTTGTGTTGGTGCGCGTTGAAACAAGTCCCGAAGATTTGCGCGGCATGATCGCGGCTGATGGAATTCTCACGGCGCGCGGTGGCGTCAGCAGCCACGCCGCGCTTGTGGCGCGTCAAATGGGCAAGGTGTGCGTGGTCGGCGCCGGATCTCTTGAAGTGGATTATCACAAGGGAACAGTTTCTTGCGGCGGTAAAGTGCTGCGCGAAGGTGATTCACTTTCCATCGACGGCACCACTGGCGAAGTCTTCACTGGTTCAATCGACACCGCCGACAGCGAACTGAAGCAAGTCTTGATCGCCAAGACCATGAAGCCCGCCGACAGCGATATTTACCGCTACTACGCGTTCGTGATGAAGTTGGCGGACAAGTATCGACGACTTGGAATTCGCACCAACGCCGACACGCCGGAGCAAACACAGAACGCACTGGCCTTCGGAGCCGAAGGCATTGGCCTGTGCCGCACCGAGCACATGTTCTTTGAAGGCCATCGCATTGACGCCATGCGTGAAATGATTTTGTCGCGCACAGAAGTCGCTCGCCGAGCGGCGTTGGCCAAGTTGTTGCCGTTTCAACGCGGCGACTTTGAGGGAATTTTCCGCGCCCTTGATGGCGCACCCGCGTGCATTCGCTTGCTTGATCCACCGTTGCATGAGTTTTTGCCAAATGATTCCGCAACGCAACAGGCGCTTGCCAAAAAACTTGGCGTCACAGCGGAGCAAGTTGCCGCGCGCGTGCATGAACTGCACGAGTTCAATCCCATGCTTGGTTTCCGCGGTTGCCGCCTAGGCACCGTGTATCCCGAGATCAGCGAAATGCAAGTGCGCTCCATCTTTGAGGCGGCGGCACAAGTGCAATCCGAAGGCATCAAGGTTCGCCCTGAGATCATGATTCCACTGGTTGGTTTCGCCAAGGAGTTGGAAATTCAAGTTGAGCTCACGCACCGCGTTGCCAAGGAAGTCATGGCCGCCACCAAGCAGAAGTTGCAATACATGGTTGGAACCATGATTGAAATTCCGCGTGGCGCGTTGACGGCTGACAAGATCGCGCAGACCGCGGAGTTTTTCTCATTCGGCACCAACGATCTCACGCAAACATGTTTGGGAATGAGCCGCGACGACTCAGGAAGTTTCCTGCCGAAATATTCTGAACTGGAGATCATCGCTGAGAATCCATTCGCTTCGATCGATGTCGCGGGCGTGGGACAACTTGTCCGCACCGCGGTGCAATTGGGCCAGCAAGCGCGTCCCGACATTAAGTTGGGAATTTGCGGCGAGCATGGTGGCGATCCTTCAAGCATCGCGTTCTTCCATGATGC
>CANKBX010000038.1 GCA_947480055.1 Planctomycetaceae bacterium
GCCAGCAAAGTGGTGGACAGTTTGGTGGTGAACATGATCGACGTGGGCGAGGAAACCGGCGACATGGATGTCATGCTCACCAAGATCGCCGACAACTATGACGAAGAAGTTGACGTTGCGGTTGGAAGTTTGCTGAGCTTGCTGGAGCCTTTCATGGTGATCGTGCTTGGTGGAATCATTGGAACCATTGTGTTGGCGTTGTTCTTGCCGTTGGTTGAAATGATCGAGAAGGTTGGCGGCGGCGGAAAGAAGTGAGCGCATGAACAAATCAAGCGACACATTTTTTTACAAGCATGCACAAACGCGACGACCAAACGCTTTCACATTGGTGGAATTGTTGGTGGTGATTGGCGTGATCGCCATGCTGGTTGGCTTGTTGATTGTGGGCATAAATGCGGCGCAGAAACGCGCCCAGAAAATGAACACGCAGTTCTTGTTGAGTTCCATTTCGCAGGCATTGTCAAGGTTTAAATCCGACCACGGCTATTACCCGCCGGTGCTTGGAGATCCAACTGAACTCACAGCCAGTCAACTTGGTTGGCCAGCTACCGCGTCCGCAACACCTAAAACACAAATTGGATTCGCGCGCGATCTGTTGGCGTCCCCAATAAATCCAACTGCTGGAGCATCAAGCACCACAAAAGTTTCTCAATGGACAACGAATGAAGCCACCGCGTTACAAAATTGGTACAGCGTCACTTCGCTGGCTGAATATCTTATTGGTGCCGGCGACCGTTCCGCAGATGGGTACGGAATTTGCGGCGAGTTGCCAGATCTTGTGCCCACTGATCCACTGGCAGGTCAGCGAGAACTTCCGCGCGCGGGCATTCGCTCGCCTGGAATGGATGGAGTGTGGGGCGCGGCATTGCAGCCGATCATGTCAACCGATGTTGCGGCCACATCTGGCGCGGCTGCTAATTACACAGGCGCCACTTTGGGAAGCACAACAAGAAAGGGTTTGTTCTTCACTCGCAACTTGGCTCTACCTAGTCGAGTGTTAATCTCCTCAACAACCGTTTCTGGCGCGGGCAACAACACATCCGCATGCATTCTTCGCAGCCGTCCCAATCTGGAAGGAAAAATATTCGGTCCCTATTTGGAACTGAAAGATCCCTCGGTTATTGGCGGCTACAGAGGCAAGATCGCCGATCCCAGAGATCCCACCGGTGTTGGCCGAATTCAAAGCATTGTTCGTGTCACCGATGGAGATCCTGACTTTGATAAATACCCAAAAGTAATTTTGGATTATTGGGGGCAACCCATTCGTTACTACCGCCGCGGATATGTAAACCTTACGCCCAATACGCCAGATCAGGCCACCGATGGAACCAAATTTGATCTGGGCGATTTCTTCGCGCTACGTCCAACGCAGGGAATTGAAAGCGAATTTGTTCCCGCCGCGCAAGCAGCCACGGATGTGCTCGCTGATCTCAATGGTGATCGATCATCCACGCCTCGCTTACGTAGCGCCGAGTTCGCGCTGCTTTCATCTGGTCCCGATAAGAAATTGGAACGTCAGCGCCGCATTGGAATAGACATAACCGCATCGCCTAAATTTGATTACCAAAATCCAAACAACGATGTTGATGTGAACGCCGACAACATTGTGGAGACCGGTCCTTGAAGCGCATCCCCACGGGCTTCACGTTGGTTGAACTGCTCGTGGTGATTGGCATCATCGCCATTCTGGCAAGCTTGGTGTTGGCGGTCAGCGGCGGGATTCTGGCCACAAGTGAGCGCAAGCAAGTGGATGACACATTCACGTTGCTCGACAAAGCCATCCGCGAGTTGGAACTTTCCCGCGGACAGGAGTTGGTGTTTTCGCGCATCACTACAGACAGCACTCCCGAACTTGCCTTCTATGACATAAAGGAACAGCCAATTGGTCAACCAGCCTACATCATGCCTGAGTTGTTGAAGTTGTTAATGAACAACGACCGAAGTCGTGAATTCATTAGCAAGATGAATCCAGATTTTTTAAAGCGAACAGGTTTGGGAACCACTGCAAGTCCATATGTTCTTGATCTTGTTGACACATGGGGCAAACGCATTGCCGTAGTTCCATGCGGCAGGCCAGCCACCGAGCGCGAAATGCGCAGCGCCTACCGAACTGTTGGTTCCGTGAAAGGTGATCCTGTTACAGCCGACCCATTGAAAATTGGTATTGACAGCGGCGATCGCACAGTGCGAACCAATGACGAGAAATATCTTGGCGTGTGTAGTGGACGTCGCTGGACTTTTATTTCGTGCGGCCCTGACCAAAATCTTGGCGCGCCTCCGTGGGCCACCACACAGGCGGACGTGAACAAAGACGGCGTGAATGATTGGAATGACAATATTTTTTCACAGCCACTCACTCAACCAGTTTTGACATTGCCATGAGTACCTCAACGAATTCATCTAAGCCTTTGAATCCGCGCCGCACGCATTGCCGTGTGATTTCGCGCCGTGTTGGCTTCAATGCGGGGGGCACTCATGGATTCACCCTCATCGAACTTATGGTTGTGATTGGCATTCTGATTTCGCTGGCCACGCTCACCGCCATCAGCGTTTCCAAGGTCACCAAGGACGCGCGCTTTTCCAAGTCCGTAAGCCAAGTGATGAACGCCCTTGAGAACGCGCGCACGCTGGCTATTAAAGAGCATCGGCCTGTGTTGTTGGCATTTACAGTGAAGACTGAACGCGTGGATAACACTACTTCCGCGGGAATATTAACCGGCAATATTAAAAAGCAATGGACGCGAATTGTGGCGGCACGATTGCGAGATGAGTTGGTCAACGCTGATCCAACTGAAACTACAATCAGTACACGTTCTAGTTTCATGGATCTGTTTGAACCGCACCCAAATTTCACTCCAGTTGATTTGCCAGAGGGCATAAAAGTGGCGGGTCCACAAATGGATTATTTAGCCAATGACGATGTGTGGATTACGCAGCCTACATTTCGCGATAACAACACAAATTTTTCTGAGATGGAGTATGGCGCCATGATAGGAGTTATGTTTAGCGCTGACGGATCATTACTTTCCAGGATCACTGGCAGTGGAAACATTAATATTACTAAGGGGCGTTATGTGGTGTTAGATTTAGACCAAGATGGATTGGAAAGACCGCAAAATTCCGCGGAAAATGTTGCAGGATATTTCACCTATAACATTGAAAATGAGGAACTAAACATTCAGTTAGCTCAGTTTATTTCGGTATTTAACGACGCAGCTATGCGCGAGTTGTACGACGTGAATAAATGGAAGGGTCAGGGATATAGTTCAAGCGGTTGGATGTTGCCATCTGGTTTACTGCCACCATGTTCCACAGTTACGCAGCCTCGCGATCGTATGAATTGCGATGAATCCGAATTTATAAATCAGTTTGGCGAAAAAATTTATTTCAACCGCTACACGGGTCGCGCCGAGGTGTTAAAGCGATGACGCGCCAACACTCCAACCGCGCCTTCACCCTTGTTGAGTTGATCATCGCCATATTTATTCTTGGCATTGGCATGATCTCCATCGCTTCTCTCTTTCCAGCGGGAATTAAGCAGCAGGAAATTGCCGAAGATGACGTGTACGGTCCACTTGTTGCGCGCCACGCCATGGAATTGTTGCGCACTCGTCTTAAGCAAGAGTACTTTGGTTGCTTTGAGGATTATTCCGATGCAGCTGGGAACACATCTAAAGTGGATTTAATTCCACTTGGAAATACTGCCGCTTCTGGCGCATCTCCATACACACCAACTATTGCCAAGGATTGGATCTGGAAACGACCAGGCTTTATCACCGTGGACGACACGACTACAAGCGACCGCGACGAGGCTGGCATGTACGACATATTCAGTTATTACGGCACTCGTAAAAATGTTGGCGGTACTCGAACAACAATTCCAAGTACGCTACCAAGCCTCTTTACATCCTCAACGCTGCTGACTGATGTTAATTTTACTACAGGATTTGGTAGTCAACAAAATAAGATATTCGGGATTCCTTACAACCGCGAAAAGTTTGATGAGCAAATGGATGTTTCCAAGGTCAACTACGCTTGGACATTCGCCGATAGTGGTATTCCAAAATCTGGCGCCGCACCAAGTGGAACCACAAATGTTGGCAACGCACTTCGCGAACCCTCCGTGTTTTTCACGCAGCGCGAGCGCTACTGGCCCATGCCCGCCAACGCAGTGGGTGTGACTCCCACACCTCGATATGTTTGGGACTGCATGTTCCGCAGATTCAACGGGCGAATATTGGTGGGCATGTTTGTGTATCGAGTGATTCCTGCCAACGGACTTATGGGTGGCAATCCAAACACAATGACGCCTTACGTTTCCGCAGCGGTCACAGCCGCGCTTGATCCAATCAACGCGGCCAAAATTTCTAAATATCCACCAATTCCTCAGTGGGTTTCTAGCCGCTCACAAATGGGAAATTTATCCCGCAATGCTGGCGATGGCGCAAACAATGTATGGGGCGCCGGCGGACTTGATAAAAGAGTTGGTGGCAGTTTCAACACTTCTAAATACAGCCCATTTCGGGATGATTGCGCTGTCCCAGGAACTGGTCCAAGCACCACCACGCTCACCGATCCCACCGCGCTTTCATACTCCGAAACTTGGCAGATACCTGGTCAATGGATGATTGATCAGTACAACAATGTGCACCATGTGATTGAAGGCAGACGCACGCACGATGACGGTCCGGTGATCTTGGCAAAGCCAGTGCCGCGCCAGCCGTATTCCAATTCATTGTTTGACGCCAAAGACGCTACTGAAAGAACCACCAACACAACTGGCAACAAAACTCCCGCCTCAGGCACGAACGCTTTTCTTGCCACGCCAGGCTCTGGCGGCGATGCCGTTCTTGGCATTCAAGATTTATGGTTTGTGCCGCCATATGACGCCAACGGCAACCAACTTCTTCCCGTGTACGCCTGCGTGGAGGAATTATAAATGCGTCAACGCGCCTTCACATTGATTGAATTGTTGGTGTCGCTTTCAGTGTTGCTAGTGGTGATCATTGCCACCGCGCGCATCTTTGGCACCACCGGCAAGGTTGCCGCTATTGGCGAAGCCAGCGCCGACTTGCAGGCCACGGCTACGGCTGTGGAGAAGGTGATCCGTGGCGACATTGAACGCATTGCTCGTGACGGCGTGTTGGCAATTCAATGCGTGGCGGTTCGCAATGATGTGAACCGAACAACCACCTATCCACAGGCGCCATTGCTTGATCCAACCCGTGAGATCACGGACTTTGTCCGCTGCGATCAAGTTGTATTTTTTGGCCGCGGCCATGAAGTGAGCCAGGTGTATTTGGGTACTCGGGGCGGATCAACCAGTGATCAGGCCTATGTGGTGAGATTATTCTCCGCAACTGGTGAACAGATTAAAGTCACTCCCGAATTCACCTCCAACGAATTTATGATTCGCCTAGGCCATGGGCTGCAATTTCCAACATTGCTTGTGGACAGCACCATGAGTCCGCCAGTAAGACCTGATGCCGACACCGTAGGCAACAAAGCGTCCTCACTCTTGCCGCTCGTGCCATGGATGTGGAGCCCAACCGCGATAATGACTTCCGCGTACTTTGATAGCTCTACCGAGAATAAGGTAACTTATTTGTCGAATCAGCCCGAAGCCCGCCAGTGGGTGCTAGCGCGCCAATGTGTTTTATTAACCGATGATGGCGTGAATACCAGTCAATTTCCTAGCGCAAATAATTTGACGTGGTTTCGTGAACGTGAGCGTATTGGCGCGGGTACACCAGGTTCCGCCGGCATGGCTCCAAACAGCACAACTGGCATAGCGCAATATTCTTTTAATGTCGCTGGAGACTCAACCCCAAATCCCGCCGCCACAAACTTGGCCATACCTCAGGACAATCTTTTTCCCAATCGGGCTTTAACGGCCTCGCGCGTGGACATTGCCGCGACAACCATCGGTGACTTTCGGGCGCTGATAGAGCAAGGCGCAACATCAGCATACTTTTCAAAGGATTTTAATTTCGACTCAACTGGCCGATTGCCGTGGTCTGAAAAAGAGGGGGTAAGTTCAAACCTAAGTCTGGGCTATATCCGCAACCGAATTTATAATTCACTTTTTGGCGCTCCAATTCGAACGGATTTAGCTGGATTGGGAACAACAAATGGTTTGTGGGGTTATCCACGCGCGGAAAAAGTTGCGCCTAGCGTGAATCGACTTGATGCAATGACAAACGGTCCATTGCTCGCAGGCAATTGCAGTTCAATACAGATTGATTGGACTTGGAGCAATGGAACGGCTCAATTTGAAACTCCTGAAGGCACTCCACTTTTAGCGCAACTACCAGCTTCGCCAGTTCGGTCAACAGCAATTTATGATGTTCCGCTTGCTGGCTTGACCACGCAGCCGTGGCCAAATCAACCTTTCATGTCCACGTCCGGCGCTATCGCTGTTTCAAGTCAATCTGCAACTATTCCTTGGTTTGGTCTTCCGGATTCAATGTTTCCAATATCGCAGCGCCGCGGCGTCACTCGACTTGCGGGGCCACTTATTAGTGATAAGTTGACGCCGCTTTCGACACCCTCTTATGCCACACCAATTCGAATACTCAAGCCAAGTGCGGCCACGGATCCAGCGAATAAATTGCCATTCACAAGTGTCACCACGGGTGACATAGATACAGTGGCTGTCGCAACTCCACCAATTGATTGCGCCCGCATTGAGGGAACTCTTGCAACAGGTATTTTGCGGCCTCTTGGTACGGCTACGCAGGTGTATAGCTATCAAGCCATCTTTGGCCCCAACGGCGACAAGCCATACCGAGAAGCGAAATTTCCTGGTGGCAGCGAGCGTGTGTTGCGAACCGATTACACGCCATGGCCAACCGCGTTGCGATTCACCATAACGCTGCATGATCCAAAGTTGGCGCTCTCCCAAGGCCGAGTATTTCAATTTGTGGTGGAACTACCCAAGGCGGAAAAATAATGAAGTCATTCAATCCATGTCAAAACTTTCCCGCTCAATGGCGCCGTGGCAATGCGCTGGTGTTGGTGTCGGCAATGTTGGTGCTGTTGGTGCTGTTGGCCACGGCGTTTTTGGCGCGAACGCAATCACAGCGATCCACCGCGGCGGCCATGCAAGACGCAAGCGGTGATGACCGCCGCATTGATTTGATCAAGGATCAATTGGCATCCGAAATTGCAATGCATTTGTTTGTGAAGCCGATTCAACCAAACACTGATCCGACTAAAAACTACATTGGCGGCGACAGCGCTGGCAACAGAATTCCGCCTGGCATGTATTCGGTGCGCTACGGCGTAGAGCCAGCGGCAAAAACCGGAACTGGCCAAGGTGATCAACTGAGCAATGTCGTTGATCCTTCAATTGATCAGACAGATTTAACCGCACTTGCAACGGGCGCGGACGGTTTCCCTGACGGCTATAACTTTGCGCCATACAGTGTAATTCCTTGGACCAATTGGCCGGATTTTATGAAGCCAACACCAACGGTGTCTGGCCAGCGCTTCGTGGTAGGAGGTGATAAATATCCTGAACCAAATGGCAATCCTTTGGGTAACCCAGGCTTTGGCGACACGCGTTGGTTGCGCAGCACCGAACCAGTGCGAATAGATAAAGATGGTGTAACCAATCCAGACGGCGATCGCTTTAGCCACTGGCCGCACTTGTCGTGGTTGCCCACTCCCGCCAATGGATATCGCGTGGTAAAAGACATTGCAGATATAGAAGCAAACGTTCTTACTGGCGACATGTTTCAAGACACAAACGACGCCTTTGGAACGCCATACGAGCAATGGTTGCCAGACGTAACGCCTGCGCCAATAAGTTCGCCGGGCACTGATCCGTTGGCGGACAATACAGCTTGGTCGGATCAATTTGTAACGAGACGAGATGCTTGGTTTACAAAAGCGAAATATCTAACCACCATGCTTGATGTGACGGCATCAACAATGCTTCCAAACTTTATCAAGCTAGATGATCCAATGGGCATTGGTCGGTCTATTAATCCATATGCCAAAGGGGTATCTAAAAGTGACGAATGGGTGTTTGGACCTTTGTATCAAGACCCTTTAACTCAAGAATTTAAATTTAAAGGCACGCCGCGCAACATTGTTTCGCGCACATTCTGCGACACCGACGGAGACGGCTTCACGGATAGTTTTTGGTTCTTGGCGCCTGTGGGCAAGGAACGCAATGTGCGAACAATTATTGGCGTGAGCGTGATCGACAACTCCGCAATGGTGGACTTAAATGTGGCCACGCGCGCTGATCGACGCACCACGGTTGGGTTTACGCCTGCGGATATTGCTCTAGTGACAAGCGAGCCGGAAAATTCCCCCAACAATAGTTTGTCCAACGGCAAGAGCGAAACCGACACCCTTGTTGGCTTGTTCGACAATCCGTATAACCAGACCCTGAGCACTTATAGTGATCCGTACAGTGTGGATGGCTTTACAAGTCCAAGTAGCTTTAGAGTTCAATTTGATTCATATCGGTGGGCTGGGTATCCGACCAACTACGCCTATTTTAAATCTGGACACGATGCTGGACAACCATCATTCTTGCAGGCACTTGGATTGCGTTCAAACGCGGGTATGTGGAACGATTATTTCTATGGACAGCCTGTTGCCAATCCAACCATCACGCCACCAACAAATGAGCCATTTATCGGCAATATGATTGATCTATTTGGCGCGAGTGGTCCGGCGCGGCCCAATCAAGAAAATCCGCAATACCGAGTTACTAGCGCATCCGGCGCTGACTTTAGAGCGGCGCTGCCAAATCAACCATTTGTGCGCCCAAGCGAACGCTTGCGTTGGTTCCGTTCTGCGGCAACTGGGCAAGGAACCATGTATGCGGAAACGTTAGATGGAACATCAACAAAATTTGAACCCTCAACCGATCTGTTTGGTATTCCAGTTCCAACGCGCCGATTTGATGCCAGTGATGAATTGGAACTTCGCGCATACGCGGGCAACAACGATCCCAGTTCAATGTCGCGCTTGGAACGCAGCCTGAACGCAGATGACAATTTGCGCGATATGGATTTCAAAATCGCCGACACCATTCTTCGATCAACTGTGTTGCGCGGTGAAGCGGGTGGCGGACCGGATCAATTAACCAATCCACAATTACTAAGAGATTTACGCCACAAGATCACCGTGGTCAGCGGTCAACGCAATGAAATTATGCCTCCCTGGTTGTGGATTGGCAGACCGTATGGAATTTCTAGCCCGAATCCTCGCGAGACTTTCCAAAATTCCATGTTGTGGTTGGGCTTGCACCCAGAAACACCTGGCCCGCGCGACGAAAATGGAAATGGGCGTATTGATACAGCGGGGGCGCCTACAAGCGAATTGGGATTTGGAAAAGTAGATGTTAAACGCATTGCTTGTTCAAATGATCCATTTCAAGATAAATCTCCACCGCAACCTAATGGAATTGAAGAATCAAAGGCAGATCCAATTGACGGTCGTGACTTAAACCGAGCGATTCGTTATTTCGAGGAGATCAATCAAAAACTAGATTTGCGAAAACCACTTCTAGTGAGTAATGATGTCATTGATAATGATGATTTTGATGTAAAAAGTCCCGACGGCGTTCCCGATCGAACGCTGGATGGATCACTTGATCAATTCATGGCATTGTCCGTGAATGATCAACGACTTGCCATGCAAGATTTTGTGCGCGAGGCTCGAGGCCGCTTGCGCGCCGCGCTACGCATTCATTCACCAATGACGCCTTTGCAGTCGCAGTCGTTTGGATTGATTCCCACCGAAATGCTTGGCATGAACGATCAATTTGCTGATTACACCGATCGCTTTTATGAGCAATTCTTGTTTACAACGAATACCAAGACACGCGGTGCAGCCACTCAGGGTGAATCCTTGGGTGCGGTTGTTACTGGATCCCCAACAAAGCTTGCCAATGATGTGATCGCGTATCGCAGTGCGTGGAGCACTGAAGCGCTAAGTGCCAGCATGGCGGCAAACATTGCCACGTGGCGCAGTCGCGCTGACCTTATGTTTGCGCCAAGTGCATCAAATGGATCGCCCGACCCATTGCTGCCTTTGCGCTCGATTCACCAACCCATACTTCCTACAACGGCGTATGCGCAAACCACATTAGTGCCACTTGCAATGCGGGCGGTTGATCCATCCAAGACAACGAGCCAATTTCCAAATTATGATTTTAAGACCGGCACAGATGATCCAACTAGTGCTTTACGCAAGCCTACCGACTCCACAGCCGACATTGTATTTCCTGGCATTGAGAAGCATCCGTTCTTCACCGAAGTGTTCTTTGGCTGGGTGTATCCAGCAACCACGTCGGACGAAGGTGGAAATATCGAACTTGCGCGTTGGGGTTTGTGTGAATGTCCGCCGCCATCTCCAGCGCCAACCGCGCTGAAGGATTATAAATTTGTTGCAATTGTTAATGGAAAAATTGGCGCAGAGACTGCAAGTGGTGTTGACCCCGTGGAGTGGTACGACGGCAATGCCATAGAGCCAAATTCTGCCGCCAGCGAGGTGAGCGATCCCAATCGCGATTCACTAGATGAAATCCGGACTCCCGTTGTGGTTGTGCAAGTTGCCAATCCGTGGAACGAACCAATTCGTCTAGGTGATTTTCGAATCAACATCTTTGGTAATGACTATGACTTTCCAGATTATGAATTGAATAGTTCTGGCGGGTTAGTAACAGATAAAAATGGCCTGCCAATTCCATTGATGCTTGCGCCCGGCACGGAATCCCAACCCGCTACAGCTACTGTGTACTTGATCGCGAATGTGCTAGGAAATAAAACGAGCGCATCGAGTACACCGATTACATCGACTACGGCGAATCATCAATCCCCAGAAGATGACTTGGCAGATGTGGCTTCATGGGATCCATTGTTCCGTCGCCGTTGGCTTGATTACTTTGACTTGTATGAATATTCAGATCCACCTACGGCAAGCGACACATCTTACATAGCGCTTCCACAGTTGGCCACGTCGCCACCTGCGAGCCCGTTGTTTCCATTCACCATGAAGGATGGCGCTCCTGGCGCCGCGTACGCCACCCAAATGCCACGCAGCAAGTTGCTCAACGCCATGCAAATCCTGCCAGGAAAAAAGAGCATTGATTTGGATGTGTTCAAGAGCAACATGAACGTTGACAACATGGCGCGCGGAGTGACTTTGCTACGCGTGTTGAAAAATCCAGCTGATGGAATTTCTAGCACCACATTGCTTGAAGTTGACCGCTTCGATGGCCATTCCGATTTTGATCATTGGTCAACCACTGGAACAGATCCAAACTCTGTTTCAAGTTTGCCCATGTTCGCGGATGGCCGAAACTTGGACACCAACCTTGTGACAGGTGGACGATTCTGGACCGCGGCCGCACGCATCACGTTGCCACCGCACATTGGTCTTGCCGCTGGCGCGGAGCGATCCAATTTGCCTGATTTGCTTGGAGCCGCGCCCAACGGAGAAACCAACCGCTTTTATGACGGCGTTGGTGCTTCTCCATTATTGTTTCCACCACCCACGGCCAAGCCGCTTGTGCGGGCAAGCACCAACCGATTCCGAGTGACGGACATTACCGCGATGAATCAGTGCGATAGCGCTCATTGCGTAATTGGAGATGCTGACAGCGTGAAACCACCCACGCATTTCCCTGGAATTGTTCTTGGTGAATTTGACGCGTCTATTACTGGAGCTGCCGCGCGGCCTTCTGGCGATTATTTCACCACGTGGACGCATGTGGCGCGAAATTGGTCACGTTTGTTTGATGCCAAGTTCACCACCGTGGACGCGGATGCTCTAAATCCCGATAGAGTTTATCCGGTGGGTAGCGCTCCAGACTTGCCAGTGTGGGACTACACGCGTCAGCTTGTAAGCGGATCCTTCGCCTCCAATCCAGTGCCAAATCTATTGCCAACTGATCCACCCCAAAGTAGAAGCCCAATGGTTCCAGTGGAACGTTTCGCACCACGATTTATATTTTCCAATCGCACGGAGCCAGAATTTTCCAATCGTCCGTTTATAATGCAACCTACGCGTATTGAATTAAGCAAAGTAACATTCAATCGCAAGTTGCTCGTCAGTGGCAGTCTACCGACCAATCCTGCCGTTCCTGGAACGGCTCTCACAACCGATCGTTCGCAAGGCGATGTATTTGGACTTGGAAGTTTCTCAACTCCAACTGTCACGGACCCGGACTTGTGGACTGTGCCACCTCTTTGGGTCGCTGATCCAACGTATGGCTGGATGAGGGCGACTGCAAATTTCCACATGCTGCTCACTCCAGTGTGGGCGCCACTGCCAGATTTTTGTGGGTTGGTGCCGCCAACTGCCCCCATTGTTGCCCAGGATGAAATTGTTGCTCCCGCAAATTGGCCCACGCTTGTGTTGCGCAAGCCAACTGCGTTTAATTGCCAAACAGTGATTCAGAGTGCTGGATCAAATTATTATCCAGGCACCACACCACTTGCAAAGCAAGTGACCGCTTTTTACGGCAATGCACGTAAAGACGTGTCCAACAACTACACGGACACCAAGTTCACAACACCGCTGTGGTCTGTGCCGCCAGGTTGCGCTCCAGTGATGATCACCTCTGGCGAAATTTTGGAGCCTGCTGGAGGAGTTCGGGTATATGTTGCCGACAAAGGCGCGCGCCTATTGGATCAGGACGGATTTTTGTTGCCAATTGATCTGTCAACTGGCCTTGAATTAACGGGTAGACCATGGCGCGCCCGTGGATTGTGGAACACGCTTGACCGCGTTCCACAAGCTGGCAGTTTGCAAATGTTGCAGAAGGACGATGACTTTGAGCAGATCGGCGAATTGCTCGATGTGTTTGCTTGGGGACCCGCGTATAAAACCTCACATACGGATAACACTGGAACACTCATCTCCAATGTTCTTTCTGGAACTAATGAAAAGTTGCCAAATAAACTTTCCGGTGCTCGCTCTGTAGCAATACCAGATGGTCAAGCCAAGGCCACATTTGCGGAAATCATGAGCAACCGCGTGCCTGGTTTCCCAGTGGGCGAGGGACAATTTATCAATCGCATTCAAGTTGATCCGCTGAATGTTGCGTTTAGTGGTGGGGGAGCAACAAGTTTGCCATACCAATTTGGTGGCACTTCGGCGCTGCGAACTCCGTATGCGCCCAATGTTCCATGGGGCATGCGCATATTTGATTGCTTCACTGTTGACGGCGCGGGTGCTGCGCTTCGATTTGATTGGACAAATAACAGCACAGCCAACGTAATTGAGATTCAAAAAGGCGGAAGCACTACGCTGAGCGATCGAAATACTTTGTCGAGCTCGGGCAGACCTGTTGGCGCGCTAGTGCCTGTTGATGTTCGCAGCACAATCAATACCGCGTCCACAACATCTGTCACGCCGCAAATTTTGGCGCAATGGGAATACGATCGTAGCCCAAGCTTGTCGGGCAATTTCTCTGGCTTGCCAACCAAGGGGTTGTTGAACATCAACACCGCGTCAATGGAAGCCATGAAAACTTTGCCGCAAATGACAATGATGGTGTACGAGGACACGGGCAGATTTGATGGAGTTCCTAAGGAAGACGTTGATATCGCACTTCAAATTCCTGAACCTGGTTCATCTGGCGGTAATCGTTATGTTCGTGCGCCATTGGCGATAGAGATTTATCGCAACCAACTTGATCCAAATTTAGACACGCTTCTTTGGGCGCCGCAAGCTGGGGACCCAATGGCTACCGCCTCTGGTAATAAAGCCTTATATCCAACGTATGTTGATCGTGGCGAATCCATTCTGACTGGCTCTGGCGGCAAGACACAGCCAATTACGCTTCCATTGAGTAACCAAACTATTCCCAAAGTTGCATACAACACGGGCATGCAAAGCCAGCGCGGTATTTCAAGCATTGGTGAATTGATAGGTATTGCTCGTCAATCCATGGAAATGTCCTTCACCATGCGCACCGCAGGAACGGATCCCTATAGCAAGACATCTACACAAGGTTGGGATGCTCGTGATAAATTACCGATAATTACAAATTTAGACCCCCTCGACGCCCGTCTTTCAACCGACCGCCAAGGCGTGCGCCAATTTGATTTCATCACGGGCACAGCGATCGCTGACCGCCAAGTGCTGACCTACGACTCAAGTTATGGCGACAGCGAGGAGCTTAATTTGCTCTTCAAGGGCATCTCCAATCTGGTCACCACGCGCAGCGACGTGTTCACTGTGTACTTCAAGGTTCGCACTGTGAAGCAGAATCCAATCGACGGTAAATGGAACGGCACCGACCGCGAAGCCGTGCTGGATGACGCGCGCTATGTGATGTGCGTTGACCGAACCAATGTGAATCGTCCATCGGATCAGCCGCGTATTGTGTATTTCAGCCGCGTGCCGGATTAGTTGCTCAATGATGCTTGCAATTCTGCGCATAACGCGAAGTAAGTTTCATTGTGCTTGTTGCGCCATTCATGGCCTTGCGCCTTCGCGCTTGCCGCGAATTTCGTAGTATCGCTTGCACATGCGCGCCTTCACCGATGCTGCATATTTTGTGGCGGCCTTGCTGACCAGTCCGCTGTGGCTTTGGTGGCTGTTTCGCACTGGGCAACAGCGCACGGATTGGCGCGCGCGCTTTGGTTTTGGCGTGGATTTGCCCACAACCAATGCTGGCGCAAAAATAGCGACACAAACAGCAACCCAAACAACCACGCGTGGCCGCATTCTTGTTCACGCCGTGAGCATGGGTGAAGTGAACGCCGCGCGGCTTTTGGTGGAGCAACTTTGCCAACACTGCGAAGTGGTTCTTAGCGCCACCACCGATACTGGCTACGCGCGCGCGCTTGCCGTTGCGCCCGCGGGTGTGAGCGTGGTTCGCTATCCGCTGGACCTGAACATGGCTGTGGAGCGATTTTTAAATCGTGTGCGGCCAGATCTTGTGGCGCTGGTTGAACTTGAAGCGTGGCCCAATTTCATCCGCGCCTGCGGGGCGCGCGCCATTCCCATTGCCGTTGTGAATGGACGCATAAGCGACCGTGGATTTAGGCGCTACAAGTTGGCGCGCTGGTTTTTAAAGCCGCTCTTCGCGCGATTTCGATTTGTGTCGGCGCAAACCCAAATCTACGCCGATCGATTTGTTGCCATGGGCGTGCCCACGCATCGAGTGCATGTGGGCGGAACAATGAAATGGGACGCGGCGCAAACAGTGAATAGCTCCAGCGATCTTGCCAATGATTTGGCGCGCGAACTTGGCATTGATCCCACACGTCCGCTTGTAGTTGCGGGCAGCACCGCTGATGGCGAGGAGGCATTGCTACACAAGTGCGTTCCGAATGGAGTGCAATTGTTGTGCGCGCCACGCAAGCCAGCGCGCTTTCACGCGGCCGCTTTAGATATGCCTGGTTGCGTGCGCCGTACGCATAGACCTATTGGAAGCGCCGATGGACAGCGGGGGAGCGACCGATTTCTTTTAGACACCATGGGCGAATTAAAAAAGGCGTATGCCTTGGCCACGGTGGTTGTGGTTGGCCGAAGCTTTGGCGATCTGCACGGCAGCGACATGATGGAGCCCGTTGCGCTGGGCAAGGCCACCATCATTGGTCCGCGCTACGGTGACTTTGCCGACACCGCGGAGAAGTTGATCGATGCAGGCGGCTTGTTGTGCGTCACGCGTGAAGCGCTGCCGCGCGTGTTGCAAGAGTTGATCGCGGACGCCGCCTCGCGGGAGCGCATGATCGACGCCGCCCTGGGTGTGATCCGCCGCGAACAAGGCGCCACCACTCGCAATGAAATGTTGCTGCGAGAACTTCTGCAAGAAACTATTCACGCACACGCGCCAGTTCAGCCGCGTTCACAATCGGGGGGCGCATGAACTCGAATTGGCCGCGCGCAGATTCCACGCACTCTGCTTCGCGGCAAATACAAGTGGGGCGCGCATGAGCGGTGATTCCATTCTTAAGCCTGGCGCATCATTTCAAGAAGACGTATTGCTTGCGCACATTCACGACACGGTTCCTGGCGCGGCGCATGTTCTCGTTGGCCCCGGCGACGACATGGCGTTGATTCGCGTTGGCGGCGGCGAGTTGCTTGCCGCCAAAGATTTGTTGGTTGAAGGGCGACATTTTTTGCCATCGGCAAGCATGGCGCAGATTGGCCGCAAAGCCGTCACTCGAAACATAAGCGATGTGGCCGCCATGGCCGCGCGGCCCGTGGCCATTCTTGCGGCGTGCGTTCTGCCGCGCTCCATCACGCAGGCGCAGGCGCAAGAATTGGTGGACGCCATTTCACAAACAGCCGCGCACTTTGGCGCGCCGTTGATTGGCGGCGACACGTGCGTGCATGTTGGAAATGGTCCGCTCACAATTTCCGTGACCGTTCTGGCGCAACCTCTTGATGGCGTGAAACCAATTCTGCGCGGCGGCGC
>CANKBX010000039.1 GCA_947480055.1 Planctomycetaceae bacterium
ACTTTGGCCAACATGCGCCAGCTCATATCCGCGCCATGCGTCAACCGCTCGCCGTGAATCAACTCATGCAGGATCACATTATTTTCCGGCTGTTCAAGCCGCGCGAAGTTGACCACTTTCACAAAATGAGTCGGATTATCGTGCAAATCGCCAGTGACAAGAAGCCGGCCAACATCACCAAGGTGCACGCATGAACCACGCCGCTTTGGATCGCGCCGAAATATTTCCGCCGCGCGCTCTAAAAGTTGCGCCACACCAAGCGCGCCCAAATGGTCCACGTCCGCCAACTTCAAGGAGCCACCGTGGCGGCTACAAAAAAACGCGCGCTTCCTGTGTCGGTTGAGATCTCAAGCGGCGCGTACACAAATCCCCCGCTGGACTTGACCACGGTGAATCGAAACACAACACGCACACGGTCGCCAACACGCTTGCTGGAAATCATTTGCGCCGTGAACGCCGGATTGATGGAGGCAACCGCTCGCACGGCGTCCCATCCAGCCGGTTGTGGCTTGCCTCTGCCAATTGTGCTTTCAATTTCCACCTCAAGATCAACGGGCTTGTCCAAGGTCAGTCGATCCGGCAGCACGATCGATTCCGTGATGAACCAACGCCGCTCATCCATCTTTGGATCAAAACGCACACCGGTACTTTCATGGCGAATACGAAACGGAAGAATCGGACAATCCTTCACGTCAGTTTCCACGCACCACCACTGCTGAAGTTTGCCATCAGGCACCATTGAAAAATCCCATCGCACGAGATAGCGGGCGCGCGCGGGATCCTTGGCGGGATCAAAGTCCACAAATTGAGGCGCCACGCCATCGCACGAAAGAATGTGAAATGGAGCTTTGTTTGGGCTGGAAATCTCAACCACGCCGTGCGTCTTGCCTTTCAACGCGTCGATGAACGCGGGATCAACCAACAACGGAAATTGCACAACCCCTTTCATCCTGGCGATCAATGGTTGGTCATTGCCCGCGAATGTCACGAACACCTTGGCATCTTTTTCGCCTGGTGTTCCCGGCGCATCGAGCGACGCAACAAGTTCAATGTCGCCGCCCGCGGGAATTTCCTTGTTGGCTAAATCGGAAAGCGTGGTGCACTTGCAACTTGGAAACGCGGATTCAATGCGAACGGTTTTAGCCGAGCCATTGTGAATTATAAATTTGCCTTGTTGTTGCGACCCGGGCTTGACCACGCCAAAGTCAATCAGTGGCGGCGTGATTGTGAACTGAGAATTTTGGATTGGCGATGCGGTTTGAGTGGCGCTGGATTGCGTGGCGGATTGCGCATGCAACATGCTTGCCGCAGCCAACCACATGGTGAAGCAGCCCACAACGCGCGACGTGTTGAATGAGATCCAAGTCATGCCATCAGTTTACGTGAATTCGCGTGATTCTTGAAAGCAGAATCACTGCCCCAGTACGTTGCTTGCGCGCAACCCTTGCAGCATCAATTCCGCAGCGGTGGAGGCCCTTTGAATCGCGGCCGCGGTTTGCGCCACGCCAGCTTCAATCCCAGCAGTGTCATGCGCCTGCAATGCTTGTTGAATCGCGGGAAATACGCTTGGCGAATAACTGTTGGATGGATCCGTTGCCACCCAAAGATTGCGATACCAAGGGCGATCGGCCAAGCCACTGTCATCTTTGAATGCCTTGGTGAATTTGCGAATTCCCATGAGAAGGCGCTGCTCGGATTGCATGTCGCGCGGATGATTTTCCAAAATCGCCACGTCGACCAGTTCCCCCTGCGTCTGCAAGGTGATCAACATTGGACGGAGAATTTCAAGCGTGGATTTTTCTTGATCGGTCTTTGCGAGTTGCATCAATCCATCAAGCGCCTTCAAGCCAAGCCGCCCAATTTCGCTGTACTGATATGGCGGCAACTTTTGATTGGACATGAGCGCCATGAAAGACAGCGTGGCGCGCGTGACCATGAGCGCTGGTTCGTAGTTCTCGCCAACCGTGGCGCGATACCAAGCCGTGGTGTCGTAATTGCTGTGATAGCTGGAGCCCTGTGAACCGCCCGCTGAAATAGCGATCGCGGGAACCACCATGCGGCAGACAAATCCAACATGATCGCTTCCACCACCTAAGGTTCCAAAGAGCGTGTCGGATTTATTATTGCTCAACATCACCGACAACGCGTTATTGTTTGGATCGCCCGCGGCTGGAATCATCGCGGCGCAATCCTTGGCGACCTGGGTTAATTCCGGAGTGAGCGCGAAGGACAAGTTGGGCCCCATCGCCGCCATGTCAAGATTGACATAAGACACGATTTTGCCGCCCATTTCATTGTCATGCCCCTCCACCCACTCGGTGCTTCCAATGATTCCAAACTCCTCCGCGCCCCATGCCGCGAAGATGATGGAACGCTCCGGCCAAATTCCCTGCTTGGTTAATTGCGCCACACAATTCGCCGCCTCCAAAAGACAAATGGTTCCCGCGCAAGGATCCGCCGCGCCGTAGCCCCATGCGTCGTGATGGCATCCAACAACAATCACCTCATCAGGACGGCGCCAACCTTGAACCATGGCCAACACATTGGCGGACCCACCAAGAAATCTTTCTTGCTCAATCGCAAGGTGAACTTTCAAATTATTTCCACCCGTCAATCGATACGGAAAATTCAAACCGCCTTGCCACGACGGATCTGGAATATCCACGCCCTTCATGCGCGCCATGATGGCGCCCGCCGCGGCGTATCCAACTGGCTGCACAGGAATGCGCGGCAGATCTAGATTTTGCGGCATTTCGCGACTGACATTGTCCGCGGCGTACACACCCGGAGTTCCTGGATCGCCTGGATAAGGCAGCGTGTTCAATGTTCCGCGTTGAATGCAAGCATCATTGGCCCAACCACCTCCACTTGGCCAAGTTGCGCCCTTGGTAAATCCAGAATCACCGGGATCCGTGAAGATGATCAACCCAGCCGCGCCCGCATTTTCCGCGAAGCGCGCCTTGTATCCGCGAAAGTTTTGTCCGTATCGCGCCAAGACAATCTTGCCTTTGACATCCACGCCAAGCGCCTTCAATTTGTCAAAATCTTCTTGCGTGCCATAGTTGGCGTAGACAACTTCGGCGGTGACATCTCCATTTCCGCTGTACGCATTCCAGCCGTAGGTTAAATCTGGATGCGCCGTGGCCGGATCTTCAAGCAAGTTTTTTTCATTCACGGACAACGACAGAACGCCCTTGCGCGTTGGCGGCGCCGCATTGCCCGCTTGATTTGTATTTTGCACCGGCGCGGATTCTTGCGTTGCGGCGCCATCGATAATTTCCAGCGTGGCGCTGATGGGCCGCGCCAGATACGCACGGAATCCCTCCACGCGGGCTTTCAATCCCATGGACTCAAACGCTTGCTTCAGGCGCTCAACTTGGCGCATATCGCCGGGCGTTCCCGCGACATGCGGCTCTTGTGTCAACACATCGTGCCATCTACTCAACTCGCTTGCGCGCGGCAAGGCGATTAATTTTTCAGCGTACTGTTTCGCGGAAAGTGGCACGGGAATTTTTGACTGCGCTTTTTCAACAACGGAGCCTGGCTTGCCCAACGCGTCCGCGCTTGGCTCTTGCTGTTGATTGGCAGCCACGGCAAGCGCCGCCGCGATCGCAATGGCGAGGGCTGTGGAAATACCCATGCCAATTTTTCCATCAATCACGGGGCGCTCTTCACGGCGGTTGTTTCTTTTTTCTCGGCGAACACCGCGGGCCACGGATTCACCCCATGGCAAGCGCGGCCCGTTCGCTCAACGTAATCCTGATGATATTGCTCGGCGGGGAAATACTTTTTGGCGGGCTCGATCACTGTCACAATTTTTTTTCCGCCAAACTGCGGCGACATTTGCAACGCGGCCGTGAATGCCTTGGCTTGCGCCAACTGCTCTTGATCCGTGGTGAACACAGCCGAGCGATATTGATCGCCCACGTCCGGTCCTTGTCGATCCAATTGGGTTGGATCATGCATGCGAAAAAATCCGTCAAGCAGTTGTTCGTAGGACACTTTCGACGGGTCGTAGGTCACGCGAACTGCTTCCGCATGTCCGCATTTATGCGCGCACACTTCCTCGTAAGTTGGATTGTCGGTGGATCCGTTCATGTATCCACTGGAAACATCGGCCACGCCTGGACATTCTTGAAACCAATGTTCCACGCCCCAAAAACACCCGCCCGCGAAATAGGCCGTCTTCAGTTGCATCGGCGAACATTCTGGCGGAAGCGTTGATCCCTTTTCATGGAACACCAATGCCGCCGAATTTAAACAATACCGAAGACCCGTGGGCTTGGGTCCGTCTTCAAACACGTGGCCAAGATGCGCGCCGCAACGAGCGCAATCAATCTCCACGCGCTCCATGCCGAACTCATTATCTTTTTTATAGCCAACATGGTCGGGATCGAATGGAGAGAAAAAACTTGGCCAACCAGTTCCGGAATTAAATTTATTCACGCTTGAAAACAGCGGCAATCCACAGACCACGCAACAGTACATGCCGTCTTTTTTATTGTCGAGCAAGTTGCCACAAAACGCCGGCTCAGTGCCCGCCTTCTGCGTCACTTTGAATTGTTCTGGAGTTAATTTTGTGGCCAACGCCGCAACCTGATCTTTGGTCAAAGGCGCTGTGTTGTAACCACTTCGGGAAAGTGCGCGGGGTTTACTTTTCATGGAAATCTCTTGAGTTGAAGTTTGATCATCGAATGACATCGCTAAAGTTGCCACCATAAACGCAATAGTGCATGCCGCAAGAATATAAATTTTGCCGTGGCGACGAAGATGCATGACAGAAGGATAGTAGGTCAATCATCCATGCCGCTCAAAACAATTTTACGCCGGATGGGGCGAGCCAACATGGAATGATTTACGCCGCCGCGCGATCACGCCAGTCCGATACCCACACCTTGGCGCAAAATCACGCCCGACACTGCATTTCTAACTTCTTCGCTATAGTGTTCCTTCCACTGGACAGGTGTCCGAGCGGTTGAAGGAGCAGCATTGGAAATGCTGTATACGGGTAACCGTATCGTGGGTTCGAATCCCACCTTGTCCGCTTTTATTTCATGCGTCTTCACCGATGCATGATGTTGGCGAATTCGGCGAACCCCTCGCCGAAAAAATCTCGGGTTGTAGCGCAGCTTGGTAGCGCGTTTGACTGGGGGTCAAAAGGTCGTGGGTTCAAATCCCGCCAGCCCGACTACCAACAACAAAACGGAAGTTGAACTTCCGTTTTGTTGTTTTTGAATGGCTTTGAATCGCGCGGAAATTTCCACGCGGGCTTCAGGAATTTTTTACTTTAGTGATGCGCCCAATAAATCCCAACAAGATCATCCACGCCACCACAAGGGCGATGACCACCAACACGATCGTGCCACTGCTTTCAGCTTCACGGATCAAGTCCGACGCTTGTTGGCGCGGCGTTTCAACAACCGGCGCGGTCTGACATGCCACTAATGCTTGAATGAAAATGAACATCGCCACACAAAAAAGATGGATGCTTTGGGTGCGAATGAAGTCAAGACTGTAGGTTGGTTTGCGCATAAAGATGAAGACTGAATGAATTGTGTGCAACAATAGCACGGACATTCACAAGAGTACAATTTTACTAACTTGAATGCCGCGCGCCCCGTAAACTGCAACTCAGAAGCACCGATGTCCGACCCAAAAAACACATCTTCCAGCGGCATTTTAATCATTGACAAGCCCTTGGGGATTTCCAGCATGCGCGCGGTTGAAATGGTGCGCCGAGGCATGGGCGGCTTGCGGACGGGGCACGCGGGAACGCTTGATCCCCTTGCCACAGGAGTTCTCATCATCGCAGTGGGTTCGGCAACGCGCAGCATCAACATGTTGATGGATCTTGAAAAACAATACGAGACAACCATTGATTTGTCCGCAACCACCCCAACGCTGGATAGCGAAAGCGATCGCGTTGAAATTGCGCGTTCAACACCACCGCCTAGCGCGGACATGGTCGCCCAGGCGTTGAAGCAATTCATTGGCGACTACCCGCAAATTCCGCCGGCCTTTAGCGCCAAACAAATCAATGGCCGAAGAGCCTATGACATGGCTCGCAGCGGCGAGCACGTTGTGTTGGCGCCCCGAATGGTGCGCGTGCACGAAATGTCGCTGCTTTCTTTCACGTGGCCTGTGGTGCGGCTTGCGATTCGTTGCGACAAGGGATTTTATGTTCGCAGCCTGGCGCACGATCTTGGCGCGGTCCTTGGTGGCGGTGGATATTGCACCGCCATTCGGCGCACCGCGATTGGTCCATACTTGGTGCGGGACGCTATCGAGTTGAAGCAGGAGGCGCTTCCGAATCCTTCTCAACTTTTGGCGTTGCATCCTGTCGTTGCGCGTTGAGCAACAGAATCGCCATGCCGGCGAGCAACATCATGTCGGCGACATTGAAGATCCAAGGAAATAATTCGGTGCTTCCGCCGGGCCAATGCAGCGAGAACGGCAAATGCCAACGCGGCGTCATGAATAAAAAATCGCGCACCGCGCCAAACGCAAGCCTGTCGTACAAATTTCCAATGCCGCCCGCAAGCACCAGGCCAATGCCGATATGCGCTACACGATTTTTTGCGTCCGTCCACCAACCAAAAATCCACAGAGCGGCCGCCACGGCGATGATGGTGAACGCGATGAAGACCAATCGCTTTTGTTGGCCTAATCCAAACACCGCGCCGTGATTGAGCACCAACCGCAAGTCGAGCAAGTCCCACGGAAGCACTTGAAGACCGGTGTGAAATGGAAGTCGATACGACGGGTTGCCCGCGATGTCGTCATATGAAAGTTCAACTGGCTCCGTCGCGACATGTGCAAAGGCCCAATTTTTTGCGCCAAGATCAAGAACCAGGCCAAGAGCGAACACACACAAAAGCGTCAGCCAGGCTGACGTGGCTTTACACGCGGGCTTGAATGAAGTTGGCGCAACCGAAAAACTGGAACTCAACGAGTCACGCCCCGCTCGATCATGCGCGCCGCCTCGACGGTGTATTTCGCTAATGGGTTCGCCTCTAAACGCGTCTTCGGAATCGGCTTGCCAGTCAGTTGACACACGCCGTACGTCTTGGCATCGATGCGCGAGATGGCCTCGTCAATTTCTGCCAACTTCACGCGATCCGATGCGGCCAAATTCAGCGCGAATTCCTGATCAAATGTGTCGGTGCCCACATCGGCCATATGCAGCGGCATATTGCTGAGATTGCCACCATTTGATCGAAGCGCCTCGTCTTCAAGACCCTCCACTCGACCAATGAGTTCATTGCGGCGCACGATCAAAATCGCGCGATGCTCGGACAGTTCCTTGCTGGTCAAGCGCGTCTTGATGCTGAAAATATCTATTTCCTGCTCAGCTTTCACTTTGTCATTTGCAACCGCCGACTTGGATTTTTTCTTTTTGCCCTTGTCCATACCCTTGCTGCTGATCATGCGCACGCGGCGGCCATTGATCACCACATAGCCAGCCTGATCGGCTTTCTGCGTGATCGCTGTCGCGGCAACGGAACGTGCGGTGGACATGTCAATCTTGGGTGTGCGCTTACCCTTCTCCTCGGGTGCTGCTTGCTTGGGCATGGGCCGTGGGGCGTTCTTGCCAATCGGCGGCGGCGGTACGCGGTTGGGGTGCTTCTTGGTTGGCGGCGGCGATGGAAACGCGGGCTTGGCGACAACCTTGGAACTTTTCACAACCGTGACTTTTGATTTTGGCGCGGACTTCTTCGAGCTTTTATTTTTACTCTCGGACTTCTTGGCGGATGAATTATTTTTGGACTTTTTGCTTGGCACTCTGCATCCTCTGGTCAATTGATTGGGCCGACTTTGCAGCGATCATGGCTGCCATGCTCTTCACTTTGAAGGACGAGTCATTGTCCTTGCATACGCGACTCAAGTCAACCCACTGGAATTACGTCGCTGGATTACTTTTATGTGATCCAATATTGCGAATTTTATCGAAGCGCAAGCGCACCAATGTGTCAGGCGAAAGCCGTTGCAATTCACGGATGGAATCCACCACCCAACCTTGCAGCCTTTCCGCGGTGGCTTGCGGATCCCTATGCGCGCCGCCGTTTGGCTCGGGAATAATGGCGTCGATCAATCCGTTTTTAAGATTGCACTCCGCGGTCAATGCCAGCGCTTGCGCCGCGGAATTATTTGTTTGCTCGTTGGCTTTCTTCCACAAGATCGCCGCGCAGCCCTCTGGACTGATCACGGAATACCAACTGTGTTGCAACATGGCGATACGATCTCCCACGCCAATTCCCAGCGCGCCACCGGAACCGCCTTCGCCAATCACAATGCAAACAATGGGCGTGCGCAACCGGCTCATCTCGCGCAAGTTCACCGCGATGGCCTCGGCTTGTCCGCGCTGCTCGCTGTCAAGACCTGGATACGCGCCGGGCGTGTCAATGAGAGTGACGATTGGCACGTGGAACTTTTCAGCGAGTTTCATTTTCAAAAGAGCTTTGCGATAGCCCTCGGGATTGGCGCAACCAAAGCGGCACTTGATGCGCTCTTCGGTGGAGCGTCCCTTGTGATGTCCCACCACCAGGCACTTTAAACTTCCAATGCGCGCGAAGCCCGTGATCAGCGCGGCGTCGTCGCCAAAGCGCCTATCGCCATGCAGCTCCGACCAATCGCGGCAAATCATGCGCACATAATCCAATGTTTGTGGCCGTTGCGGATGGCGCGCCACCCGCACGGTTTGCCATGGCGTGAGATTGGCGTAGGTCTTGGTCAGCAAACTTTCGCGCGCTTGGCGCAATGTGCGCAATTCATCCGCGAAGATGTCGGCGTCGATTTTAGCCTCCATCAAGCCAATTTGGATATCGATTTGCGCCACCGCTTCCTCGAAATCCAGCGTCACAAGTGCTGCTTTAGACATCAAGGTCATTCTAGCAAATTCACTGTTTCAAAGCGCGCCAATAATCAACGCGATCAAGAACATTCTGCACGGTGATTTTTTGCATGCGCCCTTGCCGATGCGTGAATGTCATTTGCGGCGCCTCGCCAGGGTCGTGATAGGCGTCGACTAATAATTTGGGATCGTTGCGAAATGGTCCAACGCGAGTTGGACTGTTGTATCCGTAAAGACCAATCACGGGTTTGCCAAGCGCCACAGCCAAGTGCAGCGGACCCGTGTCCGGCGAAATCACCAAGTCGCAGCCGTCAAGAATGCAAACCAATTTACGAAGACCAGAACCAAGTGCGTTCTTAGGCGCGTGCGTGCATCGCTGCGCCAACATTTCGCCAAGCGCAATTTCGCGCGCGGAATTTCCGCCAACTAAAATAGTTCGCAGGCCTTGCGACTCAAGCGCGTCGATGAGTTCGCGCATGCGATCGGGCAACCAATCTTTCAATGGATTGCTGGTGCCAGCCACCAACGCCACCCGAGGAGAAGACATGTCGGAGAAAAATTCCGCCTGCCATGCGCGCTCCTCCGGCCATGGACCAATATTCCATTGCAGCGAATCACTTGGAACTTCTATCGCGTCAAGAAATTCTAAAAAGTGCGCTTGGACATGATTGAGCGGCTTGGCAGGAATTTTTGCGTTGGTGAAAAGCCAATTCAATTCCTTGGCGCGGGCGCGGTCCAGTCCAAGCTTGATTGGGCTGCGGCACATCGCGGTGATTATGCTGGCCTTGAGATAACACTGCAGATCCAGGACCACATCAAAGGGACGGGATTTGAGTTGCTTGCGCAAATTCCAAAATCCGCGCAAGCCAGCCTTGCGATCAAAGATTAAAATTTCATCGACATCTTTGTGGCCCTTCACAAGCGCGGCGCCAGGCGCCTGCAAAATCCAAGTGATGCGCGCGCGCGGCCGATGGCGCTTGATCGCGGTAATCACTGGAAGCGCGTGCACCACGTCGCCGATCGCGCTCATCATCACCATGCAAATTCGTGGTTGTTCTGGCAACTTCATGCGTGGAACTTTAACTCAGAAATCAACGCCAGTAATTGTTGGGGCGACATCGCAAGGTCGCCCTTGCGGACACGCTTGCGCAAAGAACGCGCCAGGCGCGCGTGATTTGCGGCACGCACTTGCTCCGCTTTTTCAGGCGCCCATACGACATCCTCAACATCAAGCAAATAGGCGCGCGCGGAATTGTCCGTGTGGCCCAACAAGATATTTCGCGCGTTCAAATCTTTGTGAAGCAAGCCATGCAAGGCGCACTGATCCAGCAAGCCACGCACCGCTTGAATCACGGCCGCACGTTGTTGCGCAGTTGGTTGCGAGGCTAAAAATGTAACAAAGTCCACGCTGTTTGGAACTTGTACCGTGAGGAAATCCATTCGCGCAAACAAACCCTGCTTGTACAAAACAACGCCAACAATTTCGGGCGTGGCAATGCCTAGTTTTTGCATGCGCTGCGAATGTTCTATTTCAATCCGCGCGCGGCGATCTCCCAGATATCGATCCCCCGCGAAGTGGCGCCAGAATCCGCCATGACTGCAGCGACGGACAACAAGCGGCGCGCTGAATGCCGCGTTGTTCCATGTAGCCACCGCGGCGCGCCCGCGGAAACTTTGACTGCCCTTGGAGGCAAGGGCTAGTGCGATGACTGGCGAATTGAATTCACCAACAGCGCTGATGATTTGGTTCGCCCATTGCGGGCGCAACCAACTCGCGCCGCAAGGCAGTGGGTGCAAGGCAAAACCGGTTGGCGCAGGTGCGTGTTTCAAGCGTGGGGGCGAGTATGCGACCAATTGAAAAATATTTCCACCAAGGGTCTATCCAAATGTTGTTTGATGAACTGCACAAAGTGGCATTCAACGGCACAATGCACATATGTCAAACTCTCACGCGCACAAGCAATCCCCTTCCAATGACGCCACTCAATACAAATTGGCGGTGCTTGGATTTGGCAAACTTGCATCAGCCATTGTGCGCGGCTGCATTTCAACTGGATTTCTTAAAGCCAGCGACATTGTGGTGTGGGCGCGTAGCGACGCGCGTATGGCGCAAGCGCATGCGCTTGGATTAAAAATTGTGGACATGAACACCTGCGCGCGAAGTGGCGGCGCGTTGTTGCTTTCAATCAAGCCACAGTATTTCAGCGAACTGGCGCCGCAACTTCGCGTGGCTACGGGCACAAACGTGATCAGCGTCATGGCGGGTTGGGCAAGCGAACACATTGGCGCGCGCCTAAAAACGAATCACGTCATTCGCGCCATGCCAAATGTGGCAGCCGAAGTGGGAGCCGCCGTGACCGCGCTTTCAATTTCAAAAGATTGTCCAACTGGCGCGCGTGAATTTGCCGTGAAACTTTTTGCTTCAGTGGGTCGCGTGGAACTGCTACATGAATCACACTTGGACGCGGCCACGGCAATTTCAAGCTCCGGCATTGCCTATCTGTGCTTGTTTATTGAGGCGCTTGAGCGCGCGGCAATTCAACTTGGCCTGCCCAAAGATGTTGCAAAAAATCTTTCGCTTGATGTATTGCAAGGCGTTGCAAAAAGCGCCTCGACTGGCAAAGTTGATGTGTCGGCGTTGCGCGCCAGTGTGACCAGTCCAAACGGAACAACCGCGGCGGCTCTCGCTGTTTTAGATGCGGGCGAATTTTCTCAACTGATCACCCGCGCGGCGCAAGCTGCGAAAGACCGCGCCGCGCAATTGGGTCAATCCAACACATGATTTTCTTTGGCGGCTTTGTTTGACGCGGCGTGGCTGCCGCACGCTCAATTAAAAGTCACGCCTGGAAAAAAGCCAGCAACCTAAACCAAGCGTGACAATTTCAAATGCAACCGATGTGCCCAAGATCCAACCAACACCTCTAGAGCGTTGATCGGCTTCAAGGGCCATATTCACTTCACGGGTTTTCGCGCGGCTATTTCCAAAACCAGGCCCACCACGGCGACGCTGTTTCTGCGCCGTCGCGGCAACTTCCTCCGCGTCATCTCCACCTTCATCCTTCATATTGGATGCCTCCAAAGTCCAGCGCTGCAAAAGCGAAGTGGTCTCATCTGTTTTTGGAAACACGGTCTTTACCGCAAATACAACACGGTGCCACAACGCCAAGTTGCTCAGCGTGGACTGATTGCGGTCAAGTTCGGACTCTAAATCAGAAACATCCACGTCCGGATTTTCCTTCTTGCGCTTTTCTATCAGCGTCTGGATGGCTTCGCATTCTTTCATGCTGCCAATGCGGAATCCATTGACAAGAAATTCCGCGGAATTCACCGTGAACAAGAATCCCCAAAATAAAATCGTGAGCAGTAGCGCCGCGATGGCCGAGCGCGTGACGGTTCCCAGCAACGCGCTCATGGCGAACAAATATGAATACAGCAGGGTGACCAGTGGAATGGCAAGAAATAGACCCGGCTCCCAAGCACCACCGCGCAGTCCAATGACCAAAAAGCTAGCCAAGCAAAACACAGCCATTTGCAACGATGTAAACAACAACCCCGCGGTGAATTTATAAATATATAAACGCCAACGCGGTATGGGGCGCGACAACATGTTCTCCACCACTCCGCTTGAAACCATTTCTGGAAACATTCCAGCGCTGCTGACTAAAGCCAGCAAGCACGCCAACCAGCCCAACCAAAATTTCACGCCCACGGAATTAAACATCAGCTTGTAAAAATCCGCGGGAGTGAACATATTTGAATTCACAAAGGGAACTTCAATCGTGAATCCAAAGATGGTCACGCCTTGCTCGTTCAAACCACCCACGCCAATAACCGCCACCACCAACAGCGACAAGATCATCGACAGCGTGAACAATTTCTTGGCGACAAGCTCGCGGTAGCCGTCCACTAAAATCGCGGTGAATGCCGTCATGAACCCGCTCCTGGCGGCGGCGCTTTACCAGTGGTTGGGTCCACGACAATTTTCATAAACAACTCTTCCAATCCCTGGCGCATTGGAATGAGTGAAATAATTTCTCCACCAACCGCGCGCGCCGCGTCAAGCGCGGGTTGCGCGGCGGCGGTTTCCAAGTCGCTAAAAACATATTGATGCGAGCCGTCGGCGTTGACCGTTGGCGCGATATTCATGCCGCGAAATGGCAATGGCCTGGCACTTGCGGCGCCCCAACGAACCGTCAACTCTTGGCGCGAACCTTCTTTTTGCAAATCGGCCATGCTCCCCTGCTTCACAACGCGCCCTTGCACCAAAATCGCCACGCGATCGCACACTTGCTCGGCCTCGCCCAACAGATGGCTGTTTAAAAACACGGTGCGGCCTTCGCGGCGCATCTGAATCAGCAAGTCGCGAATTTCAACGCGCCCAACTGGGTCAACGCCATCGGTTGGCTCATCCAAAAAAATAATTTGCGGATCATTCACAAGCGCCGCCGCCAAGCCCGCGCGCTGGCGCATGCCTTTTGAAAACACATTCACGCGCCGGTCCATCCACTTTGAAAGCCCAACGCGGTCGAGCAATTCCGCGGCGCGCTTTTTCCGAGTGGCGCGGTCCACGCCGGAAAGCGCCGCCACAAATTCCACAGCCTGACGCGCCGTGAGATAGGGCGCCAGCCGATGTTGCTCGGGCAAATATCCAACCCGCGCCAATGTTTTTTTATCGCCGATTGGTTGGCCCAACATTTCGCCGCGCGCCACGCTTGGCTTGACCACTGTCAGCAACACTTTCACCAGCGTGCTTTTTCCAGCGCCGTTGGGACCAAGCAATCCAAATATTTCACCCGCGCCAACATGAAGCGAGACCTCGCGCAACGCGTGCGTGTTTCCACCATACATCTTGGAAACACACTCAAGCGAAATCACATTTTGATTTTGGCTGACCACTTATTCAAGACTACATGCAACAACCCGGCGGAGACGTTCGTCCCCGCCGGGCGACTCCCTCCATTGCCCTTATCGACAATTTTCATTCACGCTATCCGAATACACATAGCTTCCAAATCGCACGTTGATCCCGCGAACATCCATGATTTCACCATTGAGCCTGGTGACAATCACCGGAATTGGAGCATCAACAACAATGCGCCACGAACCAAATTCATTCTCAAACTCCATCGCGCCCAATCCGCGCTTCATCGCCGCGATGGCGATGTCTTGCGTGTCACCATCGATAATGGTCTGCCAATTATCGGTGCCGGCAATTTGGCTCTCCAAGACCGCGCTATCCGCCAAATAATCAGCGGAAATACGGTATTCGCTCGGCGCCACATTCTCCTGAACTTCTTCATTCTTGTAATTTGAATTCACTGACAGCCGCGCCGGCGTTCCACGCGGCTTCTTGAGTGGCACATAATAGACACCCTCAACCTCGTGAATAGTTTCGCCGCCCTTCTTTGGAATCCATTCACGCAGACGCAGACCTTCTTGGGAAAGACCTTTCTCGCGCATTTCATAATTCAGCAAACTCGGGAAAAAGTTCGGTCTAAATTCAACATCTTGGCGCTCATAGATTGTTCCGTCGGGATAGGTCACCTTCTCATGAGTTGACGTGCACCCTCCCGTAACGCTTGTAAATCCCAACGCCACCAACATCGCACCCATGGCCCACACTGTATTTCGCTGTTTCATTTTCTCTCCTTGTATGTTGTTGATTCGCGGCAACGAACGCCGTTGACTGCCAAGGCACTGTGACAAGATTCACTTGCGCATTTCAAATATCTGCCTTTTTTCCAACACATTTTGCAAATTGAAAAACGCATTGTTGCAGTGCGCATGGCAATAATCATTTTGGCCGCGCGCAATTCCTATGTTTGGCGGGATCATCAAGCCAATTTGCCGCGCAAAATTCGCCGCCACTTTGCGCCGCATCATGGCTAAACTATTTGTCTATGCCAGCCGCCACCAAACTTGATCACCCCACGCTTCCTCTTGTCAAAGAACGCTTTGGACAAGTGAAATTTATGGCGACGGAGTTTCGCGGGCAAACAACTCTCGTTGTGCCGGAAACTTCGCTGCATGAAGTGGCGCGCTTTCTGCGCGACGACCCAAATTGCAGCTACAACTTTCTCAGCGATTTGGCGGGCGTGGATTACCTGGATTATCCAGCCGAGCAACCAGCGCGCTTCGCCGTGGTCTACAACCTCTGCAGTTTCCAATTTGAGCGCCGCTTGCGCTTGAAGGTGTATTTAAATCCTTCCATTGACACCACCGGCATTGAACCAGACCCAACGCTCTTTGTTGATTCCGTCACGGACCTGTGGCCAGGCGCCGAGTGGATGGAGCGCGAGGTGTTCGACATGTTTGGCATTCGATTCCGCAACCATCCAGATCTGCGCCGTATTTTATTGTGGAAAGATTTCCCGGCGCATCCACTGCGCAAGGATTATCCACTACGCGGCCGCGGCGAACGCGAGCACTATCAAAAAATTTCCCGCGACGTTTCTTGATTGCGCGCGTGAAGGCAGCAAATGTTGCGCCACTCATGATTTGATTTGGTGGTTGCGTAAGAATCTTTCAATGCTCCCGCGCCTTTGGCGTAAACCACGAGCATTTGCCACCCAAAATTCTTCCAATGCAATTTTAAGTCGCACTATTACAATCACCCAAAGAGAACTTGGCTACACATTGCATTCCAAGCACACGTGCGAAGTCTTTGCGAGTCCCGATAGCTCAGCTGGATAGAGCAGCAGCCTTCTAAGCTGCAGGTCGGTGGTTCGAATCCACCTCGGGACGCTTCACTTCTTGGCGCACGAATCCACCCCCGATCAGTTGCAAGCATTAAACTTGTTGGCATGCCCACCGATTTTGCGCTGGTGATTTTCATTGTGCTTGTTGGCATGGTCGCGGCGTTGTACTCCAGCGTTGGCCATGGAGGCGCCTCGGGCTATCTGGCCATCATGGCGCTCTTCGGCGTGAGCGCATTGTTCATGCGTCCATCGGCGCTGATTCTAAATATCTTGGTTTCCACGCTGGCAACAATCGCCTTCGCCAAAGCGGGTCAATTTCGTTGGCGCTTGCTTTGGCCATTCATTGTCACCTCCGTTGCATTCGCATTTTGGGGCGGCACGTTCACCATTGATGAAATGGCTTTTAAAATTGTTGTCGCCTTCACTCTATTGCTGGCGGCCGCAAGATTATTCATGCCGCAACACGCGCGAGCGAACAAGCCAATTGCGATTCTTGATGCGCTGGCTTGCGGAGCGGCGATTGGATTTCTTTCTGGCTTGGTGGGAGTGGGCGGCGGAATTTTTCTCACCCCCCTGCTCATTTTGTGCGCATGGGCGACACCGCGTGAAGCCGCCGCGGTTTCTGCGCCATTTATATTGTTGAATTCACTCGCCGCTCTTGGCGGCATTATGAGCCAAGGCGCGCAATTTCCATCATGGTTGTGGTGGGCATGCGCGTCGGCGATTGTGGGTGGTTGGTTTGGATCCAAATGGAGCGCGAGTAGCGCCTCGCAAACAATGTTGCGGATCTTGCTAGGAGTTGTTTTGCTTATCGCGG
>CANKBX010000040.1 GCA_947480055.1 Planctomycetaceae bacterium
ATAGGTTAGTCTGCACTGTAATGTCGCAACGGATTGATATTGCTGGTCTGATAGCGAGCGCCCGAGCAAATGCGCGGGAGTCATACGTTGGGCATATGAACCCGGCATTCGCAAAGTTGTTGGATGTGATTGGGTTCGATCGCACGTACGTTCGCGGTGAAGGTCAGTACCTCTGGGATGCTCAAGACAATCGCGTGCTTGATTGCTTGGCTGGCTATGGGGCGCTTGCTCTTGGTCGCGGTCATCCGGTAGTTGTGGATGCCATTGCACAGTGCCTTGCGCTTGCGCCTCCGGCATGGGTGCGATGGGAGTTGAACCCGCTTGCAGCTGAAGCGGCCCGCCGTCTCACATTGCAATGTGGTGGAAGCGTTGAACGTGTGTTCTTCACCAACTCAGGTACGGAAGCCGTCGAGGCAGCAATTAAGTTTGCGCGCCAGCACACTGGTCGACCCGGTTTGCTTGCATGGTCAGACTCCTTTCATGGCCTGACCTACGGCGCCCTCTCTATAAATGGCAATGAAGATTTGCGGCATGGATTTGGCCCGCTGTTGCCGGGTGCAACGATTGTGGAGTTTGGTGATCTTGAAACGCTTGAACGCCTTCTGAGTAGTCAAACGGTGGCTGCCATGGTTGTTGAGCCTGTTCAGGGAAAAACACTTCGTTCACTTGCTCCGGGCATGTTGCGTGAGGTGCACACCTTGTGCAAACAATATGGCACGCTTCTGATTGCTGATGAAATTCAAACTGGTGCGGCGCGGACTGGGGCGTTTCTTGCAGTACACCACGAAGGTGTAGAACCAGAAATTGTGGTCATGGCGAAAGCACTCTCCGGCGGATTTGTGCCAGTTGGCGCAGTCTTAGTTCGCAGCGATATTTGGGATTCAACCTTCTCTTCTATGGATCGCTCGGTCGTGCATAGTTCCACCTTCCATGAAGGTCCACTCGCAATGATTGCGTTGATCGCAACACTTGAAGTGATTGCTGAGGATCGGTTGGCGGCGCGCGCCGCGGAATTGGGCGAATTACTCATGCGCAGACTTCGGCAAGAGTGTGCCGGGATTGCGTGCGTGCGCGAAATCCGTGGCAAAGGATTAATGATCGGCGTGGATATTGATTCAGCCCGTGTTCCAAGCTTTGCAAAGATTCCACTTCTTGGACGATTCACTGAGCCAATGATCGGTCAAGCCGCCATCATGGAACTCCTTCAAGCGCATTCGATTCTGGCGCAAACAACCGGCGCGCGTCGACCATTGATCAAATTTATGCCGCCATTGGTGGTGAATGAATCAGATGTTGAAGCGATCGCCATAGCCACTGCCGCATCGTGTCGCGCGCTTGGTGCGGGGCGGTTCTATGGAGCAATGCGCTCAGTGGCTGGCAACATGCTGAGATCAGGGTTGGGGTTGAGCACAACCTAAGCGCACGCCATCAGAACCGGAAGTCAGGCATGCCTTCTATGCAAGGACGGCGTGACACACAAATGCATTATCAAAGCAGACGGAGTAAGACAATACCGTGGTCACTCCTTGGCAGGCGCGGTCGGTGTTGCAGGAGTTGATACCGCGGCAGGCGTGGCGGACATTTGAAGTTGGCGAAGTAGCTCATCGCGCGCCTTGATGGTCTGTTCCAAGCTGTTCTCAAGATTTGCAACTCGTTCAGCGTTCTGCGTCTTTGATTGCTCGAGCGTGATTGTGCCTTTTTTATATGACGGATTCGTTTCTGGATTGATACGCCTTGCAATGAGCAATTGATTGTTGTAAATCTTCATCAGGCTTTGATAGATCGCGAGTTTGGATTGTGGATTCGCGGTCTTGAGTTTGTCCCTCTCCGTCGCCGCCTGACTCTCATAGGCTGAAATCTTATTTGTGATTCGCCCGTAGTCAGATGTTGCACAGCCAGCAAGAATGATGAGGGCTACAAAAACGGAGGTGAATACATTTGAAATGTGCATGCAAAAAATTGTAACCCAGCGATTATGTTCTGTTGGCATGGTTGCGGTATGGTGCAAGTACTTTGGAATTTCCACGACTCATCCGCCGATCAAGAGAACGTGAGAGCATGGACGACGCGGCTCCAAGTCGTGCAGTTCTTCGTAGCGAATATCGATTTCTAAGTCATCTCAACCGAGCCACTTCAGCTACGAAGGCGCTGGTTGATGCGGTTGCTGACAATGTGCCAAATATTTCCGGTCGACCAATCTCACTGGTCGACTTTGGATGCGGTGGCGCCGATATTCCTGTGCGATTTTTGAAGCAAGCCGCAGAACGTGGTTGGCAATGCTCTTTTCTTTGTACTGACCGAAATGAGGACGCTCTTGAGATTGGACAGGCGTATGTGCTTTCGTCGGGCGATGGGAAACTCGGTTCGGGACCGTCCTTTCAAGTTGTTGATCTTCTGGTGGCAGACAAGACTCTTGGGGCACGAAGCTTTGATGTTGCACATGCGTCGTTGGTCATGCACCACCTTGATGATGAATCAGTGGTCGTTGGTCTGCGGGCTATGGCAAGTGTGGCGCGCGAGCTCGTGGTGTGGAACGATCTCATTCGTGAACCGATCGGTGTTTGGGTTGCGCAGCTTTGCACAATCACTGCGGGGCGTGAGTTGCGGCATGATGCGGCGGCGAGTGTGCGACGCAGTTTCACCATGGCCGAGGCTCGTGCGGTTGCCGAAGCCGCCGGTCTCTTGAATATCCACGTGCGCCGCATGCGTGGCGCACGCTTTGTCCTTACTGGAGTACCTGGGCCGTTGCAGATGCCGTTGGGTGGTCGACCACTTGCGCGCGCGCAGGACATTTGTTTTTCCTATGGCGCGCGAACAATCCTTTCCAAGGTGAATTTCGTTGCGCGCTCTGGCGATCTCGTCCATGTGACTGGGGCGAATGGTTCAGGTAAGAGCACGCTCTTGGCCTGCATGGTTGGTGCGCTCAAGCCTTCGGCAGGTCAGGCATGGATTGACCGAACGGCGTTGCTTCCCGGGTTTCATCCGCAGGAAGGTGGATTATTTTCTGTGCTCAGCGTTACTGCAAATTTAGAATCAGCCGCACGCCTAGCAAAAGTTCCAAGTGCTCAACGACCAAGCGCCGTCATGCGCGGCCTGAGTGACTTTGGTCTTCAACTCCACGCTTCACAGCAGGTTGACCGCCTATCAGGAGGCTTGCGCCGTCGCGTAGCACTTGCATGTGCGATGATTCACTCACCATCGATCCTTGTACTTGATGAACCAGATGCTGGTCTTGATTCGGGTGGGCGCGAAGCTTTGGTTCGTGCTATTGAGGCCGTGTTGGTTCGGCGCGGGGCGGTCATTCTGGCATCGCATGCGCCGTCATGGTTGCATGATCAACCAAGTTTTGCGAAGCGCGTGGAGGTCTGTCTATGACGCTCGCTGTATTTCATCCTGCGCGAATCTTGATTGACGGTGTCTACTTTCGTGCCATTCGTTCATGGCCTGCACTTGCGCCTGCCATGGGACGAGCCGTTGCCATGGGTGGAATGGCTGTAGCACCTACTTGGCGCAGAGTTCTGCGCCAGAACGCACGGCTTGCGCTTGGGCCCATGGCCGCTGAATCTCAAGTGTGCGCCGTGGCCGCTGACATGGCTCTGAATATGCAGCGCTCTATTGCGGACATACTGCTCTCTCAAGGGATTTCGGCTGATGTGTTGGCTGCACGCATTTCCAAATTCTCAGGGCAACATGATTATCGCGCGGCGCGTGCACAGGGTCGTGGGCTTGTGGTGGCCAGCGCTCACATGGGAGCGTTCGAGCCATCCATTGCACTTCTACGAAAGTTTGAGCCGCGCATTCATGTGCTCTTTCATCCGGACCCAATGCCACGATTTGAGCGTGCACGCAGTGCGTTACGGCAGTCGCTTGGAGTCATTGAGCACGCAGTCAGTAATGGAGTATCTGCATGGGCGGCACTACAAGATGCACTTCGCTCCAACGAAGTCGTGGTGTTGCATGCGGACCGCGTCATGCCAATGCAGAAGGGATCTCGAATTCCATTCTTAGGTGCCCAAGACACGGTTCTTCCAACTGGCGCGGTTCGTCTGGCTTTGACATGCGGATCGCCGATCGTTCCTACCTTCTGTTACCGACATGCTGAGGAGCTTGAAGTGGAAATGATGGCGCCGATTTACTGTGAAGTGGAATCGCTGCGCTCTGCGCAGGTGGCATCGCATCCAGTCCAGCGCGCGCTTGTGGCGGCGCTTGAGACGGCCATTCGCAAGCACCCTTCACAATGGCTGGCATTCATGCAGATTCGCAATGGTGAAGCATGATTGCTTTAACGCTCATCATGTTGCGTTCTTTTGTATCGGATCGAGTGGCCGCCTTCCTGACGCTCTTGGCGCCCATCGCTTTTTTTACTCTGATCGCGCTGTTTTACCGGCATCTTGAAGCGACCGATGGCTTTCGGTTTGAGATTGCGATTGTTGATGAATCTGGATCTACAGATGCTCGGCTGTTTGCCGAAGCACTCAAGTCGTCATCGATGGAACGTGTCTATGTCTTTGAGTCTTTGGACGGACAATCAAGTAGCCATAAAACGATTGCCACTATTCGTATCCCCAATGGATTTCATCGGGCTGATCCCCGCGTGTTGGTTGAGGCGGCATCCCCGCTACCAGGAGCGTCCGATGCGGCGCTGCAACTTGTGAATGCAGCTCATGCGCGCGCCTTTGCGGTTGGTCTTTCGGTGTTGGCGGTAGAAGTGATTTCTTTAGATGGCATGCTTGTGTGCGGGAGTGCGACAGGGATCGCCCTCATTTTCATCATGTTCTCATCGGCATCCATTGCATCCCGTAGCCTTGGCGATGATGCTTCTGGATTACAGGATCGACTGCGATCTCTTGGAATCAGTGCGGGTGCCTGCACGATGGCACGCATCAGTGCAATTTCATGTATCGCGTGGTGTCAATTAGCCTTGACGCTGGCGTGGGCCGCATTGGTGTTCAAGTTGATTCCAAGTTCTGTGTTTGCCTTGGTGTGTGCAAGCAGTGTTGCCGCAGTTGCCAGCGCGGCTTTCTTTGTTGCTCTTGCGGCGCTTTGCGGTTCTCGTGCTCGCTTTGTGGCGATTGCGCCAGTCATTGCGTTGGTTCTAAGTGCCCTTTCCGGAAGCATGATTCCACGCATTTTACTTCCAAACTCCATTGCTTCCCTGGGTGGTTGGCTGTTTCCAGCGTGGGCGATTGATGCCTGCAGCGCAGCAATGAATGGATATTTTGATGGTCGTTCCATAGCAATGCTTGTCGCGGTTTCTTTTATCTGCACGGTCATTGCGTTGATCTATGCGCCGCGTGGTGTACGGTGACTGCTGTGCCGATCGCAATTGTGAAAATGGCGGCGCTTAGCGCTATGGGTACTGACCTAGACGCCATGGTTGTTGCATTGCGCGGTGATGACTCTGGCATTGGAGTTGCGAGTGCTTTAGAACAGAGACCCGCTTACGAGGCAGGCGTCGGGCAAGTGGACCTTGGTGGGTCTATGGATGAATCACAGAAACTCTTGTTGAACACGAATCGCGCGGAGCAGTTACTTGGACGTGCGCTTGATCAATTACTCGGCATCGATCCAATCGCAACTCTTGCGGTCGAAGCTTCTCAAGTGGCAACGGTGCTTGGAACTACATTGGCAGGCATGCGCCATTGCGGCGCGGCGATGCGCTTTGAAAATGCCGGATGTCCGTCCGATGCGCTGCGGTCGTACACAGAAATTCCTGCTGGTTCCGTCATGAGTCATGCCTTAGTTGGGCTTCCAATTGCTGGGGCAGCAATCACGGTGTCGTGCGCTTGCGCCTCGGCGCTCAGTGCCATTGCGCACGGTTGCGCAGTGCTGCGCTCGGGTGCGGCTTCATGCGTGATTGCGGGTGGTTACGACCCCATCTCTGAGTTTGCCTATGGCGGATTCTCAGCACTGCAATTGGTCGCCACTGGACCACTCAGTCCCTTTGCGCACGAACGTCAGGGCATGAAACTCGGCGAAGGATGTGCGCTGGTGCTTTTGCGATTGCTTCCGGATGCATTGAAGCGTGGAGAAGTTCCGTTGGCGATCATTGAAGCAATCGGCGAGTCGAGCGATGCTCACCATCTCACGAAGCCGCATCCCGAAGGTCGAGGTGCGGCCGTTGCCCTGGCTGCCGCTGTTGCAAATAAAATACCGGACCTCTTGATTGCTCACGCAACCGGAACTGCTGGAAATGATTCAGCGGAGTATGAGGCGTATTGCACAACATTTGGTGTAGATCTGCCGCGTATTCCAGTGACTGCGCTCAAGAGCCGATTCGGTCATCCACTTGGGGCGGCAGGTGCGTTGGAATTGCTTGCAACACTGAAGTGTGCAGATGCAGGATTTATGCCGGCAGGTCTTGGAAGGCCTGTTGATCGCGATGCCTTTCCACACATTGATCTTTTGCATACCAAGCCACGCGCTGGATCGCCTCAACGTATCACAGTCTTAGCCGCTGGCTTTGGCGGAGCCAATGTGGCTATGTCGGTGACTCGTGGCAGTAACAATGCGTCCATCCAATGTTCAGAGGCAAGAGTGGCGCCAACTTCAGTTCACATTGGTATCCGAGCAGTTGGATGCGTCTGTGCTGGTGGTCGCGGGCTAGCGGGGCTACAGCGTCTTTGCGATAGCGCTGCGCGTGATGTTTCTGATGAGACGCTCATGCCTCTTCTTGACCGATCTCAAACGCGCCGATTGGCAATGCTTCCTCGCTTAATGCTTGCGGCTTGCCGAGACCTGTGTGAATCTGTCGGACTCACCACGGTCGAATTGGAATCGACTCCCCTTCTTGCGGCATCTTGGCATGGAGCTGCCAGTTTCACGGACCAGTACTACCGTGACCTGATTCGTTCTGGAATTGATCTTGCAAATCCGGTTTTATTTGCGGAATCCGTTCCAAATGTTGGCAGTGCTCATGTCTCGCTTGGTCTTGGCATGCGAGCCGCCAGTGCAACCGTCATCGGTACTCGGACGGCGGGATTTCAGGCGATGTTCCTAGCTTCGTGTCGTATTCGAGCGGGCGAATGGGACCGCGCACTGATTGTCATGGCCGATGAATCGCATCCCACCATTGATACCGTCCTGAGCCACTGCGCGGGTCGTGAAGTACGAAGCGGTTCGGCAGGCATTGCATTTCTCATGGAGCGGATTCCTGCCAGTAACCCGGAATTGCTATCGGAGGTTACAGGCTTTGAGCACGGGATTGCGAGTCGCGGCTGGCGCCAGGGATTGACCAACCATGACGGAGCCACGATCAAGATTCCAGAGATCGGTTGTGTGGCTGGTCCGGCGGCACTGGCGTTGGAAATTCTCCGATTGCGAACTGGTCCAGTGTCGATTTCGAATACTGATCCCAATGGATTTGCTTGGACAGTTCAGGCAAGGGCACATGATCTTCTGAAGCCGTTTGCTACAGTATGAATGTGGTGACTTTGGTTTCTGTTTCCTGCCCAACAATTACGCCACCTGGAAATTATTCCTCGGCATGGCGTGCTATTGGTAATGCCACAAGTGACTTACCCTCCTGGGTGATTGGGCAACAAAAGCAAGGCGCCGTGTTGGCATCAACCAGTGTTCCAGTCAACGGATGTACTGGCGAAGAGCTCGCTCATGCCGCGTTCGAAGCGTTCTTAACGGTGCTTGATTCACTGGACAGTCCCGCTACTCGAGTCTGGGCTTTCTTGCCCATGATTACTGCTCGGGATGTCGATGAACTGAATCGCTACATGCGTATGAATCTTGGTCGTACTCGGGCATACCGCCAGACTCGCTTCACCTTGCCGTTTATGCCTGCAGGAACGTGTGTGGGACATGATGGTGACTTACTCGTTGTGCATGCCATGTCCATGCCAGGAGTAGTCCATGCAATAGAAAATCCACGACAGGTCCCCGCGTGGCAGTATTCCAAAAAGTTTGGTCCATCGGCGCCACCATTTACGCGCGCAGTGGTTGCCGAGCATTTGCTTATGGCTTCGGGAACGGCGGCTGTCGTTGGTGAAGATGTTGTACATCGTGACAATGTTGATGCACAGTGGCGCGAGACGCTCGGGCACCTTGCGACCTTGCGTGCTGCGGCAGGCGCACGCGGTTCTTGGCGCTCCGTGCAAGTCTATGTGCGTAATCAATCTGATATCAGCAAAGTGACCACATTGGCGCAACATGAATTTTCTGGTGGATTAGAACGCGTACTGCACGCGCCCTTGTGTCGCGATGAACTGCTGGTGGAAGTAGAGGCAGTCGCCGATGTCTGAAACACTGCATGTTGATTGCCTTGTCATTGGGGCAGGTCCGGCTGGTAGCGCGGCGGCTATTGATATGGCGCGCGCAGGTCTCAAAGTTCTGGTGATTGATCGCGGAGAGTTTCCGCGATTTCGTATCGGCGAAAGCTTCTTGCCACGCACAAAGCGTGCGCTGCGGCGTCTTGGTGTCCTTGACCGCTGCATGGCATTGCCACATGCGCGCAAGGTGGGCGTGGAAATTTCCATGGGTGACCATCGCTATGGATCGCGCACATACTTTTTCCGCGACACCATTGGCGATGGTGAAAAAGATGCGTTCAACATGGCGCGTATTCACCTGGACATGATGATGATGGAGGCTGCCCGCGATGCTGGCGCCGATGTTCGAACCACATGTGCATTGAGATCAATTCAATCGCACGGTGACAATGGAATCATTGCCAATACGGATGCCGGAGTTGTCCATGCAAAATGGATGATTGATGCCAGTGGTCAGGCAAGCTCATTGGGCCGCGAGTTTGGAACACGTCGATATCACTCATTCTTGCAAAATGTTGCCTACTTTGAGCACTTTGAAGGCGTCATTCGCCCATCGGGTCCTGCCGCTGGATGCTTTGGACTGACTGTGCTAGACGAAGGTTGGTTCTGGCTCATTCCACTTGATGATCAACGGACGAGTGTTGGTTTTGTAGCGCGCGAAACTCTCCACCGTACGCTTGATATTCCTGCGGAAGATCGATTCTGGTGGGCAGTGGAGCGCACTCCGATTATGGCGGAGCGCATGGCAAATGCGCGTGGTCCCTCGCGGAATCGTGTCATCAGTGACTTCACATATCGGTGTGACCCATTTGCTGGTCCCGGATTCTTCCTGGTTGGCGATGCCGCCGCGTTCCTTGATCCAGTGTGGTCGACTGGTTTAACACTCGGCCTACTCGCCGCGGAACAGGCAGCAGCTGGCGTGGTTCGTTTGTCACGCGGCGCTCGACCGGCTGCGGAGCGTGCCCGCTATCAGGCATGGGCAAGCCGAGTCGTTGGCCGTGCATTTGAATTAGTGGAAGGGTTCTATGACCCTGCATTCCGTGATCTACTTTTTGCACCAAGCCAACCTCGCGAATTAGTTCGTGGGTTTGTCACGCTGCTCGCGGGTGAATTTGACGCAATTCAACCTGCAACAGCAATGCGATGCTTAGCTCTGAAATCCATGTGCGCTGTGCAGAAACGATTCCCATTTGTACCCCGAAGGCGACCGTTTCGATTGCGCCCAGATGGTGTCACGAACCGAGTACCCCTTGCACAATTGGCTTCAAAAGTAGCGTTGCAATGATTCGTGTACTTGAGGCACTTCAGGAGCAATATGCAGTTGATCCAGATCGAGTGCGTATCACAGATCCAGACGGTCGCGAGTGGACCAACCGCGCTTTGCTCGATTCGTTGGTGACAGTTTCACGAGAGATCGAGATTCGTATTGCAGCTGGCTCACTTGTTGCGATTTCGGTTCCATCCGGCGGACAGTTTTGGATTGCTTGCCTAGCAACCGTGCGCGCTGGATGTGATGCGCTGTTGGTGTCCAACACGGCGCCGCGCGCGATGCTGGAGCGAATACAGCGCGAACTTTCGCCAAGCATCATCATTGATGGCGCGCTGTTTGGCGAGCTTGCTCACAACGGCGACAAAATTGCATCCTCCGATCGTTCTATGCGGCCATGTGGTGGAGTGGTACTCCTTTCCTCGGGCACAACTGGCAGATCACGATTTGTTCGCCGCAGCCCTGAAGCTGTTGATTGTGTTGCTCACGGACTTGTTCAGGCGCAGCTCTATCGCATGGGCGACACGGTCGGTTCGTTTCTGCCAATGCATCATGCCTATGGCTTTGAGCATGCATTTCTTGCGCCGCTGCTCAGTGGGGCCTCGGTTCGACAGCAATCATCATTCACGATCGAAGGTGCTCACCACTTTATTTTGAGCGGGGTGACCCTGCTCCCGCTTGTACCCGCAACGGCAGTAGCACTCGCCGATAGTGCCATTCCCTCACACGCAATTCGTTATGCCATGGTTGCGGGATCTTCACTTCGACCGTCGGTGCGTTCGCAATTTGAGAAGGCGTTTGGTTGTCCTCTGATTGACCTTTACGGCGCGAGCGAAGTTGGCACGATCTGGCTTGATCGCGGGCGCGGTGGCGTTGCCATTGCAAATGTGGATCTTCGGATTGTTGATCCGCTCTGCCGTGATTCACTGGTGGATGCGCAGGCGGGAACGGTGGGTGAAATAGCAGTTCGATCTGCAGCAGCATTTGAACGATTTCTTGGGTATGCAAGTGACCAAGAGAACTTGCAGCATGGTTACTTTCGAACGGGTGATCTTGGTGTTCGATCGGCTGATGGATCCTTTCAACTCACTGGTCGAGTGAAGTTGGTGTTTGATGTTGGTGGACTGAAAGTGAATCCGTATGACATCGAAGCCGCCCTTGAGGAACACCCCGATGTATCCGTTGCGCTTGTTGAACCAGTGATCCTTGCGGATGGGTTGATTCGCGTGGCGGCACGCATTGAGTTGAAATCTTCAAAGATTCAAAGTGATCCTGCAACACTGCGCGCATTCGTTGCCGAGCGCGTACCAGCCCATGCGGTTCCACGGACTATTTCTTTTGTCAGTACGTTTGCGCGCAGTGCAAGCGGCAAAGTGCTGCGCGATGCACCTGTGAGTCCTCCAGTCGTGGCGCGCCCACTGTTGCTACAAGACCGATCCGTCCGCGAGGAGTGGACTCAAGCATTGTTCAATGGCAGTGCCGAGGGCTATGATCGTTCGAGTGGTGCCATGTGGGTGGGTTTGGGGCGCGGCTACCGTCGGCGCATGCTGCTATCGGCGGGTCTTCGTGCAGGCATGTCGCATCTTGATGTTGGAAGTGGAACCGGAGTGTGCGCATTACTTGCGCAAGAGATTGTTGGCGAAACGGGCCGAGTGGTTTCACTTGACCCAAGCTTAGGAATGCTGGCCGTGGCGCGTGCTCGTGGTGTTCGGGAAACAGTGCATGGTGGCGCGGAGCAATTGCCATTTGCAGATGCTTCATTTGATTGCGTGTCCATGGGCTACATGTTGCGACATGTTGAGGACATGCACATCGTTTTTACAGAGGTGCGGCGTGTGCTGCGTCCGGGCGGACGACTTGTGATACTTGAAGTCACAGCGGCTCAAGGCCCAATTGCAGCGCCGATCTTTCGATTCACGATGCACCATATTGCGCCAACTGTTGGCGTATGTGCGAGTGGGCGGATCTCTACATTTCCAATGATGCGCTACTGGGCTAAAACCATTGATGCCGCAGTCAAGCCAGCAACGATCCTTGGGGCTTTGGAATTAGCGGGATTTGTTGGCGTTCGTCATACAACGGAACTGGGGGTCATGAGTTACTACCGCGGCGTTGTGCCGGTGTAATGGTCACTGCGTTCTGGTGATTTCTGGAACAGCTAGGACCAGCACCCCTGAGGCTAATCGCTTTGATTGATAGTGAGCAACCACATCAAATTGGTGAAGTGTTCCCATGCTGCCTGAAATCGTTGCGCTGAGTTCAATGGTGCATGGTGGACGAGCGGGTGCGTGGAACTTCAGGTTGATGTGCGCTAAAAATCCAGATCGACTGGGCGCGGCGCTTTCGCCCGCAACGGAACTCAACGCAATGCCCGCCGTTTGAGCCAGTGCCTCACCAATGAGAACTCCTGGAACAATGGCCTCAGTTGGAAAGTGCCCGCGCAGAAAGTCCTCGTCACCACGGACAACCCATGTAGCAAGCGCGGCACCATTGGCCACTTGGCTTATCTGATTCACAAAAAGAAATGGCGCCCGATGTGGAAGGATTTGTTCCGGCAAAACGTTCTTCATTTGCCAGCCGCCACTAACTCTGCGTACACAAATGTAATGAACACTCCAACGCTCGACATGGTGTCTTTGCCAAGTTTCTGTGGGGCGATCTTGTGCCCAAATCGCTTCTCAATGCCTGTTACAAGCATGAGTAAGTCAAGTGAATCCAATGCAAGACCATCGCCTATGAGTGCGAGATCCTCAGGAAGATCCATCCCAGTGAACTTAAGGTCCACCTGAAGGATTTCGCGGACAGCTGTAGCGACTTGTTCTCGTTGCATGGTCAAGAGGGCGAGATGGTAGCGCATTGAGGTTCATCGCCTCCATCAATCCACTTCAGCTGGGTTTGTCCGCACAGTGACGAGTGCCCCTCACGCACCTCTTGGCAAATACGCGCTGCTCAGCATTTCTGCGTCGAATTATTGGGGGGCTTTGCCAGTAGAAGCGTCGAAGTCAAGCGCGCTCACGCCTTCTTCAAAAAGCACGTCTTCAACACCAGGCCGCGCACCTTTTCCACGTTGCATTCCACTTCTTCCTGGTTGGAAGTCAGGCGAATGTTTTTCGCAACCGTGCCGCGCTTCAGCGTGACCGTGGTGCCTTTCACTTTCAAGTCCTTGATCAGCAAAACGGAATCACCATCCGCCAGAATGTTTCCGTTGCTGTCTTTGACTTCCATCAGCGACCATCCACCTTGTAGAAATTGCGCGGATTAATCATGAAGTAGCAGTCGTACGGCTCAAGCGGTGGCAGGGACATGTACGGACTGCCCTTGTCGTCCGTCTTCATCATGAACATCCAAGAAGGCATTCTATTTTCGGTTGGCTTCTTGCGAATACCTTCCTCGCGAATCTCGTTCACAATGTTGTCGATCCAGTGCAGTTGCAGCGCCTTGTCGGCGAACTCGTCCCAGTCGCCGCTCTTCTTGGCTGCGTACATTTTCGCTTTGAACTCATCCAGCGAAATTCCCATTTTCTTGGCGATGGGTTCGGCCAGACGGCGCTCCCACTCTTGCATGGTCTTCACTTCTTGCTCCATGTCGGTCATGTTGCCAACGGCACTGCCAGACATTTGATGGTGCAAAATAATCGCGTTGGGATACGCGTAACTGTGCGGCGCCAACGTGGCGATAGTTGCCGCCATGCTTGCGGCGAAACTTCGCACAACAACATGCACGGGCGCGTCGCTGGTTTCAATCGCCTTCAGGATTCGGTAGCCCTGCATCACACTGCCGCCTGGTGAATTGTTGATCACAACAAAGATGGGCTTGGTGCGATCTTGATTATTAAAATAATCAATGCGGTCGCAAACATTGTCGGCGGTGCCGGTGACAATGGGTCCATCCATTTCAATTTTGCGATCACTGATGGTGAGCACGCCATCCTTGAATGGCTCCATGGTGTAGGTGGGCGGCGCGTTCACGGCGTCGCGCCACTTGTCCTCGGCGTCGCGGTTGGTGATTTGCGCGGTGGTTGTTTGCGCCACGGCGGTCGCGCGCATTTGCTCGTCGGCAATTTTTGATTGTTCGGCGCGGCGCTTCTCGGCGGCCAATCCGTTCTCGGCGGAAATTTGATCTTGCTCGCGCTTCAAGCCGGCAATCTTCACGCGGCTCTTCATATCAAGCATGTCTTCAGCGACTTTGGCGCGCTCCAGCTCCGCCTTGCTGGCGGACAGTTCCGCCTGCAATTTGGCTGAGTTCACATCTTGATTTTGTTTCAAGCGATTTTGTGTAGCGGACAAGTCCGAAAGTTCATCGGTCAATTGCGCGTCGCGCAATTTCTGCGCACGCTGAAGTGATTCGATCTTGGATTTGTCTGGCGCCGCGGCGGTGGAATCCTTTGCGCCAAGCAACGCAAGTTCCGCCTCCAACTTTCCTTTTTCCGCTTGCAGTTGTTGCAGAGCTTGCGATTGCTTTTGTTGAGCCACTTCATTGGCAAGGCGCAACTGATCGTTCTCCGCTTTCATTGCGGCCAACTTGGCGGACAACTGCTCGTTGCGAAGTTCAGCATCTGCGCGCAGTTGCTTGATCTGCTTTTGTTGAGCGTCGTCCTCCGCTTTGGGCGCGCTATTTTTTGGCGCGCCCTTGTCGGCGCTTTTGTCAGCGGGCTTCGCGGCGGATTTGTCCATGGCCGCAAGGTCGGCGTCGGCGTCATCATCTGCGGCACCTTTGGCGGCGTCCTTGCCCGCGGCGGTTGGCGCGGCGGCATCTTGCGTAGCCACGGATTTATTCGGGGCGGTTTCGGTTTTGGTGGCTTGCGCAATTGCGCAAGACGTGGTCGCAAGAACCATGAAGGACAGAAACAAAGTCGCGGAGCGTTTTTCAAAGTTGATCATTGGAGATCGCTTTCAGAAAAGAGGAAGTGACAAGACTTGCACGCTGAGAAAAAGCGTGGCTTCACATGCGAAATCAAGTTTACACTTTTGAAGCGAAGTTGTTGCGGCGGCAACACCTATGGAATTCCAAAGAAAAAGGGACACTTTTTAAAAATGTGAGTGCGCAGACATACGGTGCGGATATGTCCACAACGCCTCTCAATTTATTACTTGACATATTTGTCATATTTGACTATTATGTCACATTAGGGATTCACCCATGTTGTTGATCCCGCCATTCAACAGCGACGGACTTCTTCCACCTGGAGATTATGCAGTGACCTTCGACCAACTTAGAAAATCAGCGCTGGTCATGGGAACAACATCGCGCAAATTCTCGTCGAACTGGGACGTGCAGTGGCGACATCAGTTGGTTTCAAATCTAGAAATTCTCACGCGACAACTTTGGCACATTGGAATCTCCGATGTGTTTGCGGACGGGTCATTCGCGGAAGCAAAGGATCACCCCAACGAATTAGAGTTTCCATCCGCGTTTAGACAATCTCGTTCCAACGGAGCGCCACGCGGAATTATTAAACTTCGAAAGGATTCCAGCCATGATTCGAACTGAAAGCGAATACGCAATCGCCGTGGCGCGATTGGCCGCCGAAAGCACACGTTTTGCGGCGCAAAAAGTGCGTTTAAAAAAGTCTGGTCTCAAGCGCGACGAAATCAAACGCGTGACCGATCCCATGAAATCATTCTCGCTTCAGTTGAAAGAAGAAGTGCAAAACTTTGAGCGCCTGAAACAACACGCGTTTGATCCGTTAGAAAACTTTCGTGGATTTGGACACCTTTTAATTTCTCTTCGCATTGCCAAATCCATTTCACAGCGCGAATTGGCCAAACGCCTTGGCGTGCACGAATCCCAAATCTCACGCGACGAGCGCAATGAATATTTTGGTATATCAATTGAGCGAGCCATGAAAGTACTTGACGCGCTTGGCGTTCGGATTCACTCAAGCATAGAAATCAACGCTTCGAAACGGCGCGCATCAGCGTAAACCACGGGTCACACGCAACGACCTGCGCTCTCGCTCCAACTGTTGCTTTAAATTTCGCTTCAGATCTCGTGCCACTCTCGTCAACTCTGCTTCCAACTTACGCCTGCTGCGCCACTTTGCGAATAAGCCCGCTAAAGATGAAGCCGTGCATTGGATACAGCGCGTACCAATATAAAAATCCGATCAAGCCCTTGGGCTCATAAATCGCGGTCTGCAACAAGAGTGTTTTGCCGTCGGCTTCGGGGCGCGCCTCAAACTCCAACCACGCAAGTCCAGGCACCAACATTTCCGCGCGCAAGCGAATAAGCCGTCCCGGCACCACGCGCTCCACGCGCCAAAAATCCACCGCGTCGCCAACGCGCAAATCAATTGGATGACGCCGACCGCGGCGCATGCCCACGCCTCCAATCAAGCGATCAAAAATGCCGCGCAATTGCCACGCCCAATCCCAAGACAACCAACCGCGCGCGCCGCCGAGCGACGCGAAACTTTTATACACCGCG
>CANKBX010000041.1 GCA_947480055.1 Planctomycetaceae bacterium
AGCGCTTATTCGCAAGCTTGATGATGCATTGGTTATGGAATCTTTGAACAGCGTTCAGGAACAGGCGCGCGCATGATTGACGCTCAAAACCAATTGGAATCCACGCACGTGCATTGCGACAATACGGCCGCATTTCAGGCGGCGCTTGAAGCGGCGTGCGGGTATCGCGGCGATGTCACGTTGCATTTCAAGGATGGTTCCTCCATCGAGGGATATGTCTTTGATCTCAAGCGAGCGGACACGGCCCAACACGCCGTGCGGATTCTTCCAAAAGATGGAAGGTCGCGCATGACGGTTGACCAATCCACAATTCAGTCGCTGAGCTTCACTGGCAAGGACGCGGCCGCCGGCAAGACTTGGGAAAATTGGATGCGTCGCTACGCGGAAAAGAAGTTGAAGGGTGAAGCGGCCGGCATTGAGAGCGAACCCCTGGACTAATTTCGGCGGCGCAAATTATATTTTATGGCGAGAGTTCTCGACCCGAAGCGGGGTCGAAAATTTTCCATTGCAACTCTTTGGCCAACTTCATGATCACCACCCATGCGATGTCATCGTCGGAGATGGTCAAGAGCATTTGTGAAACGGGATCCTCATTTTGCGGAAGTTCAATTTCAATGCCGGGTCCGTACAACATGTCTCCGCCTTCCACTTCGGCCGCGGTGTTGCGAAGCGAAAGTGATTTGACAATATCCGCGCGGCTTCCGATGGGCGCGGGGGCGCCATCTTTTTTATTGGCGCGCGACAAGATGACGTATAGATCTTTGGACATAATGGATTAGAAATCCTAACCGCAGGAAAGCAAATACGCTTCATCGCGAGCGGCGCGGCGGAGGTGGATTACGCCGCGGGAGATTTTTCCAGCTTTGGTGGGTGGATCAAACGGTCCAACTCCTTGGGGGAAAGCCACGGCAGGGCGCTGAGTTTCTTCACGATCCGCTCGGGCATGGGCTTGCCATCGCGCTCCCATTGCGGACGGCTTTTCCAGCGTCGGTGCACCCATAAATATTGTTCCGGCGCCAGGCGAATGGAGTCCTCTATTCCGCGGTTGAATCTGGCGGTGATATAGAACAGCGGGTCTTCAAATGCATCCCAATCCTCGGGATTGATTCGATCCACAATTTCAAGGCGATATTTCAGGCGGTCGGTCTCGCGAACCGCTGTTCCCACAAAAATCGGAATGCGGTAGCGCATGGCCAGAAGCCCGATGCTTTTGTAACTGCTGGCCATCTGTCCAAAGAATGGAACAAAGAGGCCGTCATCGCCGGCATTTTGATCCGCGATAAATCCAATGCGTCCGCCCTCAAGAATTATATTTTGCAATTCTTGAGTGGCGTTCCATTTTGAAAGCACGCTCAATCCGCGCCGACGTCGCATGCCCAGCAACCACTCGTCAAAGTATGGATTGTCCAGCGGCCGCGCCAACGCCGTGAGATGAAAATCAAGAACCGCCAGCGCGAATCCCAGCAATTCCCAATTGCCGCAGTGCCCCGTCACGAAGATCGCGGGCTGATTGGAAAGTAAAAAATCCATGTGTGGTCCAACCGTGCCTAGCTTGATGCTCTTTGTCCAATTCAGCGCGTGCAAGCGTTGCGGCGTGAGCATGCTTTCCACCATGAAAAGTTGAAACATGCTGGCGATGCTGCGCTCGGCAAGTTGGGTTGCATCCGCTTGCGACATTTCTGGAAACGCGCGCTTGACATTCACGCCGGCGCGCAAAAGTCTCTCCGCGCCAAAGCGGGCGAACATGGTTCCCAACGCTCCCGCGGTGCGCATATTTTGCTCCGCTTCAAAGAGATGAAACAACCCAGCGAATCCGCGGCCAAGCGCGTACTGCGATAAGTGGATCAGCCGCTTGGTTGCGGCGCTCATGAATTAATTGCCTTGACCAGTCAACACTTGGAAACGATTCCAGTTTAAAACCGGAATCTTGGCCTCGGTGGCTTCTTTCATGATGCGGTTGTAGGTGTCGTAGTCGTTCTTGGCTTGCGTGTACGCCTGAACCTCTATGTCGCCGGCGCTGGATGAAAGTGGAAGCGGTTCGGGTGGAGGATTTCCAATCACGACAAAGTCAAGATCGCCCGTGACTTTTTCACTGTCGATCACTTTGCCGCCCCATTCTTGAATTCGATTGCGAATCACTGAAGCTTCGCCGGTGGATGCCTTGCCATCATTGTTCACGTCGAATTTTCCGTACACCATCATTCGATAGGTGTACGTGGGACTGTAGACGGCGTTGATCAGGACATCGTTTCGGTTGATTGGCTGATTGGCGGAACTGCGTGTCACGCGGGCGGTGGATGTGTCCTCCGTCACGCGCAATACTTGCACGCTGGCCTTGCCGCGAAGCTTTCCTTCTTTGTTGTTTTGAACTTGATCCGCGGTGGTGAATACTTCAAAGGTCATTCCTGGAACAACGCGGTGCTTGCGACCAATGTCCAAATACACCGTGGCGTCTGGCCCGCCGATTTCAATCACATGTCCATCCACCAAGCTTGAAGGATCCTCGGGCTTCACTTCAAACTCGGAGAGTTTTTTCTCCGCTTGCTCCAAACGACTTCGCAATGTGTCGCGTTCTTTTCCAAGACCATCAATGTTCAATTGCATTTCATCAATGCGGGCTCGATAGTTGCGCTCGACATCATCCTTGGAATCGTGCGTGATTTTTTGCACTTCCTCAATGCTCTTGCTGTAGTCGGTGGTCGCGCCGGTGAGAGGCGCGATATCTTTTTTGGCGGCTTCAATCGCGGCTTGACGCTCGGTGGTCGCATCGGCGAGTGACTTGCGAACGCCAGCCAGTTGCGCATTGAGCTCGTCGATTGTCTTGGCGGTTCCTTGAATTGCGCCTTCTTGTTGCGATACCGTTAACTTCAAAGTATCGCGCTCCGAAGCGGTTTGCTTGTGCAAGGCAAGCGCTTCATCATTGGGCTTCTTGGCAGCTTCAAGTTCTGTTCTTAAATTCTTAATGTCGGTCTTGGATTTGTTTGACATTTCCGTTGCGGACATCATTTGTGAATAGAACACAACTGCCAGCACTAAAAATGCGACGGTTGCAAGAACAAATGTGACGAGCGTTACAAGTACGCCAGATCCGGCGGGTCGAGTGGCCATTCGAAGGGGTCTCCGGGGCGAAAGTGCCCGAAATGGCAGTGTGATGCTTCAGTCGCATCTCGTCAAGGGGAAATTGGAATTGCCACTTGCCTTTCTTGGAGAAAAAGGCGATACTTTCCGACCCATCGGAGAACACATTGCCAAATAGTAAATCAGCTGAAAAAAGAGTCCGTCAAAATAAGAAGCAAAACGCCGTCAACAATCACCGCAAGCGGTTGATCAAGGAAAGCACGCGCCAGTTCATGGCGGCGGTGCAAGCAGGCGATCTTGCCAAGGCCGAGCAAGAATTGCGCGGCGCGACCGCGATCTTGGATCGAGTGGCCGGCAAGCGAACCATCCATCCAAACACGGCGGCACGGCGCAAGAGCCTGCTCGCTCGTCGTTTGAATGCGCTGCGTTCGCCGAAAGCCGCCGCGCCAACGACCAAGCCAAGCAAGTCCAAAGCCAGCAAGTCCGCTTGAGACGGAAATCGGTTCGCGCCGTCGCCACCGCGACGCGGGTGAATTATGCGCAGGACTCAAATCGTCCTTTGGAGATGCTCGCATTTTTGGCGCCGCTTGTTGCCTTCTATGAACTTGGTCTGGTGTTTTGGTTGCGAAGCGACCAACTTGTTTTGGACAACAAGGCGCACAGTGGCTTGGTGAATTTTTTTCGGCTCTTTGGAGTGCGCGCTGAAAATCTTCATGTTTCGGCGATGTCGTTGCCATCCATAGCGCTGATTTTAACTTTGTTGATTTGGCAGATCGTGGCCCGGTTTCCATGGAGAATTCGTTGGCGCGCGATTCCGTTGATGTGGTTGGAAAGTTTCGCGCTGTCGGCGCCATTGCTTGTGGTGGCGATGGTGATTGGTCGAACGCATTTTTTATTCGCGGACAATCAAGTGGGCGACGCGTCCATTCGTTCGCTTGATATTGTGGCTAAGGTCTCCATGGCCGTGGGCGCTGGAATTTATGAGGAATTACTTTTCCGCATGGCGCTGTTGGGCGGATTGCACATGCTGCTTTTTGACGTGGCCAAAATAAACAATCGGCACGCGTGGGTGATCGGATTGCTCGTGAGTTCGATTTTATTCACGGTGTACCACCCCATTCGCGACACAACCGGCGCGCTGCAATGGGGACATGTGATATTTTTAATGCTGGCCGGAATTTGGTTTGGAGTTGTATTTCAACTGCGTGGATTTGGCGTTGTCGCGGGCACCCACGCCGCATACGACGCCACCGCGTTGCTTTTTGTGGGTTGATGAAGATCTAATTTTATGTCTGGCTTGCGCAGACGCGTTCATTCAGGCTCATTTCAAATCAATTTTCATGTTGGTTGGCGGCGTTTGCGGCAAGGGTGAAAGCTATTTCCAATTCCATCTCTGATTGCGTTACTCTTGCCGCATGGTCGAGCAAACTTCCGCGTTGAACATTCAACTTTTAATTCTGGACGCCGACGGCGTGCTCACTGACGGCGGAATTTTTGTCGACGACCAAGGAAACGAAACCAAGCGCTTCAATGTGCGTGACGGATTCGCCATTCGCGCGTGGCTTGCGGCGCGCAAAGAAATCGCCGTGATCACCGGCCGTGGAGGACTAGCGTTGCGCCATCGATTGAATGGACTGGGCGTGAAAAATTTAATTTCCGCCAGTGGGCCCAAGAAAAAAGTTCTTGAGGATCTTCTGCAACAGCTTGGAATTGCGGCGCAACATACGGCGGTGATGGGCGATGATCTGCCCGATCTGCCAATGTTGAAAATGGTTGGATTTCCAATGGCGGTTGCCGACGCGACGCCGGAAATTAAGGCGGCGGCCAAGTGGCACTCCACCAAAAATGGTGGGAACGGGGCAGTGCGGGAAGCCGTGGAATTTTTGCTGAAATCATCGGGAGAATGGGACAAAGCCGTGGAGGGTTGGGGCTGATGTCCAAGCGGCGAAACCGGTTGCTGCCTTGGATTGCGGCGGCGGTTGGATTGTTGATTGGCTTGATCCTGATCGTGGTCGCTTCGCAAGTGAGCGACGCTCCATCCTCCGCCAAGCGAACGCCACGAATTGTGGATGCCAAAGATATTCCCAAGCCCGAAGCGCTCACCAGCGATGAATCGCAAAGCACAACGAAAGTTTTACAGGCGGATCAAATTTCTTTGCAGTCAGGCGCGTGGGTGCAAGTGGCGGATGACAAGGGTCGCCTGGAGCAGCAATATCACGCCACTCGAATTGATCCGGAGCCTGACAAGTGGTTGCGCATGCAATCACCACAAGCGGTCATGTTTCCTTCGGGCGGTCGCGTTGTCACCATGAGCGCCGATCGCGGGCGCATGCGTGTTCCCAAGCGCGCTTTGGAAAGCGGTCAGCTTGAAGGGCATGTTGTGATTCAGGTGTACAAGCCGGTCAATGGCCGCGAGATTGATCTTGCAAAGGATCAACCCACAATTAAAATCATCGCCCCCGAGGCCAGCTTTGACAGCGTGCTTGGCGAAGTTCGTTGCGACAAGTCGGTGAAAGTTGTCACCGAAGCGCTCCGCTTTGAGGGCGAGGGCTTGACCATGTTGTTGACCGAGGATGGAAAGGGAATTGAGCGCCTCACGGTGGAGAGGCCGCTTTCTCCGATTGAAATTGAGCGGGTTGTGGCCGCCGCGCCAACCAAAACATCAGACTTCAAGCCAGCGTCAACACCGGCGCAATCGTCTTCCGAAACCGCTGCAACTCAGTCAATCTCCACGCCAAAATCTGCGGAGCAGCCGGCCAAACCAATGTCCGCGTCAACGCCTACGGAAATCGCAAGCACGGCTGAGGTGGCCAAAAAAACTCCCGCCAAAGTTGCCCAGATCGATTCCGCGTCCAAGGTTGATCCCGCGGCGGCCAAGCGTTTTTATAAATTAATTTTGGAGAACGACGTGCGCGTGTTTCGAACCTCAACCGAGGGCAACACCCGTATTGATGGCGATCGACTTGCGATCATTTTCAGCATGGAAAGCGACGCCGTGGGGCAGAATCTCACGCGCGCATTTCCAGTGCCATCAGGGCAAGCTCCGAACGAGTTGATGACATCAAGCGTGGACTGGCGCGTGTCGCCTTTGATATTCGCCATGTCCGCGGCGGAGGTTCAGCCTGATCACATTCAAATTCAGTATCGCGGACGTTTGGTCATGACGGTGGTGACGGATGCGGCGGATAAGTTGCCCAATTCCGACGATGTCAGACTTGACATAGAGGGAATGCCGGCCAAGTTGTACGATGAAAAGAGCCAGGCGCGCATTGATTGCGGGAGCATGCGTTATCAAACGGGAACTGAGATGGTGTCGTTGCGCGGCTACGCCAACAAACCATTTTTACTTGTCAGCCCGCGCCTGGATCTTGAAGGCCAAGAGTTTGATCTTGCGCGCAAGTCCGGCCAAGGACATTTGCAAGGCGCGGGGCGAATGCGTATTGGAAGCGGTGATGCCGCGGTGGGCGCCATGGCTTCCGCGCCAAACGCCGCGCAACAGGCGATTCAAAGTGGTGATCCGTCAAATGCAATCGTGGGGCCGCCAGATTTGGGAGCAAGCGCGCGCACGGTTCGCATTCAATGGACCAAGTCGGTTGATTTGGAATTTGAACCGGGAGAAAATTCCAACAAACTGTACAAGGCGGATTTTAATGGCGACGTGAACGCCGACGCCGAGGAAGTTCGCATGGTGGCCCAGAGACTGTTGGTGAATTGTTTCAAAACCGGCAAGGGATCGGCCGTGGAACGCATTTTTGCCGACGGCGGCGCGATGGCGATTCGCCAGCCGGAAGGTTCAAGTTTGTCGGCCAAGACGATTGATCTATCCATGGAGCAAACTGAAAATGGAAGTTCCAAGGCCAAGCGATTGCTGGCCACTGGTGGAGTGGAGGCGCAAGACAAGGGGCAACGACTGTGGACCGACTCGCTGGATTGCTCTTTCCGTCCCGTGGTTGGAAAAGATTCCGCAACTGAAAATATGGAGTTGTCGGTTGTGCAATCCAAGGGCGCGGTGCAAGCGTTGCTGGCCGAGGACGCGCGTTTGTGGGCCGCCACAATGGACGCGGATATTCCCGCCAAGCGTGTCGCGTTGCGCGGACCAGATTTATTGTTGGTGCGCGGAAATGTTGTCGCCGATGTGATGAATGAACTCACGGTGGACGAGGATTCCGGCACGGCCATCGCGCCTGGCGCTGGCCGCTTTCGATATTGGCCCAAGGCCATCTCTGATTCCGCGGCGCACCCAGTTGATCGTCCCGTGATTCCAGAGAAGCCGCAAATGGAGGCGTTATGGAATGAGGGATTCAAGTATGAGAAAGATAAAGTTGGCCGCGCCACACTTGATGTGCGCGGCAATGTTCGCGCAACCGCGGATCGCACCGTGCGTGAACTGGATCAATTCACGGCAAATCAAGCCATTTTAACTTTGGGCCGCGACACCAATGCTTTGGAGCAAGCGGGCGACGCCGCCAAACGCAGTGGACTGAGTTCTGAAACATCTTCGCTGCAAGAAATTCATGGACTTGGCGAAGTTCGAATAGAAAGCCGCGGTTGGGGCCGCGACGATCGCACCGATGAGCCGCGATTGTTTCGCTTGATGTCCAGCGAGGTGATCCACAATGTGATCACTGGCGAGTCGAATGTTCCAACGGCCGGCACCATGTTGATATTTGACCGCGACGATGATGGAGCCAAGGCCGCCGCGCCATCATTGTTTGACGCGCGCGGTTCGACGCGATTTCTATGGGAAACTTCATTGGTGATGAAGCGGGAAGGCAACTCGCGCTACCGCATCACGCTTGATGGAGGTGTTGAATTGATACACGCTGGATTGCGCGCGCAAGACACATTGACATTGACGGCGGATCAATTGGAAAATACGGTGGAGCGTGCGGAGGCCGCGCCAGTGAAGGCGGACGCCACCGAGGCCACGCCAGTTGATTTTGGCGCGCCGGTGAAATTGTTGCGCATTCGCGCGCTTGGAAGGGTATTTGTAAGGACGCCGGATGTGGATGTGGAGTGCGACGCGTTTGATTACGACTTACGAACCAAAGTGGCGACGCTTTCGGCGCGGGCTGGTCGAACCATCACCATCATGCAAAAAGGCAAGGGGTCGCCCATCAAAGCCGAGGCCGCGGTGTGGGATTTAGACAATGGCCGCGTGCGCGTGACCAACGCCGCTGGAAGTTCATTCCGTTAAAGTTGCGAGCGAATTTCCCAAAGGTCGGGAAAGCTTGGCTGAAAAAGTGTCGCGCGTAAATAGTCCACGCCGGAAGATCCGCCCGTTCCAGTTTTTGTGCCAATGGTTCGCTCAACCATCTTCACATGTCGATAGCGCCACTCTTGAATGCCCTCGTCAAAGTCAACCAACATTTCGCACATGCCACGAAGCGGACCGGGCTTGTGGTACACGCGCAGAAGCAGTTCTTGCAGTTCTGGATCTGAAATTGTCGCGGCGGTTGCCTCGCGCTGCAGGGCGGAAGTAGGCACATTTTCCCCCATTTTTGCCAGGCATTGAATAAAACCAGACCACAGCGTTGGAAGTTTGGCGTGTTCTTCCAGCGCCAGGCGTTCGGCGCTTGCCGCGGGGTAGCGCTCCATTACTTTCAGATTTCTTTTGCCCAGAAAAAATTCAAACGCGCGAAATTGCCAACTTTGAAATCCACTGGCGTTGGTGAGGAAATTTCGAAACGCCAAGAACGAAACTGGCGTCATGGTTTCAAGCACATCGATTTGCGCCACCATGGTCTTGAGAATTTTCAACATGCGCGCCAATGTGGACGCGGCCTCCTCCAAGCGACCTTGGGCCAGAAGTTCGCGCAGGTGTTGGCCTTCATGGAGTTGCTGCTTGAACCACAGCTCATACACCTGGTGAATGATGATGAATAAAGTTTCATCATGTTCAACCGGCGTGCCGACAGGTTGTTGCAGGGAAAGTAATTCTTGAACTTTTAGATACTGACCGTAGGTGATGTCCACGGTCGCAGCATACCGCTCTGGCGAGTTGATGGAGTGTCGAGCGCGCAATTCAGGCCAAGCTCCGCGCACAGAAGCCGCGCGGTGATTTGCGATGAGAGAAAAATCACGGGCAACCCCGAGCCTGGATGCGTTCCGCCGCCGACAAACCACGTGGATTCAACGCCGCGCATTTTGTGTTGCGGTCGCTTGTGCAGCATTTGTCCCAGCGTGTGCGCCAAATTGAACGTGGCGCCAAATTGAATTCCTTCGGCGACCCAATCATTGGGCGTGATATGTTTCTCGGCGCGGATGCGGCCGCGGATATCGCCAACTCCAAACACAGTCTCAAGTTGATCCAGCGTTTTCTCGCGCAAGGTTGCGCTGCTGGAATTCCATTCCACGTGATTCACACCTGGTTGCGTGTTGGGCGTGGGCACCAAAATGTACAGCGCGCTGTGTCCGCTAGGCGCCATCGAATCGTCAAGGCGAGATGGATTGCAGACATACATGGACGGATCCTCGCTCAACACGCCGTTGCTGGAAATGTCGCGCAAATTTTGCTCATACTGTCGGCTGGCGTAAATGGTGTGGTGGGGAAGTTCAATCTCGCCGTCCACTCCCAGATACATCATGAAGGTGGAGCAGGAATATTTTTTGTGGTCGATATTTTGATCGCTCCAAGCGCCGCGCAACGATTCAGGAATCATGCGTTTCATGGCGGCGGCGGCGTCGGCGTTGATGACCACGTGCTTGTGTCGATGTAGGTCGCCATTCACGCGCACGCCCACGGCTTGACGGCCTTCAAATTCTATTGTGTCCACGGGTGAATTGAAATGAAATCGCACGCCAAGTTCCTGCGCCATCTCGCGCATGGCGTTCATAATGGCGTTGCATCCGCCGCGTGGATGCCAGATTCCATATTCATATTCAATGAAGGGAAGAATGCTGAACAGTTCAGGGCACTCGAATGGGCTCATGCCCAAATATTTGCTTTGAAATGAAAGCGCCAAGCGAATGTGCGGATTATGGAAATAGCCGCGCAAGTGGTCGTACAAACTTTGCCACGGTCGAAGTTGCGTTCCAGCGCGCATGTTGTCCACGGTGCACAAATCCAACACACTGCGAATGGGACTGCGAAGCAATGGAGTCATGGCCTGCAGTTTGCGGCGGTTGTCGCTGATAAATTTTAGAAACGCGGGTCCATCATGCGGTTCAATCGCGCTTAAGCGTTGCTCCATCAAGCGCAAATCTTGCGTGGTGTCGAGCGTGATTGGCGCTTGATCAGGCCGCCCAAGTAGCAACCGATACATGGGATCAAGCCGCTGAAGTTCTACGCGCTCGGAAAGTTTGCCGCCCGCTGACGCCAAGATTTCATCCAGCACATAGGGCATCATGAAAAAAGTTGGTCCGACATCAAAGTGGTATTGACCTTCATCGCCGTCAAGCGTGAGCCGACGCGAGCGACCTCCAACCGCGGGTTGCGCCTCGTAAATATCAACGCTTGCGCCGCTTGCGGCAAGCACAAGAGCCGCGGCCAATCCGCCTGGACCCGCGCCAACAATGGCGACATCGGAAACATGCTGTGAGTGAGGTTGGGACGAGATCATGTGGGTTTGATTTATGCGTGCTTTGAAGTGGATTTCAGGCTGACATGTGAAATAGAATGTTATGCATCCATGAATTCGTTGTGGGCGAACAGCGGTGTAGGTTAAACTGAAACTCTCATGTCTACTTTGCAGTCTAGACATCCAAGTGCGACTTTTCTTGGGAATGCGCGCCAATCCTGGCTGCGCAAGTTCGAGTCAGCCGTGGCATTTCATGCCATGGAAATGGCGCAACAAATTTCCGATGAAATTGGCAAGCCCATAGAAGAGGCGTATGTCAGCGAGTTGCTGCCAGTGATCGCGGCGATCCGTTGGCACAGAAAGCGCGCGCGCGCCATTTTAAAAACGCGGCGCATGGGTGGAAAGCCTTGGTGGATGATGGGTCGATCGTTGCGCGTAAGCAGGGTGCCACTGGGCCGCGTGTTGATCATTGCCACATGGAATTACCCAGTGGGACTTCTTGGAATTCAATTGTTGCAAGCCATTGTCGCGGGCAACACCGTGGTGGTGAAGCCGTCGGAGCGAAGTCCGCGCAGTCAAGCGCTGTTGCTTGACATTGCGCAGGCGTGCGGTTTGCCAGACGGCGTGTTGCAAGTGATTGGCTGTTCGCCGCAAGCGGGCCGTGACGCGCTTGAGGCTGGCGGATTTGATCATGTGATATTTACTGGTGGAACCTCCACAGGTCGGGCCGTGGCCGCGCATTGCGCCGAGACGTTGACTTCTTCAACATTGGAACTGAGCGGGCAAGATTCCGCGTTTGTGCTTGCCGACGCCAACATGCACAAGGCCGCCAAATCTATTTGGATGGCGTGCACCATGAACGCGGGGCAAACCTGCATGGCTCCGCGGCGCGTGTTTGTGTTGCGAAGTTGCTATCGTAAATTTCTTGAGGCGCTGGCCCCGCATGCGGCGGGCGCGCGTCCAGTGCAATTGATCGACCACACCGCGGCGCTGCGTTGTGAGGAACTTGCGCGCCAAGCCGTGGCCAATGGCGCGCGCAGTCTTTCCGGTGTGATGGATGGCGCGCGTGCGGGTTGGTTGCGGCCGCTTGCGATTGTGGATTGTCCAGCGCACGCATCCTTGTTTGAGGGAAATTATTTTGGTCCAGTGTTGGCCGTTGTGCCCGTGAATGATTTTGAACAGGCGCTTGAATTGCATGGCCAAGGCGCGCACAATTTGGCGGCCAGTATTTTCACCAGCGACACGCGCCGCATTATCAATGACGATGAATTGAAATTTCGCCTGGGTGTGAGCGTGATCACGTTGAATGACTGCGTGTTGCCAACTGGACATCCGGCGCTTGCCATTTCTGGATTTGGTCAAAGCGGTTGGGGCGCAAGCCGAGGCGTGGAGGGCTTGACGCATCTCACGCGCGCCGTCGCAACCACCACTACGGCGCGGTGGCTTCCAGTGGCGGACATGCCAAGCGCGGACGTGTTGCGGGGGCTTTGCAAGGCAATCAAATGGATCAGTGGCGCCAAGCCCGTGGCGTGGAAAAAAAATTCCGGCGTGTTGATCAATCAACAGGTGTTGAAGCCGCATGACAAGTCGGCGCCACCCACAAAGGTGTATTCCAAATGACAAGCAACGCATCCAAACCAACGGCAATCATTATTGGCGGCGGACTTGCGGGACTTGCCTCCGCTGTGGAGTTAACCACCGCTGGCTTCGCCGTGACGGTGGTTGAAAAGAACGCGCACATGGGCGGCAAAATGAATGTGCTTGATGAGCAAGGTTTCAAGTTTGACATGGGGCCAACAATTCTCACCATGCCTGATGTGGTGCGCGGAATTATTCTGCGTAGTGGTCGGCGCGTGCAGGATTATTTGCAACTGGTGCGCCTGGATCCGCAGTGGCGATGTTTCTACGAGGACGGAACGCAAATTGATTTGCTTTCAGATGTGGCGGCCATGAAGAGCGCTATGAATAGGCAATTTCCTGGAGCGGCTGTGGGCGAAGGTTGGGAAAAGTTTGTGGCGTGGAGCCGCCGCATGTACAGCCTGAGCGAGAAGGTTTTCTTTTACAAGGACCTCGAAGGCATTTCAGATTTAATCCGCAAGCCGCCGCCGCGTGGCGGGGGCTTGATGGGCGACGTGTTAGCCATGCGTATGCACAGCACGGTGGCGGCCACGGCGCATCGATGGATTCATGAGCCGCATTTGCGCCAACTCAGCGAGCACTTTCTGCAATATGTGGGGTCAAGTCCATTTCTTGCCCCGGCCATTCTTGGCCTAATCGCGGCGGCGCAAGTGGATCACGGTTGTTGGTACAGCATGGGTGGCACGCGCCAAGTGGCGAAAAGTTTGGAGCGCATTTTGCGCGAGGAGAACGCCGCTCTGCTTCATGGAGTGGGCGTGAAAAAAATTCTGGAGCAGGGCGGTCAAGCCACTGGTGTGGCGCTAGACGATGGCCGCGAATTGTTGGCCGATGTGGTGGTGAGTAACTGCGATGTTCAGCGCACCTACCGCGATTTGGTTTCTTCGGTTGGCGGCGCGCGCGAGCAGAAGCGCATCGCCAAAAAATATACGCCAGCGTGTAGTGGCGTTGTGTTGTATCTGGGATTGAATCGCCAATACGAACACTTGTTGCATCACAACTTCATGTTCAGCGGCGACTCCATCCAGGAGTTTGATGATATTTACGCCAAGGGTATTCCCGCACGCGATCCATCATTATATGTGTGCGTTCCAAGCCGCAGTGACGCCAATCAAGCGCCAGCGGGTTGCGAGTCGCTTTATATTTTGGTGCACACGCCGTATTTGCGAGCGAACCAAGTGTGGGACGGTCCCGGTGGATTGCTCGATCAATATCGACCGGTGATTCTGCAGAAACTGAAGCGCTTTGGAATGCAGGATATTGAGAGTCACATTGTGGTTGAGAAAAATCTCACGCCAAGTTTAATTGACCGCATGTACAACGCGCAGGGCGGCGCCATTTATGGATTGGCCAGCCACGGCCGCTTGCATGGCGGCTTCAAGCCGCGCAACCGAAGCCGCGTGTTGCGCAATTTATATATGGCAGGTGGGAGCACCAATCCAGGTCCGGGCGTTCCCATGGTTCTTATGAGCGGAGTGACCGCCGCGCGCGCGGTGTGCGAGGATTGTGGCGTGGCAATTCCAGCCATGCCAACCACCAATCCGTCATCAACTTCAGCTCAAGAAATGGCCGCCGCGTTGTGAGTGGCGACATTCTTGTGGATGCCTGGAGCGAGCGCTACGCCAACATGGTGTGTTGGTACGCCAAGCGCTTGATTGAAAAAAAATTCTACGCGGTGCGGTTGCTCGCAGGAAATCAACCGGCCTTTGATGCGCTGTCACGTGATGAGAACCCCAGCATGTTGATCATGAATCATTGCAGTTGGTGGGACCCAATGGTCATGTTGGCTCTGCGACATTTGTATTTTAAAAACCGCGCCAACATCACGCCCATGGATCGCACGCAACTGGAGCGCTTTGCATTTTTGCGCAAGTGTGGATTATTTGGAATTGATCCCGACAGCGCTGGGTCACTGACGCAGATGACGGAGTATGTGCAACAACGCTTGGGCGAGTTGCAGAGGCCCACTATTTCGCTGACGCCACAAGGACGATTTGTGGATGTGCGCAATGAAGTTCGTCCGCGTCCGGGCGCCTCGGCCATCTTGGCTAAAAATCCCGGCATGCGCGTGTGGAGAATTTCATGCGAGTATGGTTTTTGGCAGGATCAACGCCCTGAAATATTTTTAAGCGTGGCCGAAATTGCGCCGCCCCAAACTCCCTCCACCGCAAGTTGGCAACGGCAACTTGGCGAGGTCATGGAGTCGCATCAGCGGATTCTTGCGGAGGCGGTGAAATCGCGCCAGCCCGAATTATTTGAAGCCATTCTTGGCGACCGCGGAAATAAAATCCATCCCTTGTATGACTTGTGGCTGAAGGCGCGCGGGAAAAATCCTGGCATTGATATCAAGCATCGGCTTGCGCCAGCCAATCAACGGCGCTAAAAGCACAACATGAAATGGCGCGTGCAACATGCTGTTTGAAGCCCTGGCGATAGGATCGCTGTCCTGCGCCGCGTTGCCGCTGGGCATGACGTGCGTGAACTTGGCGTTGTTCAAAGCGCCCAAAAGTGGCGCGAACTTTGTATCTAAGAAAAAAATAAACAACAAGAATGACAACTCGATACAAAACGTGCCACGCAACGGCGCGCAAGTGTCCGTGTGCGTTCCAGCGCGCAACGAGGCCGCCAACATTCAAGCGTGCGTGCAAAGCATTCTTGCAAGCGAACATGTCGCCGTTGAAGTGCTGGTGTACGACGACCAAAGCCAAGATGAAACTCCCGTGATCATCGCCTCCATGTCCGCGCGCGACGCGCGTTGTCGAAGCGTTCCCACTGCGCCAATGGAAGCGGGTTGGAATGGAAAGCAGTGGGGTTGCGAGCAAATGGGTCAAGCATCCAGCGCTCAGTGGTTGTTGTTCACCGACGCCGATGTGCGATTTGCGCCGCAAGCCGTTGCGCTTGGTTTGCAATTTGCGCAAGACAGCGACAGTGACTTAGTCAGCACATTTCCGCGGCAAATTTGCGGTTCCGTGGGCGAGGCTATGGTGGTGCCGCTGATTCATTTTATGTTGCTGGGCTATTTACCTATGGCATTGATGCGAAGCGACGCTCGTCAAAGTTTGGGCGCGGGCTGCGGACAATATTTGCTGGTCAAGCGCGACTCGTGGTTGCGCGCCGGTGGCCACCACGCATTCAAGAACAGCATGCATGACGGTATTCAATTGCCGCGCGCCGTGCGCGCCGTTGGTGGACGCACTGATTTGTTTGACGCCACGGACTTTCTCAGTGTTCGCATGTACAAGGGATTTGACGCGACATGGAAAGGCTTCGCCAAGAACGCATTTGAAGGCTTGGGTTCCATGACCACACTGCTTGTGTTCACAACACTGCATGTGTTGGGCCATGTTGTTCCCGCGGCTCTGCTTGTGGCGTGGCTCTTTGGAATGCAATTGCCGCCGATTGCGTTGGGTTGCTTGGTGGCGGCGCTGCTGGCCGGCATTCTCACGCGCGCTCTGCTTGCGATTCGATTTCATCAGCCCAAGATTGGCGTGGCGCTACATCCTGCAACCATGTTGTTGATGACCGTGATTCAATGGCGCAGTTGGTGGCTGGCAAAAACCGGTCGTCGCGCGTGGCGTGGGCGCGTCTCAGGCGTGTGAAGATGCCGCGACTGGCTCAATCACTTCCACCTTTTTAGTTTCAGGCCGCGAAGTTTGAATCACAACCATGTCGTGATAGGAGCCGCCGCGCGCCATGAGTTGTTCATGCGAGCCAACCTCCGCCACCA
>CANKBX010000042.1 GCA_947480055.1 Planctomycetaceae bacterium
CCAAGCGCCACGTCCTGCGCAAACGCCGCCTCAAGTAGCGCTCTCTCTTGGCGCAACGCTTGATTGGTCACCACGCTGCGCTCTTGATCCTCGCTGTTCTCTTTCAGACCGCCGCCCGCGCCAACCTCGCCAACCACACCAGTTTCGTTGGTCTGCTTTTCGCGCTGCAATTGCTTGGAGTTGCCAAATATTCGCTGCGTGTGCCACCAGTCCCAACTTCGCACCGTTGAAATTTGCGTGCCCCACTGCAAATCAAGTTCATTGCCCTTGGCATGGGCCACGCCATCGATAAACGCCAAATCAAATCCAACCAACACGACGGGATCGCAACCTAAAAAGCGCAGCAAGATATATCCCACAATCGAATCCGCCACATCCACTGGCGACGCAACCATCACGCCAACTTCATCAGCGCGCGCGCCGAAATGGTCCGGATTGTATTTGTCCCCGCCATGCACTAAATTTTTGGCGCCACTTTTGTTCGCCGCGTCGCCCATCGCAATCGATACATCAATATTCGCGCGCACAGTATTTGCGTTGAACGAAGCCAGCCACTGCCGCGTAGCCGCGCTTAAGTCGGACGTTGTTGCAACAAGTTGCGGCCGCAAGTCCATCGCGCGCAACGATCCCGCGGCGGCGGCCGTGGCCACCGTGACAAAGCGGTCGGAAACTCCCTTGTCCGACAACACATGCGCGTTCTTGGACAAACTTGGTCCGGCGGAAACCAAAACGCCCGCCTGCCCCTTCATGCTGTCCGCCCACGCGCCCGCCACAGGGTCGGCCAACAAAGCGGCATGCACCGCTTGGCTCACTTGCATGTATTCATTCTTAAAGTCTTTGGCCACTGCGCCAAAGCGTAGCGCTTTCAATCCACCCGCATAAATGAATTCCACACGCACGCCGCGTTCCTCTGTGAGCACGCCCACGCGCGTGTCGTGCTCGCAATTCCAACAACTTTTACGGCTCAAACCATCATTTTGCCGATGTTTCCATTTATGCGCGGCATCATTCGCATCCTGTCCCTCAGCGTGGCGCTGGCCCTTCTTGTGGGCGGCGGTTGGTTGGCGCTGTCCATCACGCGCACCATTCAATTGCAACGCGAAGTTGCGCGCTTGGAAGTTGAAATTGAAATTCAAAAAGAACTTCGCCACGTCATGGCGCAGCGCCTTGGAAACACTCGCCGTCTCGCGCGCATCAATATCCGCTCACAATTTCTCACCAACGATCCAGAAAAAAAACCGCTCACCGCAAGTGATATTTCCAAACTTGATCCCAGCACCATTTCGACATCCTTGAACTTGATCGAACTCAATGATCAAGGCCGCGAAATTGGCAAGCGCACCTACACCATTCCAGGCGCCACTCTTTTTGTGGACGCATGGACCGTGCGCTTTCCGCAGGACGATGTTGTTGGCGGCGATCTTCTACGCGGCCGCTCGCTGGTTCTACTGCGCCGCATTTATTCCGACGCCATGAATCCCAAAGATGGTTTCCCGATTGACACGCCCGGTGGAATTCCTGATGGCTACGCCGCGGGCGACGCGCAAAAATTTGAGCAAGCCATCTGGAAACATTTTTGGCTGCTCGCCACTCAACCCGACGCCGCCGCCAATGAACATGTGCGCGTGGCGCAAGGCGAGGCCGTGTACAAGCCCGTCTCCACTGGCCAGACCTACGAATTACAAGTTGAGAACGCGGGCGGCATCACGCTTACGCCCGTGATCGACAGCGAAATTGCAAGTGTGCCGGTGAACCAGCCAGTGAATAAGCCCGACAACAAATAGAATTTGTTCAACATGCGCTTGCGGAGCGTCAAACATCGGGCTGCTTACTTTATTTTTTCGCGCCTCGCCTTGCAAGCCAATGCCTCGTAAAGTGTGCGCGTGAATTCCAACGCGCAACAACTGATCGCAGACCTTCGCTCCGACACCGTCACGCAACCCACCGACGCCATGTGGCACGCCATGCGCGCCGCGCCGCTGGGTGACGACGTTCTTGGCGACGAACCCACCGTGCAAAAACTAGAGGAGCGCGTGGCGCGCATGCTTGGAAAAGAAGCCGCGGTCTTCACACCCAGCGGAACCATGGCCAATCAACTGGCCATCAAGTCGCAGTGCGAAAGCGGCGACGAAATCATCGCGCACCATGACAGCCACATTATTCATTATGAAACTGGCGCGCCCGCCGCGCTTTCCGGCTGCATGATTCAGCCGCTGCATGGTGACGGCGGAATGTTCACGCCCGCCGATGTTTCAGCCGCGCGCCGGCCCAACTCAATTCACGCTCCGCGATCGCGCATGTTGGTGGTGGAGAACACGCACAACCGCGGCGGCGGAACTTTTTGGAGCGTTGACGCGTTCATAGCCGTCAGCGCGCAAGCCCGCGGCGACGGACTCATTGTGCATGTGGACGGCGCGCGCTTGTGGAACGCATGCGTGGCTGGCAATTACGAGCCACTCGCATTCGCGCAACACGCTGACACCATCAGCGTGTGCTTCTCAAAAGGACTTGGCTGCCCCGCGGGAAGCGCGCTGTGTGGTCCAACAAAAACTATCGAACGCGCCCGCCGCTTGCGAAAAATGCTTGGCGGCGGAATGCGTCAAAGCGGCTTGCTCGCGGGCGCCGCTTTGTTCGCGCTGGACAACAACATCAAACGCTTGGCGCATGACCACGCGCACGCGCGTCAACTTGCGCAAGGCGTCAGCATGATCTCGGGCCTTCGTCCGCATGCGCAACCAAACGCAATTCCATCCAACATGGTGTTCATTCACATCGATCCCGCGCTGGGCACCGCCGCGCAATTTTCCGCGCAACTAGAGCAACGCGGCGTCCGCACCCTGCCGCTTGATCCCACCCGACTTCGCGCGGTCACGCATCTTGATATCACCTCCGCGCACATTGCCCACGCTATTTCGCAGTTCGAGCACGTCGCCAATCTATTCGCGACGTCTAAATAACGCGCCAAATACATAAAAAGACTTTGAAAAAATCTTTCATTGGTGCTTTACCAATAAAAATTGAAATTAATTGCTCGAAATAATTTGAAATGTTGGCTTCTTGGGGTACTTTGATTAGGTCCGGAAGATTCTTCAATTCACTCCTCGAGATTTCACACATGCAATACAACATCGCTTTCAGTTGCATCGCAACAGCCACGTGGTGCGCCCTCACTTCCAGCGCGCTTGCCACCAATGGCGTGGTCGCTATTTGGGGCACCAACAACTACGGCCAATCCACCGTTCCAAATTGGCTTGGCTCATGCTCGCAAATATCCGCGGGCACAACTCACACGCTCGCCGTTGATGCCAACGGCGTCATCAAAGCGTGGGGCAACAACTCATTTGGACAATGCACCGTTCCCTACTTTCAATATTCCATTGTGCAAATTGCCGCAGGCGATGGGCACTCCATGGCGCTGCAAAGTCAAATTCCAACATCATCTAGCACCAATGTGAAATGCTGGGGCAACAACTCATTTGGGCAATCCACAATTCCAGGATCTCTTGGCAACACCATAAAAATTGCGGCTGGCTTCTACCACTCGTTGGCCATAAAAAATACCGGCACTGTCTATGCGTGGGGCGACAATCGATGGAACCAATCCACCGTTCCAACTTCTCCAACTGGCGCTCCACTTCTGGGCACATGCAGTGAAATCGCGTGCGGCTTTGCGCACTCTTTGGCAATTCAATATCCCAGCGGCACCGTGAAAGCTTGGGGCGCGGGCACAACCAATACTGGAACCAATCCGGAGTTTGGTCAATCAATCGTGCCATCCAATCTTGGCGCATGCACTCAAGTGGCGGCCGGCGCTTTATTTTCCGTGGCTCTGAAGGCAAATGGATCCGTTGTCACTTGGGGCAACACATGGGCCAGTGTTCCCACAAATCTTGGCGCCTGCACCGCTATTGCCGCGGGTAATTCGCACGCCGTGGCAATTCAAACTGGCGGAAATATTGTCGCTTGGGGTGACAACACCTATGGTCAATGCAATGTGGTGAACAACGGCGCGGGTCTGCGCATTAGCGCCAACACCTACGACACGGCCGCCATCCAAACCGATCCATGCGACGCCGATGGCAACGGAACCCCCAACTATTCTGAGGCGGGCGCGGCAACATCCACGTGGCTCTTTCCAAATATCACCAGCACGTTTGAAAATCAAAGCAACTGGAGCGCGGGAATTCCGGGGTACGCAACGGCCGCCAAGATTTCTGGAAATCCACAGATCACATTTGATTGCTCCAACTCGGTGAAGACCTTGGAGCTCAGCACTAGTTCCATAAATTGGTATCCAGGCATGTCACTCAATTTGAATAGCCACAGCCTCACAGTGCACGGCGGTCGAATTGCGTTTGCACCTGGGGCGGGTTCGTACATGCCCTACAGCGTGAATGTTTCTGGTGGCTATGTTTATAACGGCTCAGCCAACGACACGCTGCCATTGGTCCTTGAATCCGATCACGCGACATGGAATATCAATTACACATCCATTTATTCAAATCGCATTGAACTTGCCACGCTGGACTCAAACTCTATCGAACTTGATTTGTCTTCCAGCAATCTATACACGCACAGCGTCATGGCCGCGGCCGCAACTGGTGGCATCCACCATATTCAGTTGTTCAACAGCGGCATTGTGAATTTCAATGAAGTTGACACGCTTGTCATTGGCTCTGACATCTGGGTTTCGCTCAAAGGCAGTATGGATGGAGATCAAGATTATTCCTACAACACGATTGGGAGTTGGAGCGAGAGTGGAACTGTATTTCAACCAAGATCATTTCTTGATGCGTGGGGCAATCTCGCATTCACTGGCTCCGTGAATTTCGGCGGCCAAATTGATCTACATACTTTTCCCAGCGCATATAACGGGCGCACAAACATTTTGGTGCAAGGCACAACATTTACATATGGCGCGAATACCAGCGCCACTCCTTACGCCGTCATGAATGTGTTCGGTAAAAATTTCAACGATCCCACTTGCACGGATCCAACGTGCGGCACACCCGATGTCGCGCTGATCAATCTTCAACTCAATGTTGATGGCCTTGCAAGCATTGCTGGTCCGCTCTTTATCCATAGCGCAGATGGAACCATTCCCGCCGAAGGCAACGTCTATACGTTGATCTCATTGGATCCAACCTATAGCGGCGCCTTCGATCCAAACAACAACAAGTTTTCATCTGTTCGTTGGGTTGGCCAAAACGGCGACGGGCTTCCAAACGGCCTGACCTTTGAACAAGTATTGACCGAGGGCAAACTGCAATTGCATTGCGTGCGCGCCACAATCGTGGAGCCCGCGCCGAGCACCACCACAAATCTCGCCAACGTTCCATTGGCATCAGCCAGCGCCGACTTCACCAGTGATGGACGCGACGATGTTGTGAACCTGATTGTTGGATCAAGCAATTCCGTGCAAATCATGAAGGACATGGGCGATGGAACCTTCGCGCAACTGCGTACCTTCGCGCTGCCTTCGGGCGCCACGCCAAACGCAATCGCCGCGGGCAATGTGGTGGGCGACAACGCGCCCGAAATCGCTGTCACATCAATTCTTAATGGCGCGGGCTTTGTCACGCTGTACAGCGCGACTGGCGGAGTGATATGGACACGGCAACTTGCTAGCGGCGAACTTCCAACCTGTGTATGCATGTTGGAACCTAGCGCCACGGGCGGCGGACTAGGCCAAGTCTCCGTGGGTATTGAAAAAACTTCCGCGTTGAATCCAGAAAATGCATTCGCCGGAAGTTCTGGCAGTCTGAAAAACATTGGTGGAACCAATGCGACAACCAGTGACATTCCACTTTCCGGCGTCCCCCGCACAGTGCGCGGAACGGATGTGAACGGCGATGATTTTGGTGATACGACCGTGGTTGGAACCACCGCCACTTCGGCCCTTGCAGATTCGACACTTGGTTTCATTCAACAAGTGACCATGACAACCAACGGCCCGCAAGCTGGCATACCGCGTGTGTTGAGTTACATACCTGTGTCCCTCGCAATCGCCGACATCGATGGCGACGGCGTGAAAGATATTTTCGCGGCATGCAATTCCATTCCATCCACTATTCCTGATTCAACACGGCCCGTCGCATGTTTCTTGCGCGGCTCCGTCTCTCCAACAAATGGCTTGTACAGCATGTCAGCACCAACAGGAATTTCGGTTGGCCGACCCGTGCAAGGCAAGGCCGTCGCGATTGTGCAACGCAACGGCGGATTCAGTTTGGCGGTGGCCTCCAATGATGGCATCAACGACTCCGTTGATGTTCTGCAACTCAACACTTTCGCCAACGGAGGAATCACCGTGGGCGCGCAAACTCAAATCTCCACTGGCGGCAGCGTGATTGGCTTGCACACGTTGCTGGATCAAGGAACTCAAAAGTTCGCCACGGTGCGCAATGTCAACAGCCCGAGCGCGCTTAAGAATGGGCGTGCGTCAAAGATCGCCACCATGCGCGGCGAGAATGAGTTCACTTCGGGCGCGGTGATTGAATCCACGGGATATGTTGAGCTGCTGTATGGCGACATCAACAAAGACGGCGTGATTAACTCCGCCGATCTTGGAACATTGCTGAGTCAATATGGCCTGCCTGGAATCGCCGATCTCAACAGTGATGGCACCACCAACTCGGCGGATTTAGGAATTCTTTTGGGACTTCTTTAATCACGGTGAATCACGGTGAAATTCCCAACCTTCACGCGCCGCAAGTGCGGCTACATTTACCTTCATGTTGACCGATCCACGCATTCGTCGTCTGGCTGATCTTCTCATCCATCACTCCGTCAAACTCGCTCCTGGCGAACACGTGCTCATTGAAACATTCGATTGCCCCGACGAGATCGCGGTCGCGCTGTGCGAAGCGGCCAAAGTTGCCAAGGGCCACGCGCATGTGTCCGTGCGCCGCAATCAAATCATGCGCGCTTTGAACCAAGGCGCGGACGACGCCTTGCGCGTCTGGGGCGAATACGACTTGGAGCGCATGAAAAAAATGCAGTGCTACATCGGCGTGCGCGGCGCCGACAATGCCAGCGAAATGCGCGGCATACCCGACGCGCAAATGAAATCACTTGGCCGCCTGTATGCCAAGCCCGTGCACTTTGAGCAACGCGTCAATCACACGCGTTGGTGCGTTCTGCGCTGGCCCACTCCAAGCATGGCGCAACTTGCGCAAAGCAACACGCAGGACTTTGAGGACTTTTATTTCCGCGTGTGCACGCTGGACTACGCCGCAATGGACCGCGCCGCCGCGCCGTTGGTGCAGCGCATGCAACGCACCGACAAGGTGCACATCAAGGGCCCCGGCGCCACCGATCTGCGCTTCAGTATCAAGAACATTGGCGTTGTCCCCTGCTGCGGCGACCGGAACATTCCAGACGGCGAGGTCTTCACCGCGCCCGTGCGCGACAGCATTGAAGGCGTGCTGCAATACAACACGCCCACGCTGCACAACGGAAATAGTTTCGAGAGCATCCGCCTTGAATTTTCCAAAGGCAAAATCGTCAAGACCGAATGCGCCTCTGGCGACAAGGCGCTGCTTGAAAGCATCTTCAACACCGACGAGGGAGCGCGCTATGTGGGCGAGTTCGCCATTGGTTTCAATCCGCACATTCTCGAGCCCATGAAAGACATTCTCTTTGACGAGAAGATCGCCGGCAGTTTCCACTTCACGCCCGGCCGTTGCTACGAGGAAACCGACAACGGCAATAAGAGCGACATTCACTGGGATTTGGTGTGCATTCAGCGGCCCGAGTATGGCGGCGGAACAATTTCTTTTGACGGCGAAGTCATTCGCAAGGACGGCATCTTTGTGGTCAAAGAACTTGAAGGCCTCAATCCAAATCGTCTCGCGTAAATCGCCGCGTCACTCAGGAGGCGCGGGCGGCGGAGCAACTGGTTTTTTCTTTGGCGGCGGCTTGTCGTTGGTGCCTTGGTCTATGGTTTGCTCAATGCTGTCGTTGTAGTCGTTGATCTTCACCTTCAACTCCTCGGCCTGATCCATGGCTTTGCCGTACGTGCTCTCGCGATGACCCGCGGCTTTGGGAACAACAATCGGTTTTGAATCCGGTGTTTTTCCACACGCCGCAAGCGACACCGTCGCCACAAAAAAAACGGACAACATGCTCAACGTTGAAAGCTCGCCGCGTAATGAACTCGTGCAACGAGCGGGTGAAAGAATCACACGCTTAACATCCATCGCATGGAGGCTTCACGCCACCCTCTGGAGTAGTAGGTGGTGGCATCGTGGCTTTTGGCGCTGGAGGCGCCATATCCGTATCCACCAACTCAACATCAAAGATCAGCGTGGCCTTTGGCGGAATCACGGGCGGACGACCTTGCTCGCCATACGCCAAGCTCCACGGAATAATCAACTTGCGCTTCTCGCCAACTTTCATGGGCAACACGCCTTGGGTCCAACCTTTAATCACGCGGTCAAGGCGGAATTCAATTGGCTTGCCGCGATCAATGCTGCTGTCAAATTTCTTTCCATCCACCAAATAGCCGCTGTAATTCACCTTCACCATGGAGTCGGTTCCCTTTGGCGCCGCTCCAGTTCCTTCTTTGATCACAATCCATTGCACGCCACCATATTCGCCTTGCATGGGCGCGTCCGTTGCGTCGCCAGGCAATTGCGCGGCCACTTGATCGGACAAAATCTTTCCATCGATAGCGTTCACGCTTACAAGATGGCTTTTGCCGGCCGCGAAAATTGAAACTTTCCACAGTGGTGGCTCCGCGAGCAAATCGTTGTCCACGTTGCCAACTTTTCCAGGCACCGCGATCGACGCCGCGGCAACGGCGGCCAAAGCGTCAAGCTTGGCAATTTGCAACTCGCCTGTTTTTGCGTTGATCAACACTCGCACAGGCATGCCATTCTGCAAACAAATAATTTCATAGTCCACCTTGTCCTTGCCCTTCAAGATGCGCAGCGTCATCACCTTGCCACCAGTGGCTTCAACGGCGGCTTTCATGGCGGCGGCGGCGTCCAATTTAAAAGTTCCCAGCTCAACTTCAAGCGTCTTTGGATCTGGTGGAAGCTGCGAGTAATCCACTTCGCCAACCGCGGTCGGGGCCGCGCCAGTTTGGCCGTTGACAAAGGACACAACTGAAGTTGCGCACACCAGGGCGAACAATCCAACGACACGCTTTGAAAGAACCAACATGTGAATCTCCTTTGAATTGGACAAATACCGCGGACCTATGCCGCGCGGCAATCTTAGTCAAAAATACCTTGGCACGCAGCCACAACAACACACCTAAGCCACACTCAAACCGCGGCGCATCAAGCGCGCCACGAGCGAGTTCGCCTTTAAAGCGTTCCTTGTTCGATGGCTTTCACTTTATTTAATCGACGCAAGTGGCGCGGCTCGCCGCTGAAATTGGCCGCTAGATATCCGCGCACCATGTCCTCGGCCAGCGCCGCGCCAACAATGCGCCCGCCAAGAACCAGCACATTCATGGCGTCATGTTCCACGCCTTGATGCGCGGAATAATAATCCTCACAGTTGCCCGCGCGAATGCCCTTGATCTTGTTGGCGGCCACGCTCGCGCCAATGCCTGAGCCACATAATAAAATTCCACGGTCCGCCTTGCCCGCCAAAATAACTTTGCTCAGCGCCAATGCAAAGTCCGGGTAATCATCTTCGCCGTCATAGGCGTGTGCGCCAACATCATTCACAATGTGTCCAAGCGAAGCTACCAACTTCTTCAGCGACTCCTTCAACTCAAAGCCCGCGTGGTCCGACGCCATCACAATATTCATCGCGTCGCTCCCGCCGCATTTTTGGCGATGGTCGCACGCACAACAGCGGCCACAGGTTCCGGTTCAAATCCAAATTTTTTCAGCAAGTGCTTCAACGGCGCGCTCGCTCCAAATGAATTCATTCCAACTACCGCTCCATCAAGACCAACCCAGCGCTCCCAACCAAGCGGGCTCGCCATTTCCACCGCGATGCGCGCGCGCATCTTCGGCGGCAACACTGAATCACGATACGCCTGATCTTGTTTCTCAAACAATTGCCAACACGGCATGCTCACCACACTGGTGCGAACACCTTCTTTTGCAAGCAAATCCTGCACTTGAATGCACAAATTCACTTCGCTTCCAGTGCCGATCAAAATCGCCTGCGCATCGCCGCCCTTGGATTCGCTCACCACATACGCGCCCTTGGCGCAACCGCTGGCCTTGCCATACACGTTGCGATCAAGCGTGGGTAAATCTTGGCGCGTCAATGACAACACGCTGGTGGCGTGGCCGTGGCTCATGGCCGCGCGCCAACACTCCGCAGTTTCATTGGCGTCCGCGGGTCGGAACACAAGCAATCCAGGCACCGCGCGCAAACCAGGCAACTGCTCAATCGGTTGATGCGTTGGTCCATCTTCGCCAACGCCAATCGAATCATGCGTGAACACATAGGTCACCGGCATGTCCATGAACGCGCTCAAGCGCATGGAGCCGCGCATGTAATCGGTGAAAATCATAAAGCCACTGCCGAACGGTCGCAGACCACTCAATGCAAGGCCGTTGCAAATCCCGCCCATGGCGTGCTCGCGAATTCCAAAATGCAAATTGCGTCCGCCGTAACTTCCCGGCTGAAAACTTCCGGCGTTGCCATCGATGCCGGTCTTGGTGCTCGGGGTTAAATCCGCGGAGCCGCCAATCATCCAAGGAACTTTTTTCGCGATGGCGTTCAAAACTTTTCCACCAGAAATGCGGCTAGCCATGCCTTTGGCGTCGGCGGGAAAAACAGGAATTTCAGAATCCCATCCAACGGGCAACTCATGTTTCCACATTTGTTGCAACTGCGCGGCCAACTCCGGAAACTGCTTGGTGTAATTGGCAAACATGGTCTTCCACGCGGCGTTCGCGTCTTTTCCGTGCTTGCCCACGCCATCGCTAAAGCGTTGCATCACGCCATCGGGCACCAAAAACTTCGCGTCCTCTGGCCAGCCGTACAACTTCTTCGCCTTGCGAATTAAATCCTCGCCAAGCGGCTCGCCGTGCGCGGCGCTGGTGTCTTGCCGCTCGCTTCCAAAACCAATATGGCTGTCAACAACAATCAAAGTTGGTCGCCCCTTTGTCTCGCCAGCCACGCCAAGCGTGCGCACAATCGCGTCCACATCATTGGCGTCGCCAACACGCAACACATTCCATCCATACCCCAAATAGCGAGTGCTCGGATCATCGCTGTACGCAAGATCCGTTTTGCCTTCAATGGTGATGTGGTTGTTGTCGTAAATCCAAACCAAATTGTCCAATTGCAAATGGCCCGCGATACTTCCAGCCTCGCCACTTATGCCTTCCATCATGCAACCGTCGCCACAAATCGCGTAGGTGCGAAAATTAAAAATCTCAAAGCCTGGTCGATTGAATGTCGCGGCCAACCATTTCTCCGCCATCGCCATTCCAACAGAATTCGCCAAGCCTTGTCCAAGCGGACCCGTGGTTGTTTCCAAACCACTTGTCCAACCATGCTCCGGATGTCCCGGGCACAAACTATCGAGTTGTCGAAACGCCTTGATGGCCTCAATAGGAACCGCGGGCTTGCCCGTGAGCTTGCCGCTCTTGTCCACTTCTTGCGTGCGCGACAAATGCAGCAAACTGTAAATCAACATGCACGCGTGTCCATTGCTCAACACAAATCGATCGCGATTTGGCCACAATGGATCGGCGGGATCAAACTTTAAAACATTTTGCCACAGCGCGTATCCAACAGGCGCCAACGCCATGGGTGTTCCAGGGTGGCCACTGTTGGCGGCTTGCACAGCGTCCATTGAAAGCGTGCGAATAGTGTTGATGGCAAGAGCGTCGATCTGCGGAACATCACCGGGAGTGCCCGCGAAAGTTGTGGTGGTAACTGCTGCTGCTGCGATGGTCATGGTTGAATTCCTTGTAAGAAAGTTTGAGGACTTAGGGTAGCGGCGAACGAAGTTATTTTCATCTGTAATTTTGATTTTGTAGTTTCATCACATGGAAATTCTTCGTACTGGCTACCATTCTCAAAGAGGTATCACCATGAACACAACATTCACACACCGATTCCACAAAGCCATTTTTGCTTCTGCGATTGTCTTTGGAATTACAACGCTCGCCGTGTTGGCGCAAAGCGCGCCCGCAACTCCGGCCAAGCCAGTCGCCACTCCCGCAATAACGCCAACGCAAACAAATTCCGCCCCCGCCGTTGCAAAACAAACTCCAGCCGCGCCAGTCCGCATCGCACCCGCGCAGCAACCCGTGAATGGTCAAGTGGGAAATAATCCCCTCGACACCAACCAATCTGTTCCAACCAAAATAAGTCCAGCCAATCAATCTGCGCCGCAACAACCTGTCAGCGGCCAAGTTGGAAATAATCCATTGAACTACGACGAATCCGTTCCAACAAGTCAAATTCAAACCACGCAAATGGCTGCGCCACAAACCAATCAAGCTGGCACCACCACTCCCGCGGGCGTGGGCTACAACAACCAAGGCGGAATTGTGGATTCAAATGCAATGCAAGGTGCCGCGTTAAATCAAGTGCACTATCACTATCACTACGACAGCGCCGGGCAACCGATTGGAAATGCTCCAGCCGGATATGCGCAAGAAAAATATGAGAACCCCGACAAGTTAAATCAGAATGTGAATTCCACCAATAGTCAAAATGGCGCTGGCGGAATGTATGCCTATCAAGACAACAATTTCAATCCAAATTCACGAGTGGGTCCCGGCGGCAATGGCGGCGGAGCTGGCGTGAACGCCGTTTGGAATCCCTACATGAATAACGGATCCGGCATGCTCACCTACGCCGGCGGTGGCGGCGTTGAGGGATTCAACGACTAGTTCTGAATGTCCATTCAATTTGAATTGATTTCAGTGATGTGCGGAGTTTGAATTGGCTGACTCCGCTGAGTTGCTTGTGGGCCAATTCACCAATTTCGCAATTAGAATTGCGGGATACAGAACGCCAATAATTCCCTCGATAATTGCCGTGCTGCGCGCGCGCGCGGACATTGGAACTAAATCACCGTATCCAATCGTTGTGAGTGTTGAAAAACTAAAGTAAAGAAAGTCATGCCAAGCGAATACTTGCGAGGGCGAAGCACCAGTCAAGGTTGATTGAAAAGAGCCAGGTGTTTGCTCACTGATGCGATGGTTGATGACACTAAACACAATTCCAATCAGCAGATACACAGAAATCCCCCCGTAGATTCGATCGGGCTGCACTGCCTCTTTTCGAAATACTGCAAAGCCAACAAGAATTGTGGAATAAACGTAGTAACAGACCACGAATAATCCAGGCCAACCAATCAGGGCGTTGGACATTTCCAAGTGATTGATTGAGTACGCGCCATAGATAAATATACTCAACGCGGCGAAGGTGATAACAATGCCCGTCACTCCCGCCAATGAAATCACCCCGATCGCAGGCAGAAGAGTGAACACAGCAAGCCCCCAAATCGTGGCATGCGTATCTGGCGTGACCAAAAATGGAAATGCCCAAAGTAGTACCACCAATCCAATAAACAAAGGCAAACAACGGTTTCTAAGCCACCGCATTGGATTCAAAACTTCCTCAATATGTGTCGTCCGATTCCGAACGATCTTGTGAGACTGTTGCGTCGGTGGTTGCGATTCGTGTGTCATGTTCACAGTATCGACGGCATTGCTTGGCAATGCAAATGAAATCATTTTATAAATGCACTCATAAATGCAATGCAATGTTGCATACAAATTCACGTCGCAGGCGCCACGTTGTTGGCGTCCGTTAAAGTAAATCATTTATGCGCGTCAATTTCGTTTCAGTAGAAATTGCACAAAGAATCACACTTCCTCAAAATCCAAATCATGCGCAAATGGCTCTGGAAGCCGCCACACCGCAATCAAACCAAGCGCCACAACCGCGGCCGCAACCCAAGCGGCCGCCCCAATTATTCCGGCTCCCGGCGTAAGAAATTCCCACGCCGTCACCATGATCACGGCGGCGCCGCGCACTAAATTAGGCGCCACGGTGGCGGCCGTGGCGCGCAAGTTTGTACCAAACGATTCGCCCGCGATGGTGACAAACACCGCCCAATATCCGGTGGCGATTCCCGCGGCGAATGTCCAAGAATAAAATGCGAATGCGCTGCGCCCACCAAAAATCAAAAGTCCCGCGATTGCGCTTGCCAGCACAATTATAAAAATCGACACCGCGGCTCTGCGGCTTTGCAACCATTGACTCAATGAACTACTGAGCAAATCACCAATCGCAGCGCCGGCATATCCGCACATGATCACTGTGGGTGGCCGCACCGGTTCACTCAGTCCAAGGCCACGCGCCAATTCAGGCGCGAACACAAAAATAATTCCGCCCACAAACCAAATGGGCGTGCCCAGCAACACCACGCACGCAAAGCGACGCAAGCGCTCCAGTGGAAAGAACAACATGCGCGGATCGCCGCGCTTCTTATTTCGCTGCGCGGTGCGCGAATATATTCCGCTTTCCACCACGCCTAAACGCAACGCCAAAAGTGCGAAGCCCATCACGCCACCAAAGATGTACGCGTGGCGCCACGCAAAATTCGCGCCAACCACGCTCGCCACAATCGGACCAAACATTCCCGCGAATGCGATGATCATGGTGCCCCATCCGCGATGTTTTTTGCCCAGCAATTCACTCACCAGCGTTACGCCCGCTCCCAATTCGCCGGCCAAGCCAAAGCCCGCCACAAATCTCAGCGCCGCATACATGGGAACACTGCCCACAAAGCCGGTCAACAGATTGGCCGTGGAATACAGCGCAATCGAACCAAACAATGTTGTCAATCGGCCGCGACGATCGCCCAACATTCCCCAAGCAAATCCGCCCAACACCATGCCCACAAGTTGCGCATTGAAAATGGCAACCCCCGCGCTGGTGATGTCACCAGTTGCAAATCCAAATGTCACTTGAAATAAATGCCCTATGCGCTCCCAGCCTGTGATCGAAGTGCTTGGATCCGCTGGCAGCAATCCCAATCCACCCGCACCCAAACTCGCAACGCGCACAACGCTAAATATCACCAGGTCATACAGGTCCACGAAGTAGCCAAGCGCGGCAACCGTGACTGCCAACCAAGGCGTTGCCCGCGCGCCATTTTCAACAACTGAAAAACTATTCGCGGATTTGGTCACGACAGAGTTGTACAACAAATTTGCAATTGATTTCAATGCACGACAGATTGGATACGCAAACAAAAACGCGCAATAAAAATACAAAACAAAAAAAGAACACCCCGACTCGAGATCGGGGTGTTCAAACAACCGGTATTCATTGCTGAATACCGGGTGAATTTCTTTTGAAATGAACGTTTGGACGCCTTGGTTCTAAGTTGCCTTAGAGATATCCGTCGCCATGGGTTACCCCACTTTGACGGGCGAGAAATGTGTGAACGGATCGCGTCAGCTGAGATCGCTCTCAGACAGACGTCTATAAAATCCTATAGAAAGGAGGTGATCCAGCCGCAGGTTCCCCTACGGCTACCTTGTTACGACTTAGTCCCAGTCACCAGCCTCGCCGTGGGCACCCCTGAAATGAGGCGACTTCGGGCGCTACCGGCTTCCATGACTTGACGGGCGGTGTGTACAAGGCTCAGGAACATATTCACCGCGGCGTAGCTGATCCGCGATTACTAGCGATTCCAACTTCATGGAGGCGAGTTGCAGCCTCCAATCCGAACTGGGGCACCTTTTGAGCGATTTCCTCCACCTTGCGGTCTCGGATCGTTCTGTCGGTGCCATTGTAGCACGTGTGCAGCCCTAGGCATAAGGGCCATGAGGACTTGACGTCATCCCCACCTTCCTCCGGTTTGACACCGGCAGTCTCACTAGAGTCCACAGCATTACCTGTTTGCAACTAGTGACAGGGGTTGCGCTCGTTGAGGGACTTAACCCGACACTTCACAGCACG
>CANKBX010000043.1 GCA_947480055.1 Planctomycetaceae bacterium
GGGAGCCGCGTTTTTACATTGAATTACAGCGGCATAACCAGGATCAATGGCGCATTGATCCGTTGCTGCAAAAGTTGGCCAAGGAATTGAAATTACCGATGGTGTGCGACAACGACGCGCATTTTTTACGCCAGGAAGATCCTGACACGCACGACACGTTGTGCTGCATCAGCATGGCCAAGAACAAGGACACGCCCGATCGCATCAAGTATCCAGAGCAGTTGTATGTGAAGAGCCCAGAGGAGATGTCCACGCTGTTCGCGGATGTTCCTGAGTCGATAGAGAACGCGTGCGCCATCGCGGCGCGCTGCAACGTGGAATTGCCACATGGTGAAAGCCACGCGCCGATTGTGCGCGTGCAAAAGACAAAGCAGAAAAAAAGCGCTAGCACGCTGGACGAAACCGAGGTCTTTAAACAATTTTGTTGCGCCTATGAATTAAAACCTTTCGACGCCACCAACGCGTCGGCGAAGGATCGTGCCACGGCCAAACTGGAATGCGACGAGGCGTTGGCCGAGTTGGCGGCGGCGGGGCTTGTGTGGCGTTATGGCGCGGCGGGAATTACTCCGGTCATCAAAGCGCGCCTGGAGCGCGAGTTGAAAATCTTGGCGGACAAAAGTATCTCGGCCTACTTTTTAATTGTTTGGGATTTCGTGAATTGGGCTAGGCAACAGGGAATTCCCGCCATCGCCAGAGGCAGTGGCGTGGGCACGATGGTTGGATATGTTCTGGGGCTTTCCAACGCGTGTCCCGAGCGATTTGGGCTGTTATTTGAGCGGTTTACGGATCCAGATCGCAACGAATATCCAGATATCGACGTTGACCTTTGTCAAGATGGGCGCGCCAAAGTGCTGGAGTATGTGCGCCAAAAATATGGACATGTGGCGCAGATCATCACCTTTGGAAGATTGAAAGCCAAGGCTGCGGTGAAGGATGTCGCGCGCGTCATGGGTCTGACGCCAACGGATGGACAACGCCTGTCCAACATGGTGCCGGACGAGTTGAACATCACACTGGCGCAGGCGATTGACCGCGAGCCTGAATTACAAAATGCGATGAAAGCGGATCCATTGATCGCCAAAGTGTTGGAGCACGCGCAAGCGCTTGAAGGACACGCACGCAACGCCAGCATTCACGCCGCGGGCGTGGTGATTGCGACGCGGCCGTTGGATGAAATTGTTCCATTGTGCCTGGCCACCGGCAAGGGTGAGGAAGTGGTGACGCAATGGGACGGACCAACTTGCGAACAAGCTGGTTTGTTGAAAATGGATTTTCTTGGTTTGCGCACGCTGACCACGATTGAACGTTGTCGACAAATGATTCGTGGTGGACTTGATGAAGACGCGATCTGGAGCGCGGTGGGTCGAACCAAGGGCGATGGAGGACCGCATCCACTTGATCTTGATCGCATCCCCACGGAGGATCAACGGGTGTTGGCGTTGTTTCGCCGCGGCGACACCATGGGTATTTTTCAGTTTGAATCTGGCGGCATGCGCAAGTTGTTGGTGGACATGCAGCCCGATCGTTTAGAGGATTTAATCGCGGCAAACGCCTTGTTTCGGCCGGGTCCGATGGAATTGATTTCGGACTTCAACTCGCGCAAAAATAAACGCCAACCCGTGCCCAAGTTGCACGAGATGGTGGATCGATTGACGGCTGAAACCTATGGAATCATGGTGTATCAAGAGCAAGTCATGCAGGTGTTGCATCAACTTGGCGGCATACCGCTTCGCGCGGCGTACACCATCATCAAGGCCATTAGTAAAAAGAAAACGGATGTGATTGAATCGGCGCGCGCGGATTTTGTCGCGGGTTCCATCACGCGCGGAGTGGATCAACAAGACGCGGCGAATTTGTTCAATTTGATTTTGCGATTCGCCGGATATGGATTCAACAAGAGTCATTCCACTGGGTACGCCATCGTGGCGTATCAAACGGCGTATCTTAAAACTTTCTTTCCCGCATTTTATATGGCGTCGGTGTTGAGTTTGGAAAGCCAAGCGCGCAAGCTAGAGGACTGGGCGGTGTATTTAGAGGATTGCAAACGCTGTGTGTGGAGCGATTGCACAAAGGCCCATCCCCACATTGGTGTTGAGGTTCGACCGCCGGATATCAATTTGAGCGAGACGGATTTCGCGGTGGTCTTTGCCGATGGAGATCCCGCCGACGCGTTGCATGGACATGTTCGATTTGGTTTGCAAGCCATTGCGGGCGCGGGCGAGGCCGCGGCGCGCGCGGCCGTTGCGCAACGCAAGAAAGATGGTCTTTACAAGGACTTTTTCGACTTTTGTGATCGCGCCGATGGACGCGCTATTTCTAAATCCACCTTGGATGCGATGGTGAAAGGCGGAGCGTTCGACTCGTTGCATGGAGTGCAATCACGCGCCGCGTTGGTTGCCGCAATTCCAGAGGCGATCCGTTCGGGACAAGAGCGCGCCAAGGATCGGCAAAATGGCCAGCTCAGCATGTTCGGAGCGTTTGAAGAATCCACGCCCAACGGTAAAAAAGATGGCGTGTCGGCGCTGCCGCAAAATATTCCGGCATGGGACCGCGCCACGATGTTGGCGATGGAGAAGGAGGCGATTGGATTTCATGTGAGCGGGCATCCGCTGGATGATTTCAAGGAAGTTGTTTCGACTTTTTGCACGGCGGACAGTCGCGCCATTGCGCAGATGCCGGGCGACGCGCCGGTGGTGTTGGCGGGAGTGGTGAGCAGACTTCGCGCCACGGTGAGTCAGAAGGGGCGCGATCCTGGACGGCACATGGCCATGCTCACATTGTCCGATCGATCTGGACAATCCGACGGCGTGATTTTTCCAGAGGCCTTCGCCAAATATGGCGAGTTTTTGCAGGTGGATCGCCTTGTAATTGTGATTGGTCATTTGGATCGATCGCGCGCCGAGCCCAGCGTGATCATGGATCGGGTGATTCCAATTGAGCGAGCCCAGGAATATCTGGCCACCAAACTGGAGATTCGCCTGCGTTGCGTAAGCGGACAATCAGAATCGCAATTGCGTGGAGTGTGGAACATGGTGGCTGGCGTGTTGCGCCAAGCCGCGGGTGGAATGCAAGCGCTTGATGGACGACCGGTGGACACGTGGTTGCGTTTACAACTTGAAGATGGGCGCGAGGTGGTGATGATGGCCCGCGGCTTGCGCGTGGTGCCTGATCAGAATTTGCTTTCTAGAATTCGCGCAATGCTTGCCGAATTGGGCGATGCCACCGTGCACGGTGGTTGGATTCCGCCGGGGAAAAAGCCACGCGCGTGGCAAGGCGCGTCGCGCAATTCCGAGGCCATGGCGTAGCGCACGCGCATTTTATTTTCTGGCGTGGTGTCTACGTTGACTATCTCACGGGCAAAGTCGCTGCACATTCCAGTTCGACCCGGCGCGCGTGTACACCACGCGATCATGGGAGCGAAATTCATTTCCCTGCCACAATTCAACGCGTTCCAGCGCAACTCGATAGCCGCCCCAATGTGGCGGTCGAGGAACGTTTTGTCCAGCGAATTTGGCTTCAATTGCGTCTTGCGCCTTTTGCATGGCGGCGCGATTTGCAATCGGTTGACTTTGCGCGCTGGCCCAAGCGCTGATCTGATTTTCGCGCCGACGTGTGAGCCAGTAGGCGTCGCTTTGCGCTTCGCTTGTGTGGGTGACAGCGCCTTCAATATTGATTTGCCGACCAATTGGATGTTCATCCCAATGAAAAAGAAGCGCCGCGCGTGGGTGCGCCTCAAGCGCGAGCGCCTTGCGACTTTCGCGGTTGGTGTAGAACACTGCGCCGTGATCGTCAAAGCCACGCAGTAGCACGGTGCGCGATGACGGATAGCCATCGGCGCCCACGGTGGAAAGTGTCATGGCGTTTGGATTTGCCAGCGGAAGTTTTTTGGCCTGCTCAAACCATTGCGCGCACGCCGCCACGGGATCTGCGGGGGGATGATCAAAATCAAATGTGTTGTTTGTATCGTTCATTTTTTTCCTTTTGGTTTTTTTGCGCCGGTCAGTCCAAATGTTTCCAGCCATTTCTGAACACTCTCATCGTCCAACTTCACATTGCGATTGGGCGCTTGAGCAATTGGAGTTCGCCGTAAATCACTGACAAGATGTTCCAAGAATGTGGCGCTTGAAATTATTTTAGCACCCTGGCGCACGGCGGCGCGTTGCACGGCGCGATCCGATGAAACCACAACGTGTTGACGCGGATGGCTTGAACTTTCCAGCATCGCGGCGATTCGATCGTCGGCTTTTTGCGAGCCTGTCCAAATCAATGTCACCAAACTGTCGCGCGAAAAACTTTGCCGCGATGGTTTTTGTCCGTCGCAGACCAAGGCAACTTTTTGCCGGCGGTAGCGGCTGCGCTCGATCCATCCCGCAAGGTCCGCGGGCTCTGGACCAGCCAATTCCGGCGGTAAAACACCTGTCACATGCAGCACATTCAGGGTGTCGACCAGCAGGGGCATGGGTTCATTATGGCTGAAAAATCATACGCATGACCGCTTGCGGCAAAGGCATAAAACGGTCATGATGTGCGGCTCTTTAACTTTAACCCACAAAGGACTACTGAAACTATGGCGATTCGTATCAAGGCTAGAGCTGGTGAATCCGCGGAGCAACTTCTGCGACGTTTCAAAAAAATCTGCGAGAAGGAAGGCCTGACCAAAGAGGTCAAGAAGCGCCAATATTACGAGAAGCCTTCCGAGCGCAAGCGACGTGAAGTGCGTCGTCCTCCGCCGTTGGAATTGGGTCGACCTGGCGCAGCGACTGGCCGTGAAGGCAGCGCGGGCGTGAAGGCCGGAGCCAAGGGCAAGTCATCCAAGACTGCTGGTGGTCGTGGCATGTCACGAGGTCGCAGCGAGTGACAACTGAAGTTTCTTCCGCAAGCCTGACGCAGGCCGCGAAGAATAGTCCGCAACCCGTGAGTCTTTCACGGTCGCAGAGTCAAGGTGATCCGAAAGCCATTCGTGCTTTCGCGATTGAGTTGGCTCGTTTGTCCTCTGAGTTGAAGTGCGAGCAAGTGGTGTTGATCGATGTGCGTGGGCGCAATCAACTGTGCGAGTATTTGGTGATTGTCAGTGGAACAAGCGATCGACAAATGAAGGCGGTGTCCGATCAATTGAAGGCCTACGGCGCGCAGCATGGATCGCCGCGTTGGAAGCGCGACCGAGACACCAATGGAACATGGATCGCCGCTGATTTTGTGGATGTTGTGGTTCATTTGTTCGAGCCAGGTCAGCGCGCTTGGTATGACCTCGAAGGAATGTGGGCCGACGCGCCGCGAGTGGAATGGAGGCGCAATGCCCCCGCAAAGACCACGCATGAAACGGTTTTGAGCGCTAAGACTGCGGAGCAAAAATCTCCGCTTGAAATGATCGCCGTTGTGGATGCGGCGCCGAAGAAGGCCATGGGCCAGAAGGCCTCGAGCAAGAAAGTTTCTGGCGTTAAAGTTTCTGGCGTGAAAGTTTCCAGTAAGAAACCAACTGCGACGAAGGCGGCGGCCAAGAAAGCTGCAAGCAAGAAACCAACAGCCAAGAAGACGGCGGTCAAGAAAGTTGCCGCCAAGAAACCAACTGCGAAGAAAGTTTCAGGCAAGAAAGCCGCGACCAAGAAGAGCGCGCCTGCAAAGTCAATGAAGAAGTCCACGAAGAAGTCCGCGAAGAAATCTTCCAGCCGATAAACCGATTGAGCGAACGAACGCTTCCAGATTTGAGGCCATGGGGCTGGAATCAGCGGGATTTGCCAACTCCAGAGAGCGGCAAGATTGGCGCTGATTTCTTTTTTAGCGGGCGCGATTCATCACGGCCCTATGAAATTGAAATTGGTTCGGGCAAGGGAACATTTTTAGTTCAAGAAGCCACGCGGTGTCCCGAGCGCGATTTTCTTGGCGTGGAAAATGCGGGTGAATTTTTTCGCCACTCCACTGATCGCGTGAGCCGGCATGGATTGAAAAATGTCCGCATGCTGTACGCCAACGCGGTGGAGTTTGTCACGCATTGGGTTCCCGATCGCAGCGTCGCGATTGTTCATTTGTACTTCAGCGATCCGTGGCCCAAGGCGCGACATCACAAACGCCGCGTATTACAGCGAACATCACTCGAGCAATTTCATAGAGTTTTGCAAGCGTCTGGAGAGCTTCGTCTTGTCACCGATCACGACGATTTATGGCAGTGGTACGAGGAGTTGATCGCGGCGTCCCATGATTTGTTCACGCGCAAAGAATTCGCGCCGCCCGCCAGCGCGGGTGAGGGTGAAGTGGTGGGAACAAATTTTGAGCGCAAATATCGCCGCGAGGGCCGTCCATTTCATGCGGCAACATTGATTAAGCGGGGTTAATTTTCCGAGCTGTCATTTGCAGTTTCGTGAAATGAGCGGCTTCTTACGCTTGAATTAACAAACATACACATACACATGCACACGCACATGCCATTCAATTATTGAAATGCAGTGCTTCAGCAAATAATGCGCGCATGTGTGGCAAGGATTCACATTCAATTTCATGCGCCCGCAATTAACTCTGTGTGACGGGGCGTTTCCATCCTGATTCTGGATCGCGTTCAAGCGTGCGCTTTGCTTGAGTGGAGCAGGGCCGACATACGCGCGCGGTTGTTCGATCGGCTGGCGATTGAGCGGGTGCGGGCGCGCACCAAGCGGGTTCTTTTCGAGCCTCCAAACACATTGTGCAAAGATCGGAGCACGTTGGCTCGACGGCGTTGTTCTCAAACGCGTGCAGAGCCGTGGTCAAGCATTGTCCACACAGACAACTTCCTTGATGGCCTTCAACAAATGGTTGAGCCAAGGTCCACGATCGTCCGCAGAAATCGCAGAGAAAATCTTCGGGTTCCATTTGGTCGCTATTGGATCCAGGTCGATGCATGGTGACAGAATACGCACGCCCGCTATGCTCCGTGCAACATGGCGAGACTCAGTCTCACTCAACGAAGTCAACTTGTCATGAGCGCAGTGGCGGCGTTGGCTATTTTCGGCGCGATGGCTATTCCATGGAATCAAATTCGCGAGTCCATGGTGGCGCAACAATTGCAATCCATGCGGGATATTTCACAAATTTGGGGCAAGAATCCCGACAGTACGATTGACCAATTTCGATTTGTGAAGGGCGCTGATGGCAAGGCGGCGGTGGGTGACCAATTTCTTTCAAGCGCGTTTGATGAGTTCGCCGCCTCGCCTGATATTTTTGATCGCTACGAATTGGAACACGGCGGTGATGCTCCTCTGTCGCGCTATGTGCGCGCGTTGCGTGGTGATCAGGCGGAGCGCGTGGCAATGGGCGATGCAATTTCTTTGGATATTCCCGACGCGGCGTGGAAGAAGTTGCCGCTGACTGGCGTGATTTCCATAGAGCGTTCTGGAGTGGCGGCGGCCCGCTTGATTTGGCAGGATCGCATTTATGTTTTAATTGGTGGAGGATTGGCGTGGCTTGGAATTATGTTCGCAGTGCGCCTGTTGGTTGTGCGCGGATATTTGCGCGCCGTTCGGCGCTTGCGCGAGGTCGCCAACCGAGTCCGCGCTGGTGATCTTTCCAGTCGCAGCCAGTTGCGCACTGGCGACGAACTGGAGCAACTTGGAAATTCCTTCAACGACATGGTGCAAACCTTGGATGGAAGCCAAAAACAATTGCAAAGCATGAATGAAAGCCTGGACTTCAAGTTGGTTCAATTAAGCGAAGCCAATGTTGGGTTGTTTGAAAGCAATCGATTGAAAAGTGAATTTTTGGCGAATGTTTCGCATGAATTGCGCACACCGCTCAACAGCGTGATTGGATTCGCGGAATTGCTGGCGGAGTTGGCGCGCAAGGATAGTGACGCCGATCCCAAACGCATTCGATACATCGAGCATATTTTAAAGAGCGGACGCGGATTGCTGGAGATGATCAACGAATTGTTGGACATGGCGAAGATCGAGGCCGGCCGCATGGAGTTGAGCGTGTCCAACGCCAGCATCACCGACATGTTTGAGGGCATTTGCGCCATCATGCGTCCACAAGCGGATTTGAAAAAAATTACGCTGGAGATTCAACGCTCCGAGGAATTGCCCACGGTGGAAACCGATCCCGGAAAGCTTCAGCAAATTCTTTACAACTTTGTCAGCAACGCGATTAAATTTTCGCCCGAAGGTTCGTGCGTGATCATTCGCGCGGATGTTTGGGTAGTGGACGGCGCGCCTGGATTGCGCATTACCGTGTTGGATAGCGGGCCCGGAATTCCTTTGGATATGCAGCAGACCATCTTTGAAAAATTTCGCCAAGTGGACGCCAGTCATACAAAAAGTCACGGCGGAACTGGGCTTGGATTGGCTATTTGCCGCGAGCTTTCCGCCATGTTGGGAGCCAAACTTGGGATTGAATCCAATTCAAACAAGGGATCAAGTTTTTGGGTGGAGATGCCCTTGGAATTTCGCGCCAAGAAGTTGCCGCCACTTATGGCTGATCGCGCTGGATGAATAGACGGCGAATTTGCGCGTCGGCTTGAGGATCTAGGCGACGCGCCAGGCTCGCATCAAGGCGATTGGTGAGCTGTTCAGGTTTCGCGTTGGCGATCAACCAGCGCAAGACAGTTTCCGCCACCAACGCAGGCTCAGTGCCGCCATCGGGACAGAGCAAATCGTAGTCGGCCCAGTTCAATCCAAAAGTAATTTTACGAAGTGTTCCACTGGGCTCGATAAATTGCGCGATGAATTGCCAGCCGTGGCCAACTTCGGTTTCATTCATCATTTCAAGCGGTCCGTGAAACATGCGATGAGATTACCGAATGGCAGGCGGGGACGGATCGCGTTGAAAAACTTGTATATCGCCGACGCCCCAATCCACCCAGCCTGGAAATGATTTCGCGAACTTGTAATCGCCCAGGCGCATGCAGCCAATCGCGGATTCGCAAACGGAATGTGGATACAGCACCACAATCCATTTGGGAGTTGGATGCGTCAAGCGCAGGCATTCATCAAGTTGTGAGCCATTTTGCCCTGTGGGAAGCAATTCAAAATTATTCGCCAAGGCGTACCACTGGCCAACATTGTCGGCGGGAGTGATGATGGCCACCGTATCTTGGGGTGATTTTTGAGCCGCGACAAATGCAATCGCCTCGCGCAGTGATTGCTTGGGAACACGTATAAGAATGTCCGCGCTCCAAGTTGCCAACGTGATCGCGGCCAACGTGATGGCGAACCACGGGCGCAATTTCCAAAGCCAAGCAAGCGCAAGCGAAATTAAGAAGGCCGTGGCCGGCATGGCGAACAAAATAAATCTCGCGTACAGCCAACTGTTTCCCAGCCACGCGACAAGCACCGCAACAGGAACACCAAGCGCTGTAACGGCCAAAGCCAGGCGCAGATTGGGTTGACGCAGTGTTGTTGCCATGCCAATGATCACCAACAATGCGGACAGAATTGCGGCCCATCCATACGCGCCCGCGAGTTGTTCCAGTAAAGCCGCGCCTTCACGGCCAAACAGTGTGGGTTCATTTCCAGTGAGCGCCAAGAATTGATCGCGTGAGTGGAACAAGTCCGGCAACGCCGGCGACCACAAACCGATCGATACAAAACCCGCGCAAATCACGGCAAAAACCGCGGTTATTGAAGCATGGCGTTGTTCCTTGCGGCGCATCATCCAGAGCGCAACAAGCAGATGACCAACCGCCAAAAATGCGGTGACCAAGTGAGCCCATGTGGCAAGTGACATGAACAGCGCGTACCAAAGCGGCGTGTTTTTCTGATGCGTTTGTCGCAGCATTGACAACATCATGCAACTTGCCAAAGCGCCCAGAGCAATGGCGAGCGCGTATCCACGAGCCTCTCCAGAAGCGAACACCGCCGCGGGCGCACATGTGATTGCTCCCGCGGCAACCAGCGCGATGCTGTCGCTTGCCACTTGACGCGTGAACTTCCAAGTGGCGTAGACCGCGACAGGACCAGCCAAGATGGATGGAAGTCGAATGCCCGGATCAATGCTGAGCGGAATCGACATCCATGACAGAAGTGATTGCAGTGGATGATTCGCCGTGGTGAAGGCATTGCCCATGATCACGCCTGGACCATGCATGACATAGGTTGCCAACGCGGCGATTTCGTCGTACCACAAACTTTCATTCACGCGAATCAATCGCACGATGATTGACAGCGCCAGTAGCGCAAAAAGGGTCTTGGAAAATGTTGATGCGATAGCGGGTTTGTTGTGGATGGAATGTGCTGGCTGAATTGCACGAAAAACAAGGGGAAATAGCCAGAATGAGAGCCCGATGATGGTCCATCCAATGCGCGCGGCGGCGGCCGACTCAAAGGCGTGCGCCAAGGCGTTGGCGCGAACGGGATGAAGAAAAAATTCAGCCAGTAAGGCTTGTGGAATCATCCACGCGACAACAACAATCAACATTCCAACGATCGCAAGAAAACGCGTTCCACGCGGAGCATTCGCCAGTGTGATTGGCCAACTCATTTGTCCATCCTTTTCATTGGCGCTGGGCTTACAACTTCAACCGCCGACGCGCGTACGCGGGTAGGCCGCAACCACAAAACGCCCAAGCGCAACACGCCCGACAGAATGAAGATGGTCACATAGGCGCCGCCAGAAGTATCCATACATTTAAGAATGTATGCGCCAATGAATGATCCAGCCGCGATTGAAAAATAAGTTGTGAAGTTGTAGAGCGCCATCATGGATGTGCGCTCTGAATGCTTGATGCTTTCAAGGAGCACCAAGAATGAGGCAAGTTCCCACGCCGCCCACATGACACCGCTATACACCTGCACAAATGTAATCCAGGCTAAGTTGGTTGACACCGCCAGCATCAAAACACCAACCGATGTTCCGGCGGTTCCAATAAGCAGCACGCGCCTGGCGCCAAACTTTTGAATGATGCCACCCAGCAACGTGAGCGCCAGGCATTTTGACGCAAATAGAGTGCAAATCACAAGTAAATACGAGGCTTTGTCAAAATGTAAATAATCCAGAAGCCATGGATTCACAAAGGGTCCGCTGACATTGGCCGCAAATTGCAATGCGATCAAGCAGAGCACAATGCGCAGATCACCGCTGGATCCAAGTCGCTTGGGCAACGCGCGGTACTGGACATGAATGATGTCGCTTGTCTTGAGCTTGACATCGCCTTGATACTGCAGGAACCAAACGCTTGAAAGCCGCGCCAACGCCGCGAAGATCATGATCCACATGAAGGCTTTCAGTTGCCATCCGTCGCGCTCGCCCAAATATAAAAGACCGCCCGCGGTAAGCATGGCGGCGAGTTGCGAAATTTGGCAAATACGATTTCGTTTGCTGAAGTAACTGGCGCGAAGAGTTTCAGGAAAAAGTCGAGCCACCCAGGTGCTCCACGCGGGCCACGCGCCGATGGCCGCGCTCCAATAAATAGACAGCGTGACAAACCCCAGCCATGTTGGAATATCTCCGTATGCGGCGGCGATGATCAAGGGCACAAATGAAAGCGCTTGCACAATGGCGCAACCTTGTATCCATTTGCGCGGCGAACCCACACGGCGCAACCCAGCGGGTGAAGCCAGTTGAACCGTGGCGCCAACAAGCATGGGAATTGTGATGATTAAGCCTGCGATAAGCGCGCTTTTACCCAGGGCCAGAACCAGGGCCGCTATATAGGTTTCGCCCGCGCCCACCATGAAACAGAATGTGGCGCCATCACCTGTGCATGCGGTGAAATCACGGCGGGTGGGCAGGGGATCAGTTCGCGAAAGGTCATCCATTTAATGCGTCGGCTGACTTGTGGGGGAAGTGGTTGCCCGAACCAAGGGATTGCCTGCGATGGATCTATGCACAAAGTCTGGCGCAATCACGATCATCGTGTTGTTGAATATGGCGATGGTGCAAGGACCACCGCTCGATTCAGCCCACACATCGGTTTCCACAGTTGTTTGGATGAGTGATTTTAATTTTTGATAGCGCGCATCCTGTTGCGATGGAGTGAAGGGAGGTGGTGCAGTGCCACCTCCGGTGCCACCATTTTGTAGTGGTGGCGGTTGAAAGTCCGCCGCTTTGAAACCAAGATCGGCCACCACGTAAACGCGGCGCTCCATTGCGCTGGACCGAAGCAAGCGTGATTTTGGACCCGCTTCAATTCCGGTTTGCGTTGTTTGCCAGCGACATTCATTTTGTGAGACGTCGCTCGCCTGGCGCAGAACAATCTCCAATACTTCAAGGGCCCGCATGTCTTTGATTTCTAAATCGATGGTGATGGCAGGATCAATTCCCACGGATCCTGTGGGTTTATCCTGTAATAATGCGTGAATTGGAACGCCCGATTTTTGCGAGATGGATTCCAAAACTTGCACGATAGGGACTTGCTTGAATAGCACAGAAATTTTTTTGGCGCCAAGCGAAGCCACCCACCGGTCGCGGACGCCATCGTGAAGCGGCGCGGACTGTGACCGTGTGGCGGAGGCAATAGGATTGATCCCCGTGATCGCGCCTAGACAAACAATTGTCTTGGCGGCTGCGAAGATGATCCGTGAAATGAAACTAGAATTGATTCGCATTGGATTGATTTTACGATAAACAGGATCAGCCGTATCACTTATTTTGAAGTTGGCTCGTTCGCCAACAGTCCACGGGACTCAAGAACCGCCAACAATGTGGTTGCGTTCGCGCCCAATGTTTGGTTACTGTCCCACGGCGCGGCGCGAATTCCGCCTATGGATTTGGCGGGATCACGAAATGCGTAACAGCCTGACTGATCCACCTGCAACTGTTTAAGAAATCGAAGTGCCAACTTGAGCGACTCTAGATTCTGTTGGGCCGTGGAAGGCGAAGCGGAGAACAACTTTGGGTCAAGCGCCAACGCCATGGTCAATGTTGGTCGTGATGATTGAGCCGTGGCTCCCGACACTCCACTGGCCGTGATTGGCCAACCGCCTTCAAGGTCCGCGGCAAGATCGGGATTTTTGGAGCGCGCAAGCTGACTCTGAACCAGCATGATTTGCAGCAATTCGCAAGCTTCTTTGGCCCGCGCGTGGTCCGACGAAGCACCCACGCGTTGCTCGGCCATAAGCATCCACGGACTTGCGGAGAGCAATTTCTCCACGGGTCGAATTTGCCACGCAATGTCGAGCGCCCGCGCGACTTCCGTTGGCGACTGTTGCGCAAATGCGGCGGCGCACAAGGCCCATGTTTGCAAATCAGTTTGATCGTTGAGCGCGAACGCGGCAGTAACTTTTGCGTGCAATACTTTTTCCCATTCTTTACTTACGGAATCCGCCCAGTCAGGCGTGGAATGCGCCAGCGATTGACAAGCCAACAGGCAAGTGGCCATGGTGGCAAGATTGTCCAGTGGATTTTTTTCTTGGCCCACAACATGTTGCAGAGATTGCAAAGTGAATATGGCGAACTCGCGAGCGGCGGCGCGATCAATTTCTGGAAAGTTCATCTGGGCAAATCGAGCCATTGCGAACGCGCCCATGGCTTGTTCAAGCGGCGCGCATACTGGTTGCGCAACAACTCCAAGCGCCGGTTGATATTCGCCCGCGGGACCAAGAGCCTGCAACGTTTCAAGAGTTTCTTTTGAAAGTCCATCCGAATTACGAATTCTGGTTTCAAGATGCGCCGCGATAGCGACCGCCATTTGGTCAAGGGCGCTGTTGGTGATTTGCGCCAGTGGAACCGTCAGCATTGCGCGTGATACTTCAAATGCCGGCGCTTTTGCGGCAATTTGCGCCAATCTGCGCGTGTCGGCGCGGTACATGACAACGCCATCGGGCAACTTGAATTTTTTATCCGAGCCAGCGTCCACTCCAACTTCGCGCGCCATCAGCACCATTGTGTACCAGGGTAGTTGGGTTTGATTCAATGATTGCTGCAGCGATGGCAATGAGAAGGCCCATCGATCACCAGCGCGAATGGCCATGGCTTCCCGTCCATTATCAATGCGCGCGGCAAGCGTGTCGATGCGATCGCCGGTGAATGGACGGGTGTCGCCCACGAGTTCAATCTCAAGCGAAAGTTGCCGCGCCGCGTTGGCGCGCTCTTGCGCGGGAAGATGCGCGAGAATTCGATCTTCATTTGCCAACGCCAACGCCTTGATCAGCGCCTGCGCAAGGCATGATGAATGATCAGCAGTTTGGCGCGCCCACGCTTGCCCAACGGGTCGACCATTCAAACGCAACACCACGCCCGCGGCGGTCGCTGAAAATGTTGGAGACAGCGATGCATCCTTGGTGAAGTCCGGCGGTTTCAAATCCAGCGGGGCCTGTAAAACTTGTTGATCCAGCCATTGCCGCGAAACTTGAAAGAGCGCTTTGGCGTCGGAGACGGAGCAAAGATCCGCCCGCGCGGGCGTGATAACCATTGCCATCATGCTTAAAATTGCATTCAATAGCCAGAATTGTCTGGACAGATTGTGAAACGGCGCCATGGTGAACAATGTAGCGGAGTCGTTTGAATTGACGTTTTAATTCAGGCGACTCCGACTAAGCATTGCCAGGATTGTCCATGAAAATGTTCCGCATAGATCAGACACAACGCGCGCATCTGAAAAGGATGCTGCTGCTTGTTCTGGTTGGCTTCATCGCTTTATGTTGAGAATCGGCCAAGACTGAGCGCATCACGATCGCTTTGCACGCAAAGCGGTTCCCATCGTGAAAAAATAAAACGACCGCGGCTTTGAAACCGCGGTCGTTGAATTTTTACATACTGTGAAATTTAGAAACTGATCTTGTCGGTGCCAAGCGCGCCGTGATCATCCATGCCGCCGCGGGTTGGACGTTCACGAACCGCCGCATCCGTCGCAATATCCGCGCGCATGTCTGGATCAATGCCCGCGCCCCATTGAGCGCGCTTCAAGCTCAGGCCGATCTTGCGATCGGAAGTGTCCACGCGAAGAATCTTCACGTCCACTTCTTGTCCTGGCTTCACAACGTCCAGCGGATTCTCCACCTTCTGATCGGAAAGTTCGCTGATGTGCAGCAAACCTTCAAGACCTTCTTCAAGCTCAACAAACACGCCGAAGTTGGTGATCTTGGTGATGGTTCCCTTCACGATCATGCCGGGGCGATACGCGCTTGGAATCGCTTCCACCCACGGATCTTCCGACAATTGCTTGGTGCCCAAGCCAACGCGCTGCTTGTCGCGATCCACATCAAGCACAACGCACTTCACGCTGTCGCCCTTCTTGTAAATCTCGTTTGGATGCGCAACTTTCTTGGTCCAGCTGATATCGCTGACATGCAAAAGACCATCAATTCCAGGCTCAATCTCAACAAACGCGCCGTAGTTGGCCAAGTTGCGGATCTTGCCTTCAATGATGGTTCCGTTTGGATATTTCTCGGCCACAAGTTCCCAAGGATTCACCTCGGTCTGCTTCATGCCCAAGCTGATCTCCAACTTCTGCTTGTCAATTTCAAGAATGACAATGTCAATTTCGTCATTCACGTTCACAACTTCACTTGGATGGTTCACGCGGCGAGTCCAACTCATTTCGCTGACGTGCACCAGGCCTTCAATGCCTTCCTCAAGACGAACGAACGCGCCGTAGCTCATCAAGCTGACCACGGTTCCCTTCAAGCGGGAATTGACCGGATACTTCTTCTCGATCTCCTCCCAAGGACTTGCTTCCTTCTGCTTCAGACCAAGAGCGATCTTCTCGCGCTCGCGATCGATGTTGAGAATCTTCACTTCGACCTCGTCGCCAATCTTTACGATTTCGGTTGGATGATTCACGCGACCCCAACTCATGTCGGTGATGTGCAGCAAACCATCAAGACCACCAAGATCAATGAACGCGCCGAAGTCGGCGATGTTGGTCACGGTGCCGCGCACAATGTCGCCTTCGTTCACCTTGTCCATCAACTTGCGCTTGGAATCCTCGCGCTCGTCCTCGATCA
>CANKBX010000044.1 GCA_947480055.1 Planctomycetaceae bacterium
ATGCCGACAAGCCTGTGAAAGATCCTTCCGGTAAAAACCGAAAGTTCACGCGTTGTCACAGCGTGTTCGCCATGGCGGGCGCAAGCACCACCGCAACACCCGCGACAAACGGTGGTTGCTGCCCATGTGGAAAATCACAATCCCAGTGCGGTAGAAATTGAAATCGGTGAACCCATGATTTTGCACGGCATAGATTTCTCCGGCGCTTCCTCTGGTGGCGCCGCCAAAATTCGCGTGGTGGAGCGCGACTTGCTCAAGCGCCACGAACCCATTCGCTCCAAGGGTCGCATGGACCGCAACAGTTTGTTGCGCCACATTCTTGAATGCGCCAAAGACGGTCAGCCGCACTTGTTCCGCATCGACGCGCCATTTGGTCTTGCCCTGGAATCACTGCGCCAATTTGATGTGGCGCCCACATGGAGCGGCATGGTCACATGGATGGAATCATTCAAAGATCCGCGACTGTGGCGCACCGCGATTCGCAAAGTGTCGCGCCAAGAACCCAAGCGCGTGTGCGATCAAATTTTCCGCACCCCCATGGCGCCCATGAACTTGCGCATCTTCAAACAGACATGGACCTTGATCGCCGAAGTGCTCAAGCCACTCGCCGATGCCGGCATTCGCATTGAGCCCGTGCATAGCGGTCACGCCAAAAACCAAGTCACCGTGTGCGAAGGTTGCCCCGCGAGCATTCTGAAATTTTCCGGCATGCCTGATCACGGCTACAAGGGCGCCGGCATTCCGCCGCGTCAATTGCGCGAACGCTTGGTGCGCACCCTTGATCAAGAGCATTTGCGCATTCCAGATCGAGTGGGTCAAGAAGCCATCGACGATGAGGAGGGCGATCTGCTTGACGCCATGATTCTTCTGACTGAACCGCTGCAGTGGGTTCCACCCGCCACGGCCACCATTGAAGGTTGGCTTTACTAAAGCAAGGCGGCGGATGCGTCTTGAACAATGTCACCTTCACCGGTGAATTGCAACCGCCGGTCAAAGTCGGTTTCAAACCCCGCGCGTGGTTGGGTGCCAAATTAATTTATGTAATTGAGTTTGCATGCGCACGGGCAAGGCATCCGCCAAAATCCACTCGGCGAGGGACTTTGGATCAAGCCCCGCGCACCCTGCAATATCAGTGTTTTTTGGCTGCGCCCACGCCGCGCTCATCAATACGCAATTCACTTTCGCGCCCAGCGCGTGCTGGCTCAACACGTCCTTGGCCCACTCATAATCGCCCCGATCGGCGATGACAAATTTAATTTCATCATGCGGCCGCAAGTGTTCAATGTTGCTCCACAAGTTGCGGTGGCACTCGCCACTGGCAGGGCACTTCAAGTCCATGATGCGAATGCAGCGCGCGTCGAGCGGCGAAATATCAAGCGCGCCAGAAGTTTCAATGAGCGTTGTCAATCCCGCGTCGCACAATCCGCGCACCAGATCAAGGCACGCCGCTTGCGCCAACGGTTCGCCTCCGGTGACTTCAACCAATGTGCAGCGCGAAGCCACGGCCTGGGCGATCAACGACGCCACTTCGCGCGGAGCGCCTTCACGAAACGCGTAACTGGTATCGCACCAAGCGCAACGAAGTGGACAGCCAGTCAAGCGAATAAAAAAACACGGCAGACCAGCGAATGTGCTTTCGCCCTGGATAGAAAAAAAAGTTTCGTTGATGCGCAGCGATTGCTCGCGAGCTTGGTCCAAAGAAATAGTTCCGTTCACCGTGTCGCTCATATCGCGCTCCGTATCTCCAACCCAATCTCCAACCAAATGCCCAGGAGAGGACTCGAACCTCCAAAGGATTGCTCCCACCAGCACCTCAAGCTGGCGCGTCTGCCAATTTCGCCACCAGGGCCAATTCCCGATTTCGCGGGACAAAGAGTTTAGCGAAAAAACAATGTGAGAGAACGGTATTTAAAAAGAAAGCGGGCGACGCCAATCATGACATCGCCCGCGTGAATTCACCTGTTTCTACAAATTATTGCCGGGTATTTATTGCAAAGATCCCAATAGCAAACCGATGTCCGCAGCATCAACATCGCCACTGCCATCCAAGTCCGCTGGGCAACCTTGGCAAGGACCGTAGTTCAGCAGCATAACGGCAAGATCCCCGCTATCCACGTATCCGTTTCCATCTAGATCCCCAAAGAGTGGACATCCAACATTCACAAACTCCACGCTATCAATTCCTGCTTCAACGAGATCATCCGCGCCAAGGTCTTGGGCAACAAACTTCACCTTCATTTCACTTGACGCCTCTACATAATCAAAGAGATTGATTGTCTTTGTGCTCCAGCTTTGACTTTGAGAGGCCTCATAAGACTGCGCAAGCACCCATGACGCTCCATTGTCATTTGAAACAAAGACTTCAAGCGGATCATTGATTGCAAAATCCGCAACACCACCTGGTGTTTGATAAAAGTACATGGCAAAATTTAAATTTAATTTGTCCACGCCTAGACCACTCACAACTGGGCTGATCAACGAAGTTGTTCCGCCATCAACATCCTCGCAACTTATAGCGCCGGTGATGAACGCTTTGGATCCACTGTCCACGGAAGTTGGCGCGCCAACGCAACTCGCCCCTTTGTACACCGTGTCCCGAACCCAGCGTCCCGCGGTTGCGGTTGATTCCACGGTGAATGCGGTGGTGGAATTATCAAAGTTGTCCGCAAGAATTGTCGCCACAGAACGAGCGGACAACGTGGAGTACGGCGCCAGTGGGCCACCCTGTGGCAAGGTCACTGTCATGCCATTGGTGGATGTGGCTTGAATATAAAAATCCACAATGGAGTTGCACTGAGCCGAAGAAAATGTGGCCACAAATTGGTTCGCGCCCACCTCTGTCAATGGAGCCCATTGATATGTTGAATCACCACTCGTCTTGTAGAACAATTTAGCGCTGTCGGACTCAAGCGTGCCAGTCACTTGCGAAATCAGCACATTCATAGAAGTGTCGCCAGTAGGGCTAATGATGCTGGGGGCACCTTGAGGAAGAGAAATACTCAGCACATTCACGCCCATCCCGTGCGCGCCAAACGCATTTGAAATTGCGGCAAAGTCGGGCGTGCCATCGTACAGATTGGCGTTGTTGTCATTGAGCGTGAGATAATCAATGGTGATGTCATTGGAAATATCGCTTTGACCCGCGTGAAGTAGCGTTGAATTCACAACCAAACTTGCCAAGCGCATTCGATAGTCGCTTGCGTATGTGGTCTTGAAATTGTTGCGCAAGTTCCACACGCATCCCGAAAGCAATTGGCCAGCGGCATGGATTTCACTTCCGCAACTTGAACCGTTCGTGGGCGAGTATTGGCAATTGTTGTTCGCATCGCGTACGCCAACGGAGCAATTTTGAAATCCAATTCCAAGACTTGAACGATCACTCAAGAGCAGAGCGACGCAATCCGATTGACCTTCGCCGTATGCGCCTTGCCAACTTCCTCCGGCAGAAACCATGCAATGTCCATACTCATGGGCGATCACGTCACCAAACGCGGTGTTGTTACAACCACCGCCCGCGCCAAAGAAATTAATGCTGTTGCCGGCAAAGTAAGCGTTGCAATTGCCATTTGTAAGATTGACATTAATGGAAAAATATTGTTGGGTTGAGATAAACGCATAACTTGGCGAGACGGAAAGAATCATGTCCCGCGTTCGATTGGCGATTTCATAGGCGTTGGTTTGAGCGGTTTTAGTTTCGGTGGGCACGGGATTGAATAAAAATGTTCCAGCCCCACCGTTTGGAATTGTTTGAGAGGCAACGCTAACAAGTCCGCCACTGCCACTTGTAACGGAAAAATACTTGCCCGTTAATTTTGGACTGACCACGACCGAGGAACCCGTGGCATTAAAGTTGTAGGTAAATGCTCCGTTGGAATCCGTATAGACAGGATTTTCATTCGCGCTTTGTGGCGACACAATTTGCAGATACGGCATTCCTCGAACCACTTCGGATGAGCAAATATCAGCCTTGTAATCACTGGTCACGTTGGCGTTCACCTGGCCTGTAACGGTTCCCGCGTGCAGAATGAGATTCTCCTCATGGAGGATGTTGCCGTTGGTGGGATCCACCACAAACAACATGCTTTGGTGGTTGTCTGCATCAAACACGCCGCCGCCAGTTGCCGTGAATTCCACGGCAAGTTGCGCGGGCTGAACATCCGCATCAATACCCGCCCAAATCACATACCGTGGCGAGGTCATTTCTGGCGGAGAACGAAATTGATTCAGTGCTTGGCTACTCGCCATACCAATATGAATGGAGCCGGAAGTTAAGTCTTTCCCCGCAAGTGTTGCGGGCAGGTTGCCAATATTTCGCAACGTGCCGCCAGCGAGCACCATTGGAAAATTGTCATTGTTGCGCACAAGTCCCCACGCGTAGGAGCGAAACACTGGAATGCCATTTACATTTTGGCGGAAATACGCCGCAGTGAATTCGGTTGATTCCCCATCTTCGGAGGTGACCAAAGGCATGGTGTGCGCTCCATCCTCAAATGGACCAACCATTTCAAGTTGTGCGTAGGGAACTTTCCACAACATGGACCATTCACGCATGAATTTTTCCGCGCTGTTGCTTGCTGATGTGCCTGTGGAAAATGTTGTTCCATACACGCGCCGCAACGAACCATTCACGTCGAGCAAACCGCCCTTTGGAAATAGGCGGGCGAAACGAGAAGGTAAGGATTCAGAATCGGTGTCCACTGATACGCCAGTGGTGGTGCCAATGGATGGCTTGGGAACAACACCCTTGCCCGCCTTGGTGCCCGTGGCGGCAAAACTTGCCGAAGCCACGCATAATGTGATGGAACTGATAAATGAAAAAAACGATATGGATGTCAAGCCCTTTGCAAAGGTGCTTGCGAGTGAAGTATTCGATTTTGACATGGGTTCAATCTCCAACCATGCACACACATCAAAATTGTAACCAATATTGAATGAATTCAATCATTCAAAAAATTTAATTTTGAAAATCGAGTTATATGTCATTACCTGTTTATGAACTTTGCTTCGGCACGGCGCATTTGGTTATAAAAATAAAACGGACGGACTTGAAGGGTCCGTCCGTTGAAGATCGACAGAAGGGTTTGAGTTAATTAAAGTTTGTGAGCAGCGCGCCTGTATCAGCACTGTCCACCACGCCATCGGAATTCAAATCACCCAAGCATGGCGTGCCTGTGCAGATACCAAAGTTGCCCAGTTGAATTCCAAGATCCGCGCTGTTCACAAATCCGTCATTGTTGAGATCACCCACCAAGACAGTCTGGCAAATGACCGTGCCGATGAAAACATCATCCACCGCGGCCTCCACCAAACTTCCGCCCGCGCCCTCATCCAGCGCGATAAATCGAACGCGCACATCGGCACTGAGCGGTATGTAATCACTCAATTTGTATTGTTTCAGAGCCCACGCATTTAGATTTGTATTGATGGCTTCCATCTGAATCCATGGCGCTCCGCCCGTGCTGCTGACCTGCACCAAGAAAGCGTCCTCGTCGGGATTACCACTGCCGTTGTTTGAATACCAATACCAGAAGGACAGAGTCGCCTGTTCAAATCCAGTGAGATCGTAAACAGGTGTCATAAGAGTGGTGCGTCCATTATCAACATCGGCCTCACCAACGGCGCCGCCAATCGTGCCTTGGCCGGTGAAGAAACAATTGACACCATTTTCCGTGTGATCATTTTCCGGTTGGAATTGAGTTCCAAGTGGATCGCCTCGCACCCATTTACCCAAGGTGGCGGTGTCGCTTGTAACACCCAATACCCAACCTTGATTTGTTTCAACATTGTCTTGAAGCACCACATTTAAACTTTCCGCAACCGCAGTTTGATAAGGGCTTGCAGGGGCTTCTGCAGGCATGCGCACCAACAAACCGCCCGAAGTTGGAACTTCCACGTACCACGTAAGAGACGTTCCGCATTCAGCGGCGGGTAAGTTGCCGCTATACACATTGCCGCCAAGCGCGGTCATTGGAATGGCGGAGAACACAGATGCGCCCTGAGCCTTCACGTACATGGTTGCCGTGTTGCTTGGCGTTGTTCCAAGCGCGGACACGGAAATCTTTACTGGAGTTGTTCCTGTTGGAACTGAATAGGTTGGCAATCCATCTGGAAATTGAACGCTCAGAAGCGCCAGTGGAGGAGCAGTGAGTCCATGCGCGTTGAAAGCATTGGCGATGGCGGTGTAGTCCGGAGTACCGTCACCAATGGTGCCGTTGGTGTCGTTCATGGTGAGGTAATCCACGGCGATATCATTTTCAATCGTGCTTGAACCCACATGAAGCAGTGTGGCATTCACGCACAACTTTGCGAGACGCGTGCGATAGTCGCTTGGGTAGGTGGCTTTAAAGCTGTTGCGCAAATTCCAAACACAACCAGAGATCAACTGGCCAGCCGCATGGATTTCACTTCCGCATGTGGACAAACCAGCACCACTTACAAATTGACAATTATTGTTGGCATTGCGAATTCCGCTTGAGCAACTAGAGAATCCCAATCCAAGCGTGGAGAGATCTGTGATCATGATGCCAATCACATCGGCCTGGCCTTCGCCATATTGGCTCTGACCGCTTCCAGCGCAGTTGACTTGGTGATGTCCGAGTTCATGGGCCACCACATCGCCAAACGCGGTGTTATTACAGCCACCGCCGGCGCTGAAAAAATTAATACTGGCGCCGTCGTAGTAGGCGTTGCACACGTCGGCGATATTGGTGTAGATGCTGAAAGATAATTGAGTGGAAATGGTTGGGTAACTCGCGTTCGCGGCCAGAATCATTTCGCGGGTTCGGTTGGCGATTTCGTAGGCGTTGGTTTGTGCCGTGGTTGCGATGGACGGCGAGGGATTGAACAAGAATGTTCCACTGGCGCCATTGTTTAAAGTTTGGCTGGCAACCGTTCCCAGCGCGATGCTTTGATCAAGCACCTTGAAATACTTTCCAACCAAGCTTGGCGCCACCACAACCGATCCTGTGCCGGTGTAGGTGTAAGTGAAGGCGCCATTTGTATCGGCATACACGGTGGTGGTTCCAATTAAAACCTTGGCGTACGGCATGCCGCGAATCACCTCGGCGCTACATGCGTCGGCGCGGTAATCAGTGGTGACATATTCATTCACCTGGCCCGTGACCGTGCCGTGAAGTATTTGACTTTCTTGATACAGAATATTTCCATTGGTGGAATCCACCACGAATAAAATCTTCTGGTGATTCGCAGGATCAAACGCGCCGCCGCCCGTTGCCGTGAACTCAACAGCAAGTTGCGCGGTTTGAACATCCTCATCAAGACCGGACCAAATTACGTAGCGCGGCGAAGTCATTTCTGGAGGAGAACGAAATTGATTCAGCGCTTGGCTTCCCATCAAGCCAATATTGATTGAAGAGGCGTCAAGGTCTCGACCTTCCAGTTGGGTTTCAATGTCGCCAATATTGCGCAATGTGCCGCCGGCGAGCACCATTGGAAATTGATCCTCATTGCGGACGAGTCCCCAGACATATGAACGAAACACTGGAACGCCACTGGCATGTTGACGCCAATACGCGGCCGTGAACACGCTTGATTCTCCATCGTCCGCGGTGACCAAAGGCATGGTGTGCGCGCCATCTTCAAATGGACCTACTTTTTCTATTTGCGTGTAGGGGACCTTCCACAACATCGACCACTCGCGCATGAATTTGTCGGCGCTGTCGCTGGGAGAATTTCCATGCGAGAACGTTGTGCCCCACACGCGGCGAAGTGAGCCATTGCTGTCGAGCAAGCCGCCGCCTGGAAAGAGCCGGCCAAATTTGGCGCGCAGTGTTTCTGAGTTCTGATCCACCTTGGTGGTGGATGTGTTGGCAGCGGCAACTGCCCCCACTTTTGTGCCTGTGGAATTTGATTTCAATCCCGAACTTGTTCCTGTGCCTGCGAACACCGCGCTTGCGACAAAGAGAGCCACGCAACTAACAAGGGAGAGACGAGATTGAGCGGGCAGGTTGGTCATTGGTATTTCAAACTTTCTACAGTTGTGTGGGTGAGCAAGCGTGGTCCGATTATTGCTTCATACGTAGTTATGACACATATATGTAATTGGTCAAACGATTATCAAACAAATATAGCAAATACTGCTGAGATTTAGCGTGAAATTCGTTGATTTGTATGGTTTAGAACATAAAAAACGGGCGGATCTAAATGATCCGCCCGTTGTCACGGTTCATATTTTCAAGCATAAGCCGCTTGATAATTAGTTGAAAAACAAGAGCATTCTTCCAGTGTCTTCGCTGTTCACTACGCCGTCAAAGTTTAAATCACCAAGGCATGGTGATGTGGTGCAATCACCAAAGTTGCTCAGTTGAATTCCAAGATCAGCGCTGTTGACCATGCGATCGCCATTGAGATCGCCTTCAACTGCTCCCAAGCACGTCACGGTGGATACGGTCACGCTATCCACGCCAGCCTCCATAACATTGTCGGTGCCGTTGTCCGAAGCCACCCACTTAAATCGCATTTGGCTGGTGGCGGACAAATAATCGCGCACATTCAATGTCTTCAAGGTGCTCCATGTGGAAGTTGTAGTGGCGGAGTTTGTGGCAATGTTGTACGAAGCCATCAACACCCAACTTGCACCGCCGTCATTGCTCACGAACACTTCTAATGGATCATCTGTTGGTGTTGCGGTTCCGTAGCTCAGGTAGTACGCGAATGAAATTTCAACCGTGTCGCCGCCAGAAGCATTCACGATTGGGCTGAGCAATGAAACCTTGCCGCCGTCAACATCCACGCAACCGTTGGCTGCGGTAATCCACGCCTTGGTACCGCTGTAGCCAGTGGTGCTTCCGTAGCACGTTGCGCCGTAACCCAGACTTTGAATCCAAGTGCCACTTGTCGCGTTGTCGCCAGCTGCGCCCGATGTAAAGGTAGATACTCCAACATCAAAGTTGTCCGAAATCAACACCGCTGAGGACAAGGCGGCCTTGGCGGTAAATGGAGCAGACGTGCCACTTTGAGGGTTGGTCACCGATGTTCCACCTGTTGCCGTGGCTTGGAAGTAATACTGAATGTTGGAGTTGCAAACCAATGTTGGAAACGTGGCCGTAAACGTGTTGGTGCCGGTTGAGGCCAACGGCACACTGCTATAGGTGGATGATGTAGTCGCCTTGTAAAACAACTTTCCACTACCTACCACCATTGTTCCGCTGAGCGGGGAAATGTTGACATTCACAACTGTCGATCCATCTGGACTGACATTGGTTGGAGCGCCGTTTGGCAGGGAGATGTCCAACAAATTCAGAACAGGCGCCGTTAATCCGTGGGCATTAAAGGCGTTGGCGATGGCGTAATAATCAGGAGTGCCATTGCCCAAGTTTGCGTCATTGTCATTCAATGTGAGGTAATCAAGGGTGATGTCATTCTCGATAGTGGCGGAACCCGCATGCAGAGGCATGGAGTTGATGCACAGACTTGCCAATCGCGTGCGGTAGTCGCTTGGATAAGTCGCGGCAAGTGAATTGCGCAAGTCCCAAACGCAACCGGAAATTAATTGACCGCAAGCGTGGATTTCGCTACCACAGCTTGAGCAACCTGTAGATGAATATGTGCAGGTGTTGCTTGCCGTGCGAATGCCGGTGGTGCAGGTCTGAAATCCGTAGCCAAGAATTGGCGAGTCGGTAATCATTACGCCCACGACGTCACCCATGCCTTCGCCGTATTGGCTTTGACCACTGCCCGCGCAGCTAACAAGGTGATGTCCATATTCATGGCAAACCACGTCGCCATAGCCAGTGTTGGCGCAACCGCCACCTGTCAGATAGAAATTAATGTTGCCGTCGTAATAGGCGTTGCATGTTCCAGACAGGTTGGGACGAACTATGAAACCAGTTTGGGTTTTCACAGTTGGGTAGTTCGGATTCGCAAGCAAGCACATGTCGCGAGTTTTGTTCGCCATTTCATATGTGTTTGTTTGGGCGGTTGTAATTGCCGCATTTGCTGCGGCAGGGTTAAACAGGAAGGTCGCCGTGGCGCCATCCGCCACAGTTTGAGCAGCGACTGTGTTGAGCGTTCCAGAACCTACTGATACTGTGAAATACTTTCCAGCCATGGTTGGAGTAATGGTGACCGAACCAGTTCCTGTGTAGGGATACACAAGAGAGCCGTTTACGTCCGTGTAAAGAGTTGTTGTTCCAATGACAACCTTGGCGTAAGGCATGCCGCGAGTGGTTTCCACGCCGCAGGTGTCGGCTTTAAAATCAGAGGTGACGTATTCATTCACCTTAATATTCACGCTACCGTGATAAATCAGGCTTTCACGATAAAGTACATCACCAGTGGCGGCGTCCGTGACAAACAAAACCTTCTGATAATTCTCCGTGCCTTCGCCGCTGGTGATTTTAAATTCAACCGCAAGTTGCGAGGCGCGCACGTCTTCATCAATGCCCGCCCAAATCACGTAGCGCGGCGAGGAAATGTCTGGCGCTTCCGAAAATTGTCCAAGCACTTGGTTGGCCGCCAAGCCCATATTGATGGAAGATGAATCCAAGTCTTGACCAGCAATTCTGGTTTCAATGTCGCCAATGTTGCGCAGTGTTGCGCCGGCGAGAACCATTGGGAAATTATCTTCATTGCGAACAAGGCCCCAACCGTAGGCGCGGAACACTGGAATGCCGCTTGCTTGTTGGCGGAAATATGCGGCGGTGAACTTTGTGTTTTCTCCATCGTCATCGGCAACCAACGGAAGTGTGTGCGCGCCATCTTCAAATGGACCCACTTTTTCTAGTTGGGAGTAGGGAACTTTCCACAACATGGACCATTGACGCATGAACTTGTCGGCGCTGTCGCTTGGAGAAGCGCCAGTTGAAAATGTGGTTCCATACACGCGGCGAAGCGAGCCTTGAATGTCAAGCAAGCCGCCGCCTGGAAAGAGCCGCGCGAAGCGGGCTTGGATGGTTTCGGTGTCTTGCGGATTTGTGGAAGTTGTGGAAGAGTTGGTTGTGCCAATGGCGCCCAACTTTGTTCCAGGCACATTGGCCTTGATGCCTTGCTTGTTGGTGCCGGCCGCAAATACGGCGCTAGCAAGAAGCAGGACAGTTGCGCTAACGATAGAGATACGATTGTGAGCCATTTTCATAAACTTTCTTTGTCGGGGTCTATATGTGGGGACAATGAATATTAATTAAAAGTACCTGAACGCTTGCAACGAACCCCAAGATTGAATCTATTAATGCCACCTACTACGGCTTTGGGCAAGAGAAATTCCGCATATTTTGAATTAATTGTAAAAATTCGGTAATGATTGTTCGAGCCACTTTGGCTACCGGCATCTGCAAGTAGTCTGTGATGTGATTCAATCCGGATTTTGAAGATGGATAGGCGCATTTTCTTGCCAGAGTGATGGGCAAGAACCATGCAAATTGCAGGCAAAAATTGACAAAAGACACACACGAGCCAGAGATTGAGAACCGCAAGGCGCGCCACGATTTTGTGATTGGCGAAACCTTTGAATGCGGCATGGTGCTCCGTGGGTCGGAGGTCAAAAGCATTCGCAAAGGTCAGATAAGTCTTGCCGAAGGGTGGGTGATGGCACGGGCGGCGCCTCCTCAATTGGAATTGCATGGGGTTCATGTGGCGGAATATCCGCCGGCGGGCAAGGATCGTCAGCATTTGCCGCTACGGACGCGACGGTTATTGGCGCACAAGAGTGAGATTAAAAAATTGGCATTTGCCATGCAGGCCAAGGGATCTTCTTTGGTTCCTTTGAAAGTGTATTTTAAAAATGGCGTGGCTAAATTGTTGGTGGGCGTGGCGGTTGGTCGCAAGAAGGCCGACAAGCGCGCCGCCATTCGAGACAAGGAAATGAAGCGCGACATGGACCGCGACGCGGGACGTCGGCGGTGATTTTCTGCTTGCCCGCTTGAATGTGTTGGCGGGTTGAGTGAGTTGGTTGCAGTTGGAGATATAAGCGGCGGCGCGTGGCTTACGGGCTGGGCATTAAAATTATTTTGCCTTGGTCATCGGCGCGCTTGCCTTCAACGCAGTCGGTAATTGTGGCGGCCACGCTTTCCGCGGAAATGGTTTTGTGTGGTGGAACCATTTTTTCGTTGAAGTTGGAGCGCAGCAGGGCAGTTTCAACACAGCCTAAATTCACGCTGAAAGCGCGCACGCCCAAGGCGCGGCCTTCGCGAGCGGCGCTGCGGGTGAGCGAATCAAGCGCGGATTTGCTGGCGGCGTACACAAAAAATCCTGGGAATGGATCGGATGATCCAAGCGTTCCAACATTCACAATGCAGCCGCCTTTTTGGGCGCGAAAATGCGGCCAACATGCGGCGATGAGATATCCGGCGCCAAATACATTGGTGGCAAACACCTCGGTGAATAAATCTTTGGTGGTCTTGTCAATGGGCACGCTTGGCGCGATGCCGGCGATGTTCAGAAGATTGTCGATGCGGCCAAAGCGCTCGATGGTTTGATCAATGACGGACTTGGCTTGCTCGGGGTCTGAAATATCGGCGCGGGCAATCATGACGTCGCCAGATCCAGTGGCGCGAATTTCATCGGCGGCGTCGGCGAGTTTATTTTCAGTGCGGCCCACAAGAACCAGTTGGTGCTTGCGCTGGGACAACATCACGGCGCATGCGCGACCTATTCCTGAACCGGCGCCGGTAATAAGTGTGACCATTTATTTTTTGCTCCAGTGTGAAGGCGGGGAAATTTATCCGCCAGTGAAGAGACGAACCACATCGTTATAAAAGGTGACCACAAACAAACTGCCAAGGAAAGCAAGACCAACCAATGTCGCGGCATTCTGAAAGCGCACGCTTGGTGGGCGGCGAAAGCAGCCTTCATAAAGTAGGAAGAGAAATAATCCGCCGTCAACAATGGGCAGGGGCAGAAAATTGAGAACGGCTAAATTCACGCTGATCATGGCTAAAAAGAACAATAAATAAGTCATTCCGCGGTCGGCAACGCGGGTTCCAACTTGCACAATTCCAACGGGTCCGCGCAGTTGCTCCACGCCCACGGTGCCGCGGGCGAGGCGATCAAGAGTGAGCCAAGTGAGCACGGTGAGTTTCTTTGTTTCGGTGAACCCCATGGTGGCCGCCAAGATTGGATTGCCGTGCGCGCTGCGAGTGATCATTTGCGGCTCGAACAATTCGCTGGGCAGTGGATTGGACCAACCCAGTTTTTGAATGTCTTTGATTTCCTTCGCGCCAATAGTGATCATGGCGGATTTCACCGGGGAGTTTGTTTGAATATTTTGAAAGGAAATATTGAGCGTGGCCGATGTGTCCTTTCCAAACGCGTCGGCGGTGGTGACCCACAACGCGTCGCGCATGGATGCCCAATCCGTGAGCGTGATGTTGTTGATGGAAATTATTTTTGTCAGGGGCCGAAGTTCAAGCGGCGCGATTGGCGTGGCGATAGTTTGCGTGGCTTTGGGATCCTGCGGATTTTCCAGCACGCGGTCAACCACGCGAGCGCTGGTTAACAAGTTCCACGCTGGTCCCACCATCACTGCAAGGCGGCCTTGTCGATCCACTTGGGCTTTGAGTGAAATGATTTCGCCAGCGCGTAAAATTTGCAGTTGCACGGCGCGGTTGGCGTAGGTTTGAATCAACGACCGGAACTCGCCAATCCGTGGACCGCTACGATTTTCAATGGCAAGGACAATGTCGCCAACCTGTAAAACACCTTGGTTTTGGCTGGTTTTTGGTATTGATTCAATACGCACCAAAGGTGAAAAACCGATCAAGCCAAGGTCGTATTCGCCCGCTGCGATTGAATCTTGCGCGAAAAGTGGTTCGAATTGTGGATCGGGCACAAGCGCTGCGGTGACAACCACGGCGGGTGTCTCAGGCGCGCTTGATTGGGTTGAAGCCGCAAGTGGCGCGGAGTTTGGTGCCAGTGACCAAGTTGTTAAAACTGATTTTCCCTTTGATTGTTTAAACGCAAGATCCAGCGTCTCCGCGTTTGCTGTTGCAACGCCATTGACCGCGGTCAGCAAGGAACCAGGTTTCACGCCGGCCGCGCTTAAGCCAACTCTGGTCAACATGCTGTCAATCAATGGCGCGACATCTTTTTCATCAGCAAGCACGCCGCTTCGGGCAGGTGTCACGCCAAATGAGCGCAGACCACTTGTGGCGTCTTTGATGGGCGCAACTTCAAATTGCAATGGAGTGGGCGCGCCAGCGCGCGTCACTTTAAGAATCAATGGTTCAGCTGGGTGGCTCATGGCCGCGCCAATTTGAATGTCGGCGAAGGTGTTCATGGGTTCGCCGTTGATTGAATCAATTTGATCGCCGGGCATGAGGCCGTTGGGCTCGCCGTTGAGATTGCGCGCGGTCGCCGCGGGACTACCAGGTCGCACCGCTCCAATCATCGGCGCTTCAAATCGAACGCCAATCATGAAGGCGATCACGAATAAAATCACGGCCGTGATGATGTTGAAGATCACGCCAGCGCTCACCACAATCATGCGTTTCCACACGGGTTTACTGCCATAACCGTCAATGGCGTTGCTGGTGGCGGTTGGGTCCATGTCTTCTTGGCCCTTCATGCGTACAAAGCCGCCAATCGGAAGAAGGCGCAATGAATATTCGGTTTCGCCAACACCGTCGGCGTGCAGTTCGGCGGTTGGAATTTTTTCAGGCTCAGCCCCGTAGCGGGTTTTGATGTCCGGCGCGGTGCTACCAAAGCGAAGACCAAGACCGCGTCGATACGCAATGACAGTTGGACCCATTCCCACGGCGAATGATTCCACGCGAATACCCGCCCAACGCGCCGCAATGAAATGTCCAAACTCATGAATGGCAATCAGAAGACCAAAGCCAATCACAATGAGCGCGATATTGGATGTGTTGTTGAGAAGTTCCACTGTGTAAATGTTCCGTCTTTCTTGGCGATTTATGGCGAGTGAAAAATTATAGAGGTCGAGTGACCGCTGGTTGTGGTGAATGAATTTTATTGTGCGAAATCAGAGTGCGCGCGTGGCGGCGGGCATTGTTGTCGGCGGCTTCCACGTCGCTCAGGGTTGTGATCGCATGCGTGGGCAGCGCGTGAAGCGTGTCCTTGACAATGCCTGCGATTTCGCCAAAGCGAATCTGGTGATTCATAAACGCTTCAACCGCAATTTCATTGGCCGCGTTCAAAGTGGCGCCGGCACTACCGCCGTGTTCAATGACATGCTTGGCCAATTCAATGGCGGGAAAGCGATCGTGGTCAATTTGCTCAAAATCAAGTGTTTTTAGCGTATTCCAATCTAGTTTTTTGGCCACGCCAGGAAAGCGATTGGGCCAGCACAGCGCGGCTTGAATGGGCAACTTCATGTCTGGCGGAGACAGTTGCGCAATCACGCTGCCGTCGGCGTATTCAATCATGGCGTGCACAATGCTTTGCGGATGCACGATGGCGTCAATGCGATCCGCGCCTAAATCAAAGAGCCAATGCGCTTCGATCACTTCAAGCGCCTTGTTCATAAGTGTGGCGCTGTCAATGGTGACCTTGGGTCCCATCTTCCATGTTGGGTGATTCAG
>CANKBX010000045.1 GCA_947480055.1 Planctomycetaceae bacterium
CACATGGGCACGCGCGCGATCACCTCGCCGCTGGCTGGATCGGCCACATCAATCGCGCCGCCAGAACCAATATCCGTCCATCGACCAGCGATCAAATTGCGTGTTTGCATTGTCCCCAAAGCGTACACTTATGTAAGAGGTACACCATGGCCAAAGCAATTGTTGATCCCAATGAACTCCGCCGATTCGCCGCCGACTTGAAGAAATTCAACAACGACGTGCAAACCCAAATGACGCGCGTTGGCGCATCTCTTGGAGGCTTGCAGCAAACTTGGCGCGACCAAGAGCAGGTGAAATTCTCGGAGGAGTTTGAGCAAACCATGCGCGCGTTGCAGAAATTTGTCAAAGCCTGCGACACGCACATTCCATTTCTTGTGCGCAAGGCCGAGCGCATCGAGGAATATCTCAACCAGCGTTGATGCGTTTGCAGGCGCAACCACACTATGGATCCGCAGCAAGTCAATATTCAATCGGTCGAAGTGTTGGAGCGAACGCGCGCCGCATTTATTCGCTGCCGCGAGGAGTTGGGACTTGCAATCGCCGAAGCCGATAGCGAAGTTGACCGACTTGTGATGTGGCTGCAAAACGATCGAGTGATGTATTGGCGCGGGCGCATCAACCGTCTTCGTGAAGACTTGAACAACGCCCGCAGCGCGCTGTTTCGCAAAGAGACGGTGACCAGCAGCAAGGATTCAAAGCCCAGCACGGTTGATGAGCGCAAGACATTGGCGCGGGTGAAGGCAATGCTGGAGGACGCGGAGAGGCGGGCCGCGCGTACAAAATCATGGGCTCAACATTTCCCGCGTGAGCAGGCGTTGTTCAAGGGCGCCACCGCAATGATCGCATCCATGCATGAGCGTGAACTTCCCGCGGCAATCGTGGCGCTTGGAAGAATGGTTGTGGCCATAGAGCGGTATGTCCACGATGAGCCCGTGGATGTCACCAAGATGTTTGAAGTGGAACTTGCCGCGGCCACGCAAGGCGCAAACATGAAGCGCGCCGTTGACAGCGCTCCTTCGGATGATTCCAGTCAAGATTTGTCCGCTCAAAGCAAGCAGGAGCCGCTGCCATGAGTGTTGAAGGTGGTCGTCAACGACTGTACGGAGCGCTGAAGGAATTCCGCATGAAATGGGCTGAATCCGAGAGCCAATGGAAAGATCCCGCCTCCCAAATGCTGGCTCAAAAGTATGTTCAGCCACTTGAAGATGGTGGCAAGGCCGCGATTCAAGCCATGGAAGCCATGCGCGATTTGATCGCTAAAATTCGCGGCGAGTGCAATGATCCAAATTCCATTCAGTGACCATATTCGCAATCTCAAACCATTCCACTTGTACGATAGATCTCAGTGACCAACTTGCCCACGGACTTTGAAAATCTCGATCCACTTGCGCAGTGCGCGCAGCGTTGGAAAGTGTTCAGCCAAGCATGTCAAGCGCATGAGCAGGAACTTGACGCCGCCGTGAAAGAAATCTTAGCCGTGCGGCAGGCGGAAATGTCGCGCCATCAACTTCGGGTGAATCAGATTGATGCGCAATACCAAACGAGTGCAAGTCAATGCGATCATGCTTATCAAGAACAATCCAACGCCACCGAAAACAGGGCGGCTCTGGATTTGAAGAACATCAAAGATCACGCGCGGGTGGAAGCCGAGGAGATTCAAAATAAATTCAAGGACGATCTGCACGCCAACAAGCAGCACTTGGAGGAGGCTATTTGGCTGGCGGAAAGTGTTTTGGAGACAGGCGAGGCCGCGCCCAAATTGGAATTTGAGGAAACCCACAGCCGGCTCGTTCACTTTCAAGCCACGCTGAACCAGTCCATCGCCGCGGCGGTGTTTCAACTCAAGCGCTATCGCCAGTCGGAACCGCCCGCGCCACCCATGAATGCCAATCTTGGGCCCAAATCCTGCGAGGGAATATTGGCGACTCAAGCCGCAATAGCCATGGACGCGCTGGAGCGATTTCGCAAGTTGAAACTGCCTGGTTTGTTTCGTGGTCCAATTTTGTTGGTGCCATCGATTTTAATCACGGGCACATTCGCTCTCGCCACCGCGCTTGCGGGCGGACGCGAAATGGTATTGGCCGTGTCCGCCTCCGCCGGAATATTTGTGAGCGCAGTTGGAATATGTGTGCTGTGGTTCATGGCGCGCAAGCAAGTGCGCCACTCGTGGATTGCAATTGCCAACGCGCGGCAAGTGGGGGCGGCCGCCTTTGAGATGGCCATGAAGTTGGCGCATGAGCATCGAATTTCAGCCGCAGCGTCAGCGGTGGCCACCCGCGACCGCGAAGTGAAATCCGCCAAGGAAAAATGGACGCCCATCATTGAAAATATGCAGGGGAGAAGTCGCGCGCTGGTAGAGGAGATCAAGCTGGAGCGCAAGAAAAAACTCGCCGCGGTTGAGGAAAGTAAAAATAAAATACTTGAGCAAGCAACCAAGTCCGTGGAAGCGACCCGCAAGAAGTTGCTCCTAGAAATGGAAACCCAGCTCGATCAGGAAAAAAAACAAGCCACTGAAAATCGATCGAAGTGCGACGCATTGGAGAACTCGCGCGCCGTTACTCGTTGCAATACATGGCTCAGTGCGCGCGATGAATTTTCCACATGGGCCAATGACATGCAGCAAAGCGCCAATGTGTTGATGCCCGAGTGGCAAGCGGCCATGGATGCGCCGTCTCTGCAAAGCATGTCGCAAGCCATGGCATTTGGCTGGTTCAAACTTGATGTTTCCACCATCGCCAATGGAATGCCAACCGAGCCGCAATGCCAATGGGCGGATTCCGGCAAGGTGGCGCCTGCTTGGAATATTCCCGCGTTGCGTCCGCTACCAAATCTTCCATCGCTGTTGGTGGAGGCGCCCTTGCAAGGCCGAGAAAAAGCCATCGAACTTCTTCAAAGCGCAACGCTTCGCTTGCTCACGCAGATTCCGCCAGGCAAGGTGCGTTTCTATTTCTTCGATCCTGTTGGCCTTGGTCAAAGTTTCGCGGGCTTCATGCATCTCGCCGATGAAATGGAGTCGCTTGTCAGCGAGCGCATCTGGAGCGAGCCGCGCCACATTGAGCAAAAGTTGACGGATCTCACGGAATATGTAGAGACGGTGATTCAGAAATTTCTGCGCGATGAATTCGCCACGATCGCGCAATTTAATCAGCAAGCGGGCGAGTTGGCGGAGCCACTGCGTGTGATCGTGTTCGCCGATTTTCCAGCGGGGCTCACGGAGGCGGGCAGCAAACGTTTCGCGAGTTTGCTTCAATCGGGGGCACGATGCGGCGTTCACTTTTTGTTGTTGCGCGATCCAGCGCAGCCGCTTCCGGAATTGATCAAGGAGGAAGAATTACTCCAGCGATGCGCGCGCCTGCGTTGGCGTGAAGATCGATTTGTCGTGGACGCCCCCGGTCTAGACGATGTTCCATTCACGCCCGTGAAGATGCCAACGGCGACGATGTTGCAAACCATGTTGAAAAAAATTGGACGCGAGGCCAAGGCTGGCTCCAAAGTGGAGGTTCCATTCCAAGCCATCGAGCCCAAGCCTGAGCAACGATGGACCAGTTCAAGCGCCAAGATTTTGCGCGTGCCTGTTGGGCGCAGCGGCGCCAACAAATTGCAATCCATTGAAATTGGCGAGGGAACCCGCCAGCACGTGTTGCTTGCCGGCAAAACCGGCTCGGGTAAAAGCACTTTGCTGCACGCGCTCATCACCAATGTTTCGCTTTGGTATTCGCCCGATGAAGTTGAGTTGTGGTTGATCGATTTCAAGAAGGGCGTTGAGTTCAAGGCCTACGCGACCCACGGACTTCCCCATGCGCGCGCGGTTGCGGTGGAGAGCGACCGCGAATTTGGTCTGAGCGTGTTGCAGGGACTCGACGCCGAATTGAAGCGTCGCGGCGATTTATTTCGCTTGGCCGGCGTGCAAGATTTGGCCGCGTGGCGATTGCTGGGCAAGAAAGAATCCATGCCGCGCACGCTCTTGATCGTGGACGAGTTTCAAGAATTGTTCGTGGAAGAGGACAAGGTCGCGCAGGACTCATCGCTGTTGCTGGATCGATTGGTGCGCCAAGGCCGCGCATTCGGCATGCATGTGATACTGGGTTCGCAAACTTTGGGTGGAACATACGCGCTTCCGCGCACCACCATGGGACAAATGGGAATTCGCATCGCGCTGCAATGCAACGAGGCCGACGCCGCCATGATTTTGTCCGACGACAACACCGCGGCACGGTTGCTGTCGCGTCCGGGCGAGGCGATCTATAACGACGCCGGCGGTTTGATCGAGGGCAACAGTCCATTTCAAGTTGTCTGGCTCACGGATGCGCAGCGTGACGAACGTGTTCGAGCGCTCGCCGAGTCCGCGCGCGCCAAGGGCGTTGCTGATCGCAAGATGATTGTCTTTGACGGAACCGCGGCCGCTCGCATTGAGCGTTGCGAACCTCTGCAAGAGTTGATCGCCAATCCCCCCATGACAGGCGTTCCCGCCCTGCAAATATTTGTCGGGGATCCAGTCGCCATCCGCAACGCCAGCGTGATCACGCTGCGTCGCCAGTCGGGCGCAAACATAATTGTGATTGGCCAGCGCGAGGAGGTCGCCGCAGGTCTAAGCGTGGCGGCTCTTGTGAGTTTCGCCGCGGTCACGCGCAAGATTTCTGGCCGCGTGGTTTTATTAGACGGCACCACGCCGGATTCGCTCACGGCTGGAGTGTTGCAGGCCACTATTGAAAAGCTCAAACTCAACGCCGAAGTTCCAAATTATCGCGACAGTGACGCGGCGGTTCTGCAGTTGGGCGAGGAAGTGGCGCGGCGCATCGCCGAAGGCCGGCAAGATCAGCCTCCAATATTGCTCATGATCCATGGCCTGCAACGCTTCCGCACGTTGCGCAAAGACGAGGACGATTTCTCCATGTCGAGCGACGGCCCACCGAAACCTGACAAGGTGCTGGGCGCCATTCTTCGCGATGGTCCTGGCGTTGGCGTGCATGTGTTCGCATGGGCTGACACGGCTCCAAGTTTGCAGCGTTGCATTGATCGCAACGCGCTGCGTGAATTTGACTTCCGCGTGCTCATGCAGATGAGCGCCAATGATTCCAGTTATTTAATGGACACGCCAACAGCCTCGCGCTTGGGAGCGGACCGCGCGTTGATCTTCAGCGAGGAAAAAGGCGCGACCGAACGCTTTCGTCCTTTTGAAATCGCCAGCGAGCAAGTTCTTGGCGCTTTGTTCCATTGATTTTTTTGTGGGCGCAACGCAACACGCGCGTAGACGCGCGGCGTGCGTGAGCAATACTTTTGGATTTCAATTCCATTGCGCGTGCTGCGCGTGCAAAAGCAAACCGCGTGGCCGCTTATCTATTTCTGATTCACCGCCGCCGCTGTGCGCGAGCGAAGTTGCGCCACGCACTTGCAAACAATCGCCGAGGCTTGGATTATTTCTTCTCGCGTTGTGAATCTGGACAAACTGAATCGCACGCTGCCGTGGGCCAGCGCGGGTGGCACGCCCATGGCGAGCAATACCGGCGACGGATCAAGCGAACCCGAACTGCACGCCGCGCCCGCGCTTGCAAATACGCCTTGATCGGAAAGCGAAAGTAAAATTGCCTCCGCCTCAAGTTTGGAAAATCCAATATTGCTGGTGTTCCATAGTCGCTGCGCCGCAAGTCCATTGATCACGGCGTCTGGAATTGATGCTTGCACCAATTTCTCAAATTCATCTCGCAAAGCAGATAGCGCGGTTGTGGCGGACTCGCCAAGCCACGTGCGAGCGGCGTCCGCGGCCACGCCAAATCCAACAATGCCCGCGGCATTTTCAGTTCCGCCGCGGCGATCACGCTCTTGCGGACCGCCAACAAGTTGCGCCGCAATTCCCACGCCACGGCGCACGAACAATCCGCCCACGCCTTTGGGCCCATGTAATTTGTGGGCGGAAAATGTGGCCAAGTCAACGCTTGAAATGATGGATTCAAACTCCACCCGGCCCAGTGATTGCGTGGCGTCCGTGTGAAATAGCGCGCCGCTTTCGCGGCAAAGATTGCCCACCGTTGACGCCGCAAGCGACACGCCAGTCTCATTGTTGACTGACATCAGCGACACCAACGCGATTTCGCCCTCGTGTTTCTTCAGCACGTCGCGCAAATGTTCAAGATCAATTTCGCCGCCGGGCAAGTTTCTTAGCCACAAAGTCTTGCAACGCCCAAGTGATTCCAAATGTTGCGCAAGGTTGCGAACAGCGGCATGCTCCAGGGCGCTGGTCACAATCAATCGCCGTTTGGGATGCGCTTCAAGCGCGCCGCACAGGGCAAGTGCCGCCGACTCGGTTCCGCCAGAGCAGAAAATAAATTCTCGCGCGGAACAACCCGCAAGCCGCGCCACGCTTTCGCGCGCGCTTTCCACCTGGGCGCGCGCCGCTTGACCAAATCTATGCACGCTGCTTGGATTGCCCCAGTTGTTCGCCAGCGATTCCCGCATCGCTTGCACCACTTCAGGAAGCGGCATGGTGGTGGCGTTGTTGTCCAGGTAGATCACATCACAAGAGTAGGGCGGAGTGCGCCCGCCGCCAATGAATGGACATTGGACCGATCCGCATCGCATTGCGAATCCGAACCTAAAAAGCAAGAAGTCCGACCATTTGGATCGGACTTCTTGAATGCGGATGAGAGGAATCGAACCTCCATGGGTGTGACCCCACAAGAACCTGAATCTTGCGCGTCTGCCAATTTCGCCACATCCGCAAGGGCGTGGAGTGTACTTCGCCGCATTGCGCCTTGCATTTTCACTGGACATAAAAAAACGGGGTGGCCGTATGACCACCCCGTTTCAATTCAAACATTTCTCAATCAATCCTCGGCGTCATCAGTGATATCCGTTCCAATGTCAAGCACTTCGCTATCGCCAGCGTCATCGGCGTCATCTTGTGACACCAAGAAACTGGACAAGCGCTGGCTTCGCACTGGATGCTGCAACTTCTTCAACGCCTTGCTTTCAACTTGGCGCACGCGCTCACGAGTGACCTTGAAGATTCGACCGACTTCCTCAAGGGTGTATGTGTAACCATCGCCAATGCCGTAGCGCAGTTTCAAAATCTCTCGCTCGCGGTAGGTGAGCGTCTTCAACACATCATTGATGCGTTGACGAAGCAACTCGTTGCTGGCGGCTTCGGACGGGCTTGACTGGCGCTCGTCCTCGATGAAGTCGCCGAAGTGGCTGTCTTCGCTCTCGCCCACTGGCCGATCAAGTGAAATCGGATGGCGGCTGATCTTCATCACGCGGCGAACTTCCTCGGCGGGCATCTTGGCTTTCGCCGCGATCTCCTCGCCAGTTGGTTCACGACCCAACTCCTGAAGCAAATGCTTCTGGATGTTGCGCAACTTGCTCATGGTTTCAATCATGTGCACAGGCACACGAATTGTTCGCGCGTGATCAGCGATCGCTCGCGTGATCGCTTGGCGAATCCACCATGTCGCATAGGTGCTGAACTTGTATCCGCGTTGATACTCATACTTATCCACGGCGCGCATCAACCCAGTGTTGCCTTCCTGAATAATGTCCAGGAATGGCAGACCGCGGTTGCGATATTTCTTGGCGATGCTGACCACCAAGCGAAGATTTCCACCTGAGAGATCGCGCTTGGCTTGTTCATATTCACCAAACACCCTCTCAATGGCCTTCATACGCGCTTCCAGTTCCTCTGGATATTCAAACACAATCGATCGAAGACCGGTCAATTCCTCGCGCATAACAATTTGATCCTCTGGGTCAAATCGTTCCGGAAATTTTTCCGCCTTGAGCAATTGGCGCTTTAAATCCCGCATCTTGCGATGAATGGATTGCAAGCGACGCATCAACGGTTGAATACGACCCGTACGCAAGCAGCACTCCTCAAGCAGAGTGGCCACTTTGCGGCGGCGCAGACGCAGTTCTTCCTTGATCACCAATTTACGTTCCGCTGAAACTTCGGAATCCTCTAGTTGATTCCATTGATGCTCGTTCATATCGATCAACTTCACGATGGTTTCCACGTTGAATGGAATGCGCGCGGCGATCTTGCCCTTGGCATCTTCTTCGGCGGTGGAAATACGCATGGTCCGATCAAATGGCAACTTGCCGTCGCGAACTTGCTTGAGAGTTTCCGTGGCCAATCGCGCCACGTAATCACTCTCAAGGGATTTGCGACGGAAGATCATGCGGGTGGTTTCAATTTTCTTTGCCAAGCGAATTTCTTGTTCGCGGGTTAAAAGCGGAATTGTTCCCATCTGCGTCAGGTACATGCGAATTGGATCATCGATTCGCTTGCTGCCTTGTTCGGCCAAAGCCTGGGCCACGATCGCCATGGCTTCTTCGTCATCCAAAATCTCATCGTCCAATTCGGCCGCGTCTGGACCGGCCTTGGTTGAAGGAATTTCAACAACATCATCCTTCACTTGCTTTGGAAGTTTGGGTTGCGCACCCGCGCTCAAAATTGGCGCTGGTGGCGGACCCTGAATCGCCGCTGGAACCGAGCACGCATCTTTGCGGTGCTTTGGATTGTCGCGGTGAAACTTCAGGTTGGTTTGCAGTGGAGCCTCCATTGGAGTGAGCTTGTTTCGCTGCACTTCAATCTCGTCCATCATGTCAATCCCATTTTCACTGAGCAGAACAAAGAGCTCATCAATTCGATCGGCGTTGACAAACTCATCTGGCAAGCAGGTGTTGAGTTCCTCGTAGCTAATCCACTTGCGTTGACGACCTGTTTCTACAAGGCGGCGAAGAGTGGCTTTCAGATCTTTAATGGCAAGACTCACGGTTCAACTCCAATTCTTAAAAGGGGACAAAAACATTCAAAAGTGATCCGCAGACGTTGGTGTTGCGGTTTCAGTTCGGGGTATATTTCGTTTAAATCGAGCAATTGCGGCGGGGTTATGACCCCCTTGGCGTAGTTGCTCCAAGCGCGCATTCGCGTCCATGGGATTCATGACAGTTGGTGTGTCCGAAGTAGCGATTGCGTCGTGCAGAAATTTGTCAAAATCAGCGGCCGCATTTCGCACCGCTTCTGACGGATCGATGTGTTCGTTGCGCTGACTTCCAATATGAAACAACTCGCCACACAGCGCTTTGAGCGACGGCTCTTGGCACTCGGCTTGAACATCTTGAACATGAAATGAATTTCCAGATTCAAGTCGCATGACAAGCAGGCTCCATATTTGACGAAGATCGGTTCGTTGGAAGTGTTCAGGTGAAAAAGCTTCAGAAATGGGCAATAACCCATCTTTGCCAGCCGCCACGCGCACCTGGGCGGAGTTGGGATCGGCCATAATTGCCGCCAATAAATTTTCCTCAGCCATTCGGCGGGCTTTTTGACGCGGACTTTTTGCTGGCTCTTGCACAACAGGAGCTGGAGTTGGTTCGTTGATTTTTAATTCCACGCGCGCTTGCGGCATTGATTGTTCAAGGGTTCGCACTGGAACGCCGGTTAATTTTGACAAGGCGGTGAGCACAAAACTTTTTCGGATTGGCTCAACGCCACGGAAGCCAAGCTCGCCAAGTTTGCGCAACAACTCTTGCAGGCGTTGTTGTTTTCCAGACATGCCTTCAACGGATTCCAAGTTGGCTTTAAAGCGACGCACCATCCATGAAAGCGCTTCCTCGCCAGCTTCAAGCGCGGCGTTGAAATCATTCAAGCCATTTGGTCGTTGCAACAATTCGTCGGCGTCAAGGCCGTCGGGCAGGGTGGCAATGCGAACATCAACAGGGACGGACAAGAAAGTTTCCACGGCGCGGTCGGCGGCGCGTTCACCAGCGTTGTCGGGATCAAACACCACGGTGATGCGCTCGGCCATTCTTTGCAGCGCCTTGGCGTGATCTTTTGTGAGCGCGGTGCCCAGCGTGGCAATCACGTTGGTCACGCCCGCTTGATGCAAAGCCACGGCATCCACGTAACCTTCAACCACGATCGCGTGCTTGGAATCAATAATGGATCGCCGCGCGCGGTGAAGCGCGTACAGCGTGCGCCCCTTAGAAAACAGCGGGGAATCAGGGCTATTGAGGTACTTTGGCTCGTCGTTTGGATCAAGCCGGCGCGCGCCAAATGCGATCACATTTCCCAACTCGTCATGAATAGGAAACAGCAGTCGATTGCGGAAGCCGTCAATCGGACCGCGTTGACCGCTGCGAATCAATCCAAGCGCCTCGAAACTTTCGCGCGCAACCTTATCGGCTGAATTTGCGCTGTGTTGAATCAACTTCTCAATGTGACGCGCGAGATGGTCCCAGCCTTCGGGCGCAACACCCAGTTGAAAATCATCGCGGGTTTGCGCGTTGAGCATGCGCTCATCCAAGTGTGCGCGCGCTGTTGCGCCAAGTTTCTCTTCTTGTAGGCAGCGCTGATAAAATTTAGCCGCCGACGCCATGGCCTTGCGCAAAGACTCTTTGCTTGTGGCTGGATCCTTTGGACCCTCGTCGCGCATCGAGCGCAATTCAATTCCGCATCGTTGTCCCAAATATTTCAACGCCTCGCGGAATTCCATCTTGTGGAAATTCATCACAAAGTCGATCGCGTTTCCAGCGGCGCCGCAGGCGAAACAATTATAAAATGCGTTGCCTTTGTGCGTTACAACCGCCATGCTTGGCGACTTGTCTTCATGGAATGGGCAAAGCCCCACGTGCTCTCGGCCGCGAGGCTTGAGAGAAACGTGTTCGCCAACAAGGGACACAAGGTCAGTTGCGTCCAAAATGCGATCGCGATCGCTTTGTTGCGATAAAACCATTGTTTACTTTCAGTGAAAGAACCACCTGCAACGCAAGGCCCGTCCATGGGAATTGCCGCGGAACCACCGAGAGCTTTGAAAGGCCGCGACCTTGCAAAACTTCCGCAGATGAGAGTCATCATGCGGCGCTTTCCTGTGGAAAAAAATCATGAATGCACGCATTCAAGACTTAGAACCACCGGACCAAACGGACCTTAAATTGGGCCCACAATTCGCTCGGCAGGCAGGTTTGCTTGTGAAACGCGTTCGTGGATCAACCTTGATCCTGCGTATTCATCGAAGCCTTGTAGCGCCGAGGGACGAGGAAAGTTACGCCAAATTTCCCAAAAGTCAATTAATAATTGGTAAAAGATGCTGAAAAACATTGACAAATATTAAAAATTGAGTAGCCAACGGGGTTATTGACCGTGAATTTGGCTATAGACAGCGATCGAATTTAGAAACTTAACCAGCTGCTGCGGCTTTTCGTGGACGTGTGTACACAAACTTGCGGCGCAGTGGCTTCTCAACAAGACCAGATCGAATGGCGCGAACACTGGCCTTGATGCGCATCGGCTTGCCATCAATGACAGCCGTGACATTTTGCAAATTAGGCTTGAAAGTGCGCTTTTTTACGCTGGTTGTCTTGATGCCAACTCCGCCAAGATATTTGGCTTTGCCGCGTCGCTTGAGAACATTTCCAGAAGTTGTTTTTGATCCGGTGAAATAGCAGACGCGTGGCATGATTCAATCTCCTCAGTTGGGTTGGTTAGTGTACAAATAAAGGCTGTTTTGCGCAAGGGGAAGGCGCTATTTGCGCTGAACATTGCAAATTTACTGGCTCAGTCGGGCAACTTTGAGCAGGATTTGCACGTTCAGGGCGTCCGTGGCGTCAAAACTGCCCACTTCAAAGCTGTCTATGTCAATCACGCCCCAGGGATTTCCAGCGCGATCAAGGCAGGGCACAACTAATTCGCTTTTGTCACGCGGGTCGCAGGCGATGTAGTTGTCGCCAAGTTGAGCGACATCATGCACCACCATGGACTTGCCAGATGTGAGGCAATTTCCGCACGCGCCATGCAAACCAATTGGACTGCAAGCGGCCTTTGGTTCCCGAGCGGCAAGCAACATGCTTGTGGTGTGGGGCAGTGGCAGATCGGCTTGGTAAAAACCAATCCAACTCACGCCATGATCTTTCAGACGCGGCCATGCAGCCGCGATGAACACTTGCATTAAAAACTGACGCTCTTGTTCGGGATCGATCACGTCAACACATTGCTTTGGAATCTGCGCTTGAATTTCGTCCTGAATCTGCTCTTGAATGTGCGCTTGGATTTCTTTCCACGGACGTGTTGGCGCCAACATGCTCAGGCGGTTTCTTTTGACAAATGTCGAATCGCTTTCAACGACGACTTATCCAGAATCGCCTTGGCGGTGACGGTGTAGACGGCGTTCACATTGTCCATCTCTGGCAGGTGGTACATCAGTTCAAGCAGGATTTCATCCAACACGGCGCGAAGAGCGCGCGCTCCGGTTTTTCTCTGCAACGCGCGATCGGAAATAAGTTCAAGCGCGTCTTGCGTGAACACAAGGTCGGCGCCCTCGAGCCTGAAGAAGTGCTGAAATTGCTTGATCAGCGCGTTCTTTGGCTCCGTCAGAATGTTGATCATGGCCTTGCGATCTAGTGGCATGAGCGGGCAAAGAATTGGCAGGCGTCCAACAAGTTCGGGAATCATTCCATATTCCAAAATGTCGTCGGGCGTGAGTTGCGTTAACAGCGCGGCAACCTCGGCTTCGTGATTCGTGCTGGCGACATCATTGGAGAAACCAATTCGACGCTGGCCGATTCGTTTCTTCACGATGTTTTCAATGCCATTGAAACTGCCGCCGCAAATAAACAGAATGTGCGTGGTGTCCATTTGTATGTACTGTTGCTCTGGATGTTTGCGCCCGCCTTGCGGAGGAACATTGGCCACGGTGCCTTCGAGCATCTTCAACAAACTTTGTTGCACGCCCTCGCCGCTGACGTCGCGCGTGATGGAGACATTTTGATTGGTCTTTCCAATTTTGTCGATCTCGTCAATGTAAATAATTCCGCGCTGCGCGCTCTCCAAATCAAAGTCGGCGGCTTGCAGCAATTTCAGCAGAAGATTTTCCACATCCTCGCCCACGTAGCCCGCTTCGGTCAATGTTGTGGCGTCGCCAATGGCGAATGGAACATTTAAAATTCGCGCAAGAGTGCGGGCGAGAAGCGTTTTTCCGGTGCCGGTTGGACCAACCAACATCACGTTGCTCTTGTCCAATTCCACCGTGGCATTCTCGGCGTCAATTTGCGTGAGGCGCTTGTAATGATTGTGCACGGCAACGGCCAACGATCGCTTGGCGAGATCTTGTCCGATGACATATTGATCCAGAAATTCTTTGATGGTTCGAGGCGTTGGAATTTGTCCAAACTGCGGACGCGATCCACGCACGCGGCGAGTTTCTTGTTTGAAAATATTTTGGCAAAGATCCGTGCAGTTGGAGCAAATATAAACATCGCTTGGTCCTTCAACCATGGGACCCACTTCACGGCTGGTCTTGCCGCAGAAACTGCACGTGGTGACCTTGCGTCCTTTGAAGCCGGTTCCATCTCCGCCAGTTGGACCGCCAGAACCACCGCCAGAACCGCCGCCAGAGTTGCCTCCAGAATTGCCTCCAGAACCGCCACCGGAGTTGCCGCCAGGGCCCGATCCTGATGTCAAGTCCATGCCTTCTCGTTTGTTGCGGCCCGAACCGCCGGCGTTCTGAGGTGCAAGGTGCGAGCGAGAAGATTGCGGTTGTGATTTGGATTTCATATTTTGTATTTGTGTCGAAGGCGTGATTGCATTATGCCACGGGATTCTACTTGGTCAATGAAACTTGTTGCTGAATAAAATTCAAAGGCGGAATGATCGGAATGACCGCAACAGAGCGCCCCGATTTGAGCGGTGAAAGATGGATCATTATCAACCGGGCGGCTTAGTCTTGTTGTTATTGGATTGAGCCGCCGAAGTGCTGGAAATCGGTCCCGTCATTTCCGGTGAATTCATCAACGCGGATTTAAGGCGTTCATATTCAGCCTGGTCAATTTCGCCGCTCTTCTTCAGCTCACGAAGATCCGCCAACGTGAATCCCACTGAAGTTGTGTCGGAAGATTTGTTGGTGAGATAGTTACGCGCCGCGAGCATGATCACGCCACCGATCACAGCCACCACCACCAAGCCCCCAAGCCAAGGCGCAAGTTGAATGAACAAATCGCTAGTGGCGAGTGTGATACGCACGCTATGTTTGCTTTGAATTATTTCTTGGCTTTGGCTGATTTCGCTGGCTTGTCATCGGAAGCATCGGTCTTGGCGGCTGCGCCCTTGGAATCACTCTTTGCTCCAGAGCGCTTTGCGGACACTTGCTTGTTCTGTTGCTCGTTCCACTGCTCGGCGGGAACATCAACAAACTTCGCCTTCTCAAGAATTCGATCCGCGGTCTTGTGCTCGCGGATGGAATGGGCGAGCTCCACAAGCTTGCCGGCCTTTTCGATTTCATTGCGAAGTTGTTCTGGACGCGTGCCGCGTTGCATGGCGATGCCCGCGATGCGGCTGTTCATTTCCGACTCGGTCACGTCAATCTTCATCTCGTCGGCCAGGCGCGCGAGAATGAAGAACAACTTCAAGCGCTTGCGTGTGTTGGCCTCGCTTTCGCCGCGGATCTCCGCGAGTTTGGTCTCAACTTCATTTGGATCCACGCCGCGTTGCAACATATCCATGCGCGCCATCTCCACATTGCGGGTGCTTTGCGCCTGGCTCATTTTTTCCGGAAGCGGGAAGTCGACGGCTTCGGACAAGAAGTTGTAAACCTGCTCGCGTTCGGCGGCTTTTTGCTCTGAATCACGTTGGCGCTCCAACGCCAAACGGACCTGGCCCTTTAGATTTTCCACGGTGTCGAGCGAAAGTTTTTCAGCCAAGGCTTGCTCGTTGAGCGGTTCAATTCGATCCGCGTCCTTCACCACAAGCTGCATGCGAATCTTTGCTCCACGCAAATCCTCACGCTCGTGTTGATCTGGACCGGTGGTCTTCACGGTGATCTCATCGCCGACTTTTTTGCCTTCCACCAAGGAGCTGAGATTCTCAATCAATAGGCCAAGCAGTTGTCCCTTGCCTTCGTCGGCGGAATCGGGAACAACAACCATGGCGCGATCATTGTTGAAGAACGGTTCGGCTTCATCATTCTTGAACGCCTTCACGTCGCACAACATGCGGTCAAGTGGTTGGAATGGACCAGTGATGCGGGTCGCGTTTCCAAAGCGATAGCCTTGGCGGCGAATTTCTAGATCGACATGCTCATCTTTAATTTCAAAGATCGGTCGCTTGACTTCGATGCCGTCGGTGTTTGGAAGCGTGAACTCGGGAGCGACTTCAACTTCAATGCTGAAGGTGAATGGCTTGCCAACTTCAAGGGACACGTCGCGGCTCTCAGGAGAGATTTCTGGATTGCTCACGGGTTGCAACTTGTTGGCCTCAAGAGCTTGTCCATACGCCTCGGAGAGAATTTGATCGCGCGTTTCCTTCAAGAGCGCGTCGCCAAAGCGGCGCTG
>CANKBX010000046.1 GCA_947480055.1 Planctomycetaceae bacterium
ATCAATAGCGATCAGCAAGGGCGCCTTCGTCTCAAATTGCTTTTTGGTTTTCTCCGCGTCCGCGGTCGACATAATCACAACAAATTTCACATCGGGTGGAAGATCTTTTTTCAACTTCTCCGAAGCGTTTAAGCCAGTGGATTTGTCGAGCGCGCTTTGAATCACGGTCACGCAATTTGTGAACGAGGTTGGCGCGGCGCCACCGAACCACTCGACTTTTGGGGATGCGGGCGCGATTGGCTTTCCTAACTTTTCGGCGAGCGATTTGCGGTCTTCTTCGTCCATTTTGGAAAGCCATTTGGAGTTGGCGCCACCATCGGCGGCGGGCAGATCTATGGCGGGCGGCTTCTTTGTTTCTTTGGCGTCTTTGTCGCCAGCGATTTGCAGCGCGCCAAACAGCGCGAGCATGATCAAACCAATGTGTACGCGCCGTGGTGCAATTTGCATGTGGGCATCGTAACGAATGAAGTGGCGTTACTTGGCGAGCGAGTCGCTTTGCGCAACGGTGGTCACTTGCGCGCGCCCCGCGCTTCGGCGCGCAAGTTGAATCACCACAACGCCACCAAGAATAAAAACGGTTGCCACAGCTGTGCGCAAGCCAGGTTGTTCATTTAGAAAAAGCCATCCAAGCACAATGGCAACCAATGGGTTCACATAGGCGTATGTTGAAACCGACGCGGCGCTGACATGGTGCAACAACCAGACGAACGCGGTGAAGCCAATCATTGAGCCGAACACGGCTAAATACAGCCACGCAATCCATGCGGAATTGTTCCACGGAATTTCAGCGATGGGTTTCCATGCTTCAAAGCACGCGCTGAAGACCAGCAACAGCACGCCGCCGGCGATCATTTGAAACGCGCTTGAAGCGAGCGGATGCGGAGGTTGTGAAACGCGCCGGCCCACAATGCCGCCCACGCTCCACAAAATACAACTAGCGAGCACCATCAAACAGCCGACCACATCAATTGGCGCGCTATCGCTGGTTGTGAAAAGTTTTCCGCTCATCAACACGCCCACGCCAAGCAAGCCAACAACAAGGCCCAGCACAATTTGTGGCGTGAACTTTCCAACGCCTGTTTGCCAGCGATCTAAAAGCAACATCCACAGCGGAGTTGTTGCCACGATCAGCGCCGCAAGTCCTGATGGCAAACCTGGCCGCCCCAGGCTCATGCACAACAAACCGTTTGCGCCAAGCATCATGAACGCGCCTACTAGAAATGCGCCGCGCCAATATGCGGGTTTACCCAGCCAGTGAAATTTAAATTTTCCCAGCGCCGCCAAGATCAGCATCAATGTTGTGCCGGCTAGAAAAAATCGTGAGCCGCCCACAAACAGCGGGGGGATTTTTGTCACGGCAATCTTCATTCCCAAGTACGTGCTGCCCCAAATGACATACACCAATGCGAAACACGTGATGGTCATGGCCACGGGTGGTGATGATTTTGAATTCACCTGCAAGCCCCGTAAAATAATGCCTTTTTGGCGCGCGCTTGGGTGGATTGGTCAGGTCTATGCGCGCGCGCGTTCATTCTGAATTCAATGGTAGCGATGACTTCGATTGCGGTGCTAAATTCCCTATGATGATTGTCGGCGGATTGCCGCCTATGGTTGTATTTATGCTTGAAAGGATCCAATGTCTTCACTGAAATCAAACACTTCTGATCACGCCAACACTCCCGCGCAGGTGCCAGCAACCGCGGCGCGCGTTGTGAACCCAGAGGCCGTCACGCTGTCTGGTTATGAAGTTGAACAGCAATACGGTCCGAACATTTCCACCACCGACGCCAAGGATTCAACCAAGCCGCATGCGCGTATTGGCCAGCCTGGACAATTTCCATTCACGCGCGGCGTGCATCAGACCATGTATCGCAATCGTTTGTGGACCATGCGCCAGTTCGCTGGCTTTGGTAGCGCCGAAGATACCAATAAAAGATTTAAGTATTTACTAGATAATGCCAAAGGCACCAAGGCCAACACGGGTTTATCCACCGCGTTTGATTTGCCAACGCTCATGGGCCGTGATTCAGATGATCCGTTGGCGGCTGGTGAAGTGGGTCGTTGCGGCGTGGCCATTTGCACCATTGATGACATGCATCGTTTGTACGCCGAGATTCCGGTGGGCGACGTCACCGTAAGCCAAACTATAAATGGTCCAGCGTGCGTGATTTGGGCCATGTATTTGGCCATGGCGAAGCAACGCGGTATTTCGTGGGATTCGCTGGGCGGAACGCTACAAAACGACATTTTGAAGGAGTTCCACAGCCAGAACGAATTCATTTATCCACCAGAGGCCAGCGTGAAGTTGGTGGTGGACACAATTGAATTCGCGGCGCAGAACACTCCCAAGTGGAATTCCGTTTCAATCAGCGGCTACCACATTCGCGAATCTGGTTCCACGGCCACGCAAGAGTTGGCGTTCACGTTGCGTGACGGAATGGAATATGTCGAGGCGTGTTTAAAGCGCGGTCTTGACGTTGATTCATTCGCGCCCCGATTAAGTTTCTTCTTCAATAGCCATAATGAGTTCTTTGAGGAGATTTGCAAACTGCGTGCCGCGCGGCGCATTTGGGCCAACGCCATGCGCTTCCGATTTGGCGCCAAGCAAGAGCGAAGTTGGCTTATGCGCACGCACGTTCAGACCGCGGGTTGCTCGCTTACAGAGCAACAGCCTATGAACAATATTGTTCGCGTGGCTTATCAAGCGCTCGCCGGCGTGTTGGGCGGTTGCCAAAGTTTGCACACCGACAGCATGGATGAAACTCTTGGCTTGCCAACGGAGGCCGCGGTTCGCGTGGCGCTTCGCACGCAACAAATCTTGGCGCATGAAACTGGCGTGCATCGCACGGTGGATCCGCTTGGCGGAAGCTGGTTTGTGGAGGCGCTCACTGATCGCATGGAAACCGATGCCAATGAATTCATTAAGGAAATTGATGACATGGGCGGCGTGGTTGCCGGCATTCATAAGGGCTATTTCCGCAGACAAATCGCCGAAGCCAGTTACCGCTTTGGCCAGGAAATGGAGGCCGGCGACCGCGTGATCGTGGGCGTGAACGCGTATCCAGAAGGCAACGAGGATCGCCAAATGGAGATCCTGCAAATTCCGCATGAGGTGGAGTCGCAGCAGAATGATCGCCTTGCCAAATTCCGCAGTGAGCGCAACGCGGACTTGGCCAAGAAGGGTCTTGATGGAATTCGTGCGGCGGCGCGCGCCGGCGAGAATGTCATGCCATCGCTTGTGCAAGCGTCGCTTGATCGCTGCACGCTTGGCGAAATGGTGCAAGCCATGGCCGATGTGTACGGTCGTTACGCGGGCGGCCCCGAATGGTGATTCGATATTTATTGGCGTGCGTTGTTGGCGCCATGCTTGCGTTCACATGGGGCGGCATTGCGTGGGGAAATAATTTATGGGCGTGGGCCATGAAGCCACTCACCGCGCCTGTTGAATTGTTAAGCGCGGTGGAAATGAACATGAGCCAAAGCGGCGCGCTGTTGTATCCCGGCTTTCCTGTGTTGCCCGCAACGGCAACGGCAGCAGAAAAAAAAGCCAGCGAAGATACCACTGTTGCGGCGTATAAAAAAGGTCCGGTGTTCACGGTTCTGTTTCACAAGGACGGCGCCGACATGAGCGATCCACGCGTGTTTGTGCGGGGTTTTCTCATTGAATTGTTCGCCACCGCGGCGCTCGTCGCGCTGATTGGGTTGGGCGGCTCAGGCCATGGACCGCTTCGCAGATTCATGGTGCTGCTGGCCGCGGTTGTCTTTATGAACATGGGCGTGCATTTGGTGGCGTGGAACTTTATGTATGTGCCCACGGATTGGACGCTGGCCATGATCATGGATGGCGCGGTCACATGGACTCTCGCTGGCTTGCCTGCGGTGATATTTTTAAGATCCATGCGCGAAGGCGACACGCCCAAGGAATTCAAGACGGCTTGAATGAATCGCGCGTGTGCGCAATTATCGTATGCAACAGACTCAACACTCCAAAGAAGGTATCGCTCGCGTCATGCTTGCGGCCACCATTGGCAATGTGATGGAGTGGTATGACTTCGCGGTCTACGGATATTTAGCCACCACGCTTGGACCGCTTTTCTTTCCCAACGAAAGCCAGACGGCGCAAACACTTTCCGCGTTCGCAGTGTTTGCGGTGGGCTATCTCATGCGGCCTGTGGGCGCCATGGTGCTTGGACCCATTGGTGATCGCTTTGGTCGCCGCGCCATGCTTGTGATCAGCGTGACATTGATGGGGCTTTCAAGTTTGGTCATGGGACTGCTTCCAACCTTCGCGCAAATTGGCGTGGCCGCGCCCGTGTTGATGGTGCTATGCCGCATGGGCCAAGGCATGAGCGTGGGCGGCGAATATACCGGAAGTATGACGTATTCCGCGGAAATAGCGCCTATTCGCTGGCGCGGCACGTTGAGCAGTTTGGCCACGGTGGGTTGCCTCACTGGGTTCTTGCTGGGCTCCGCAACGGATTGGATATTGAAAGAGCAACTGAGCGAAGCCGCGGTGAGCGCATGGGGTTGGCGCGTTCCGTTCTTGCTTGGACTACCCATTTGCGCCATCGCAGTTTGGTTGCGCTCCAGTTTGCCAGAGACGCAGGATCAAGTAGCGCGCGAAGACTTGAGGGTGGGCAAAGTGTTCAAGGACATCACGCGCAATTATCGCAAGACCTTTGAAATTATTTCCATTGTCACTGGCGTCAATATTGCGTTCTATTTGTTCTTTGTGTGGGCGCCAGATTTATTGGAGCAGGGCGTTGCCAAAGGTGAGCCATGGGTGCAAGGCTTCAACACCATGTCAATGGCGTATCAAATTCCGTTTCTGGTAATGGGTGGCTACTTCAGCGATCGCTTGGGACGGCGATCTGTAAGCATCGCATGCGTGTTGATGTTGCTGATTGTGTCGGTGCCAGCGATGCACTTATGTCAATCTGGAATTAAAAGCGAGTTTGCGATTGGGCAGGCGTTGGTGGGAATTCCAGTTTCAATTTTGTTTGGCTTGCAAGGCGCCATGATTGTGGAGCTTACGCCCGCGGCCATTCGTTGCAGTCTGTTTAGCGTGGCGTATTCGCTGGCTATCGCCTTGTTTGCGGGCACTTCGCCGCTGATTGCCACATGGCTCACGCAGTCACTGAAGTGGCATTGGGGACCCGTGACCTATTTAATGGTTGGCTTATTGGTGAGCCTGTGGACGCTGTTCACCATGCCAGAAACCAATCAGCGCTCATTGATGCAAGTGAATTCCGCGCGCTGATGTGCGGGCGGGCACGTTGCAAAGAAGGCAACTCACTATTGTTGCGGATTCCCTACTATCTCAAACTATGGCAGCCTTTCAAAGTCCAAAAGGAACGCGCGACTTCTATCCAGATCAAATGGCGTTGCGTCGCCATGTGGAAAATATTTGGCGCAAGGCCAGCGTGGATTGTGGATTTGATGAGATCGAAGGTCCCACCTTTGAACATTTGTCATTGTTCACCGCCAAGAGCGGTCCTGGAATTGTCAGTGAACTTTTTTCTTTTCGCCGCGCTGGTGGTAGCGATGATTACGCGTTGCGCCCGGAGTTCACGCCAACGTTGGCGCGCATGGCCGCGGCGCGAGCTGGAACATTGTCCGTGCCCACAAAGTGGTTCGCTATTCCGCTGCACTTTCGCGCGGAACGTCCGCAGCGTGGAAGGTTGCGCGAGTTTGTGCAGTGGAATGTGGACTTGCTTGGAAGCGAAGGCGCGGCCGCCGATTGCGATGTGATTGCGTGCGCGGCGCTTGCTCTTGAACGGCTTGGTTTACAGCCCACGGATGTGCGTTTTCGCTTGGCGCATCGCGGCGCTTCCGCGGCCGTGTTGACCGCGGCGGGCGTGGCGGGCGAGCACATTGGAGAAGCCTTTGAATTGCTTGATCGCCGCGACAAATTGTCGCCTGAAGAATTTCAAACACGCGCCGTGAAGTTGGGACTTGATGCTGCGGCGCAGAAAAGATTCGCCGCCATCGCGGGAACCAAACTTCCAGTTTCGGCGAGCATGAATGATGTCGCCGCGTCGCTTGGGGTTGACGCGGATGTACTGGCTCCGCTTGCCGAGTTGTCTGAGAAATTAAATTCACTTGGCTTGTCGGATTGGTGCCAATGGGATTTTGGAATTGTTCGCGGACTTGCGTACTACACCGGAACCGTATTTGAAGTGCACGAATGCGCGGGCAAGGAGCGCGCCATCGCTGGTGGCGGGCGCTATGACGGACTTGTTGAATTATTTGGCGGACCAAAAATGCCTGCGATTGGTTTTGGAATGGGCGATGTTGTGCTTGGGCTTGTGTTGGCGGACAAGGGTTTGTTGCCAAAAGATGGCGGGCTACTGTTGCCCCGGCCTGATGTGTTTTTAATTTCAGATGGAAGCGACGCCGCCGAGAAGGCGTTACCCAAGTTGGTTATGCAAATTCGCCGCGCTGGTTTGCATGCGCGGCACTCTTGGAAAGCCACCAAAAACGTGGGAAAATTGCTAAGCGATGCTGGCAAGTGCCGCGCGCGCTCCGCTTTGATTCTGGGTGCGGAAATGGCCGATGGCGCCGTTGCGATCAAGGACTTGGATGGCGGCGGGCAACGCGTTGTGCCGCTTGGTGAAGTGGTCACGACATTGCTGGCCATGACAACGGCCAACACATCCAATCCGTCCAAAGAAATTTAATTCATGGGTTGGCGGCTTTGGCGAAAGCCGCGGCAAACGCTTGGGAGCTCAGCGATTCATCAATCGCTTTCAAGCGAGACAAACGCATTGTGGCGCGTTCGTCCCAGCGATTGGCGGCGCGCAAAATTTCCAACTGGCGCAATTGACACAGCCACCACGACGGATCACGCAAGGCGGGATCGGGTTCATATTCTTTGCCCGCTAAAATTTGCTTGTAAATAGACATCGCCTCGCCAAGGGATGTTGGATCGCCATTGGCAAACAGGCATTCAGCTTTGCCCAGCAATGCTTCCTTGGAATTGGATTTCAACTGCAGCGACTTTTGGTAGGCGCTCTGGGCCAGCTCAAATTCAGCAGAAAACCGCAGTAAATCAGCCAAGTCAAGCCAGGCCACGGCGTCCGCCGAGTTGCTCATGGTGAGAGTCTTAAGAAGCGACGAAGCCGATGCCGCAAGATTGGCATTGCGAGAAGGCAAGGTTGCCGGCCATCGATCGCTCGGCATCAACGCGCGCAGGCGTCGCGCGGTGAGACCCGCGATCAGTTCTGGATTTTTCTGATTCGCGGCGATAAATTCCGTATCCGTGGAGATATCTTTTGCCAATGCCGCGTTGGCGGAAATTTTCGCGGACAATCGCCGCGCCGTCGCGGTTGGACCCAAAGATCCACCGTTGCTTCTCGCCAAGCAATCAAGCGCGGCTTGGGCGTTGCCTTTCTCAGATTCAATCCAAGCTTGCGCGGCGTTCAAGCGATCGCGCAACTCGTTCACCGCCACTGAACTTTGCGCGATCGCGACTGTGGGCGCGGCAATTTCCAGCGCGCACGTTCGTTGATCGGCCAGCGCCTCGGTGGCAAGAACCTGCCGCTCCAATTGCCACAAGCCAAAATCTGGATGATCCGGAAATGTGCTCGCCCCCATTTGCACAGCCTTTTCCAAGCGGTTTCGTGCAATCACATCTTGGCCATCAACGCCCTTGTCCAGTTCACGACTCACCCGAATTGCCAGGGCGATAGCGGCGGGACTGGCCGCGTCCGACGCATGCTCCTTGGCCAGTCTCATGGAGCGGTCCGCGGCGTCACTCCAATGATCGGCGGCAAGATCCATGCGCGTCAATGTTCTCAAAGCCGCGGCTTGCATAGAGCCAAGCACGGCGGGATCGTTGGTCAGCGTCTCGAGCATGTTGATTTTTTCTTGAATGGGTTCGCCACGATCAATTGCTTGATCCACAGAAGCGATCAAGCACATTGGATCACGCTCCGGAAGAGGTGTGCCGTCGCGTTCAATTGATGCGAGTTTGGAAAGCACAGCGTCGCGCGTGCTTGAAACATCTTTTGTAGAACTGTGGCGCAGCACATCGGACAGCGGCGCCGTCCAAGCACGTTGTGTGATTTGCAAATCAACACCCAATTCCCCCAAGGCTTGCTTGCGCAATCGGCACAGCAATTCCGCGATCGCAATTTGCCGCATGATGGATCCTGAACCTTCAAGAACAACTCCGGCGTCGGCCGCTTGGCTTGGTCCTCGCAGCAAACCCGCGGCGCGCAAAGAGGCAAGATCCGCAAGAGTGAGCAAAGCCTCATCTTGACCCGCTTTTTGCCGTGAAAGCGAGAGATATTGGTTGGCGCGTTGCTCGTCGCCTAGGCGCGCCGCTGCCAAGCCTCCGTATCTGCTCACAATGCTCGCGGTGCGATCATCCAGTTCGCTGATCAACGCATCAAGACGGGCAAGGGCCGCTTCTCCCATAACCCTGCGCTTTTGTGCGTCGTACTCGTGGGTCTCGGTGTTTAAAATTTCCGCGAGAGATCGAAGCAATGGAATTCTTCGCGCGCGTTCCACCTGCTCCAACTGAGCGATCAATTGCGGGGTGGGTTGGTCGCGTCCCTTGCGGGCAATAACAATTACCGCGGCTGAGTCCGCCTCCTCAGCCGCAAGCAACATTTCGCGGGAAAGTTCACGCACTCTCCGTCGTGCGTCGGGACCAGCGAGACCAAAAATCACACGGTCCACATCTCCGCCAGCGGGAAGCGCGATTGTGAAACAATCTTCCGCATGATCCGTCAACCAAACTGGCCAGCGAGAATCATTTTTGTTGGCGGAAAGAAGTCCGCGTCGAATGGAGAGAAGTTCATCGGCGGCCGTGCGTTGGGTGGCCTCGGTGGGAGCAATCTTCACGCGTTGTTTCAGATTTGCGATGCTCTCAAGAGCCGTCGCGGAAGAATCGCTGGCTGTTTGCGCTGGAGGATCCATAGCGGTGGGGTCGGCGGCTTGAGGCACTCCATGTGTTTTTACAGCTATAAAACAGCCTATACAGACCAATTTCCAGATTCTCATTGCGGCCCCGCGAAGTGAATCTGTTGATAGCCGGCGCGAACTAAGCCGTTGAATGCGGCCACGGCGTCATCCCATGGAACATCCTGGGAGGGAGCGAGTTCAATCGGTTGATCGGCGGGAAAGAGTCCCGATGGATTCTCGGTTGAATACCGTTTTGAATTGAAGATGGCGGTGAGCTGTTCAAAGGTGTCTGGCTGAGCCATTGGAGCAATAATTTTTATTTTTGTCTGTTGCCCAATTCGCAATAATTCAATTCGAAGCGGGGGCTCATCCAGCGCCAGGGAATTTGGACTAACAACGGCGCCGCCGCGTTGACTTAAATCCGTGCGTAAAAATTCCTCGCGATCCAACGTTTTATTCGCGCACACAAAAAACACCAGTAGAAAAAATGTGACATCGATCATTGGAATCACATTCAGCTTGATGCCGCGATTTCCTCGGCGCGCCGCGCGCTTCTCGGCCAACTTGTCATCCAGTATCTGCACGGGGGCTTCCATCGGATCCGTGCCACGGGCCAATTGATCCAGCGCCGCCGCAAGAATGGCTGCTTCAGCCACCGCGATGCTCCGGCTGCACAGCGAGTCTGAGCTTCACCAAATGTCCCGGAATCGCCTTGGTCGCGGCTTTGCCAACTTGATCTAAAACCGGGGAAATATAGGTGTATTTCACATTGGAGTCGGCGCGCAAATGAACCTCCGCCGCGGGATTGGCTCGAATGGAGGCGGTGACCGCGTTGCAGAGGGATTGAATCCCAGCGGGATCCGCCAAGTAGTCGTCGTTTAAAAATCTCCAGGCGCTGACCTCGCCTTGCTCATTGGCTATGGCATTGATGACAATCCGGGGTTCGTTGTGTGGAGCGACAGCGGCCGTGGGTGAGGGCTTGGGTAAATTCAGTTTCACAAAATCTGTAATTCCAATTTGCGACACAAGCGCGAAGAAAACCACCAGCAACATTGCGATGTCGATGAGCGGCGTGATCACCGCCTCTATTTTCACCGGACCTCTGGTGAGCATGCTCTTCATGTGGTGGCGTCCGCCATCACGCTCGATCGACCGTCCGCATTCATACGCGTGTGGCCAGGAGCAAATCGACTGATGGTTTTTTCAACTCGACGCACTGATTCCAATGTGGCGGAGTCGACCGTGTTGCGCATGGTTGCGTACGCGCCAAGGGCTGGAATGGCGATGATCAAGCCCCAAAAAGTTGCGACCAACGCGGTTCCAATTCCAGCCGCTAAAGTTACGGGATCGGCGTTGCCGCCAGTTCGGGCGATGGCTTGAAAAGCCATAATAACCCCGTACACAGTGCCTAAAAGACCAATCATTGGACTCACTTGACCGAGCACATTCAATGGCTCCAGTTTGCGAAATCGTTTCACCGTCACTTCCTCCCCTGTTTGTTCCGTGGCCCGCAGCATGCTGGCGTGTCCCGCCGGCGCTTGTTTCAAGGCCGCGCTTAAAATGGCGCTGTAGTCGCTCGCCTCCGCGGCCGCCAAATGAATCACCTCCTCAGTGCGGCCTTCTTCCAGAAGTTTGTCAATCTCATTGGCAAATTCTAGGGGCAAAATTTTATTGCGTTTGTTGCGCGTCCACAAAGTTGAAATTAAAGACACATTGATCACGCTGAGCAAAATCAAAAGCCAAATCATGCAGCTTCCAACCCATTCAATGTGACTCGTGCCATCCCCGGCGCTTTCCATGGTCACAAAGAAAATATTTCCAAAGCCCTCCGCGAATGTGGCGGAGGTGGGAATAAGCAATGCAAAGACGAAGGCAAGAGAATATTTTTTCATATAAGTTCCTAGCGGGTATCAAGTCCAAGATCTTGTCGAGTGATGTTGATGAATCCTTCTGCGCCACCATGGTCCTTGGCAATCCGTTGCAAAGTTCCCAGTGGATCAGGATCAAGAAATTGAATGCATTGCACGCGTGTGAGACGTCTGCCCGAAGCGGAATCAATCGGATTGAGGCGTTCTAGCGCCGCAAGAAGCGATACTTCTGACATTTCAAATTCTCCCGCGCCGGTGATATCCGACGAGAGCAAGAAGATAATTTCGGGTCGCATGGCCATGGCGGCCTCAAACGCGGCGATGGGATTTGAGCGGCCTGATGGAATCATTTTGGCTTCGATCCATTTCATGGTTTCACTCACGCGCTCGGGGGTGGCGGATTGCAAGTTGCCTCCTGGAGGAACCGTGATGGCCTCGCCGCGCTGAAAAAAAATCACGCCGAAACTTTGGCGCGGGTCCAGCCGTTGCAAACTTTTACGAAGCTCCTCAATGATCAGCGGAAATGTTCCAACCAAGCTTCCGCTGGCATCAACTAAATACACCACGCGCCGCGCGTTGCTGGCCTTGAGGCCTGCAAAATTAATAGTGACCGATTTGTTGACCCCGCTCAACTGCCCAAACTCGTGCGCCGCGAGCGACATTGGGGCTTGCACCTGGCGCACGGCGATCAACGCCTGTTCCGCGGCGCTTTGCAAAGCTTGCGATTGAGTGAGTGATGTGTCGCTCGCATCCGCGGCTCCGGGAAGATTTGCGGATTGACGAAAATCATTTCCGCCACTGGAGGCGGACGCGGTGACAAGTTGCACGGTGGGGGCGTATGCGGGCCGTTCAAAATCAAGCACCAACGTGGGCGGAGCGATTGGCTTGCGCGAAAGTCCAACCGCCGTCGCCGCGGCTGCGATCACCAACGCCGCAACAATTCCGTGAGCGCTCAGCGAGGCGATCCATGCAAAAACACCGCGAAATGCCGCATTTTCACGCGGTCGACCACCAAATTGGCGGATGGCTTTCGCCAGCGCTTGAGAGTTTGTGTCTTGCGTGTTGACGACTTGATTCTCCATCGGAGTTTTCATCGGGTCAATCCGCGTGGTGCTTGGCGAAGATCAGCCGGTCAAGCGAAAATCGTCCAGGACCAGTCAGCAAAAGACTCAACGACATCAATATCGTGGTCAAAGCGCTGGCGAATAAATGCATTTTATCCTGTTGCCATTCCCATGGCAATGCGTTGCGCACTTGTGGCCATGTCATAAGCCAGATGTGAAACACGCCACCAATAAATAGCAGCAGCGCGAACCAGCGCGTGAATAATCCCACCAGCAAAATAAATCCACCAACAAGTTCGGCGATGGCGCAGACCCATCCCACAATCAAAGGTTGCGGCACTTTGCAATCATCAAGGCGAAGCACAAAGTGATTGAGGTTGCGCATTGTGTTGGCGCCCGCGCCGGATTTTTCTGATTCATCTTTGGTTTGCTTATCTTGCTTCTCAGATTCGCCTTGGGTTTCCTCCCGCAATGCCACGGGCTTTATTTTTTCCACCGACTCCTCAATCATCTTCGCGGGACTGCCCATGGCTTCAATGCGCGCCGCGTCTTGGTTGCTGAAATTGGATGTGCGAAAAATAGAGACATAGCCCGCGGGAAGCACAATCGCGGCTAAAACAATTCGGGCGAACAGTGGGGCAAGTTCAAGGGACGCATTTTGGCTTAGGCTCATAGGTGGATTCTGCCGATAAAAGGTGCTGCAAATTGCTCTCAACCAATCACAATTTCAATGCTATCGACAAGATCGCTCGCAAGTGTCCATGCGTTGTGTTGCTAGGATTCGAAACTCACTCGCCGCGGGTGTGGCGGAATTGGCAGACGCGCTGGATTTAGGTTCCAGTGGGCTTAAACCCGTGCAGGTTCGATTCCTGTCACCCGCATTGGATTGTTCGAGCTATAAATAAAATCATGGCCCTTGCCCACAACAACTCTTGGAATCCAGAAAGTTGGAAAAACTTTCCCGCCGTGCAACAACCGCGCTACCCCGATGCCATCGCGCTTGAGCATGCGTTGGGGGAGTTGTCGCAGTTGCCTCCGTTGGTGACCAGTTGGGAGATCGAGTCGTTGAAGTCGCAACTTGCCGACGCGGCGGAGGGCAAGCGATTTTTATTGCAGGGGGGCGACTGCGCTGAAATGTTTGACGAATGCCGCAGTCCCATCATCGCGGCAAAATTAAAAATTCTTTTGCAGATGAGCCTTGTCCTCACGCATGGCGGTGGTCGGCCGGTGATTCGCGTGGGCCGCTTCGCCGGTCAATACGCCAAGCCACGCAGCGATGAATTTGAAACTCGCGGCGACTTGAAATTTGATTCCTACCGTGGCGACTTGGTCAACGGTTTGGAATTTCACCACCACACCCGCGTGCCCGACCCGCATCGTTTGATCGATGCCTACAGTCGCTCCGCTCTCACTCTGAATTTTATTCGCTCGCTTGTGGATGGCGGCTTCGCGGATTTGCATCACCCGGAATATTGGGATTTGGACTTTGTGCAGCACAGCCCACTGCGCCTTGAATACCAGAAAATCACGCGCGAAATAGGGCAAAGTCTGCGATTTATGGAGACGCTCGCCGGCGCTCCCGTGCATGAAATGCGGCGCGTGGATTTTTTCACAAGCCATGAGGGACTGGTGCTTCCATATGAGCAGGCGCAGACTCGGCAAGTTCCCCATCGCCAAGGTTGGTGGGATCTTTCAACGCATATGCCTTGGATTGGATATCGAACCGCGGTGCCGGGCAACGCGCACATTGAATTTTTCCGTGGCATTCAAAATCCTGTTGGAGTGAAAGTTGGTTCGGGCACCAAAGAAACCACGCTGCTTGAAATCATTCACGCGCTGAATCCAACCAACGAACCTGGACGCCTTACGTTGATCCACAGATTTGGCGCCCACGAAATCGCCAAGAGTTTGCCGCCACTCATTGACGCCGTGGCCAAAAGCAACGCGCGCGTTTTGTGGGTCTGCGATCCAATGCATGGCAACACGCAAACAGTCACCATGAATAGCGGTCCGCAAGTTGGCGTGAAAGTGAAGACGCGAAAGTTTGCCCATATTCTTGCCGAGGTCGAGCAAGCGTTTGAAATTCACAAACAGAAATCCACCGTGCTTGGCGGCGTTCACTTTGAATTGACCGGCGAGAACGTCACCGAGTGCACAGGCGGCGCGCGCGGTTTGGGCGACGATAATTTGGCGCAGGCTTATCGCAGTCGAGTGGATCCACGCTTGAACTACGAGCAATCGTTGGAGATGGCCATGTTGGTGGCGCGGCGCTTGGATCGCTGATCCACTGGGCCGCTGATTTGCGACGCGGTCACCGCAAACACCACCAAACTTGCGTAATTCGGTTACAATCCGCCGCTTCATGCCCCAAAAACGCCGCGTTGTAATCACTGGAATTGGCGCCACAAGCGCTGTGGGCGTTGGCATGGAATCACTGTGGAACGCCCTGATTTCGGGGCAATCTGGCGCCAAGTTGTGCGACACATTCGATATGAGCGGGTTTTGCTGCCCATTTGTGGCGCAGTTGCCAGCGGATCAATTGGACATCAAGCAATTTGTTCCAAAGAGTTACCGCAAAGCCACCAAGGTTATGGCGCGAGACATTGAACTCGCCGTGGCCGCGGCGCATGAGGCCGTGAAAGACGCGGGCCTGGTCACCAAGTCGCATGAACCCGTCGATGGCAAAGTCACGCTGCCAGCCAACCGCATGGGTTGCCAAATTGGCGCGGGTTCAATCGCCGCGGAGGAGAACGAATTAACCGTGGCGTTCGCATCAAGTCAAACTGCCGAAGGTGAAATTGATTTGGGCGCGTGGGGTTCAAGCGGCATGCAAAATATCACGCCGCTGTGGATGTTGAAATATTTACCAAATATGTTGGCGTGCCATGTCACCATCATCCATGATTGCCAAGGTCCATCCAACACCATCACTTGCGGCGAGGCCAGCGCGTTGTTGTCGATCGGTGAAAGCATGCGCGTGATTGGCCGCGATGCCGCTGATTGTTGCTTGTCTGGTGGCGTTGAAAGCAAAGTGAACTTGATGGGCGTGCTGCGCCAATTTTATTCCAAGCGTTTGGCGACCGCATCTTTAAGTGACGATCCCGCGGGCGTGATTCGGCCTTTCAATCCAAGCGCGACGGGCGGAATGGCCGGCGAGGGCGGCGCCATTTTGGTGCTTGAAGAAATGGAAAGCGCGCGCGCGCGCGGAGCTAAAATTCAGGTTGAATTGGCTGGTTTTGGTGCCAGTCAAAGTTTCTGCCAAGACACGATTGGCATGGGCGCGGAGGCCGATGGCGCGGGTATTGCGCAAGCCATTGAGTGCGCGTTGCAAGAGGC
>CANKBX010000047.1 GCA_947480055.1 Planctomycetaceae bacterium
GAGGCGAGTGAACGCCTCCACATTGTTGGGCGTGTAGCTCAACTTAATTCCTTGGCCTTCAATCCACTGCACGCGATTTTCGGCGGCGGGTAAATCTTCGGCGGTCAGCCACCACGGAACGGCGCGCGCGGCCATTTCCTCCAGCACAATTCCCGGCGTCATCCACGGCGCGTCGCCGCGCATCATTTCGGTGTGGAAGGATCCAATCAGCTGAATGCCGCCCATTGGAAAATCAAATCCAGGCTCGCCAAAATAGAAATCATTCACCGCGAATGTTTTTTGATAGCGACTTGGATTGTGTTTGGTGGCGTGCACGGAAAGAATGGCGCCCGCTTGGTGGAACATAAAGTTGCGGCCCACTTGGTCGGAACTATTGGCCAAGCCATTTGGGTGCGCGGCGCTTGTGCTACGCAAAAGAAGCGCCGCTGAATTAATGGCGCCGCACGAAACAATCACAATATCCCCGTGAAACTGCGTGGTTTCGCCGCCGGCAATCTTGGCCTCCACCGCGGTGATCTCACGGCCATTGGGCCCAGTGATCAGCTTGGTGACATGCGCGTTGGTGATCAGCGTGACATTGTCCTGATGATGAATCGGGCGCACGCAATTCACATCGGCGTCGGCCTTGGCGTCCACCATGCATGGATAGCCGTCGCATGTGTCGCAGCGAATGCACTTGCTGTCCTCCATGTTCTTCTCGTCAATGTTCAAACCAATCGGAACAGGAAATGGATGGTGGCCAAGCTTGGTCACGCCGTCGAACAATTCCTGAATGCGCGGCTCATTGCTGACCGCTGGAAATGGATACGGAGCGTTCGAAGGCGGCTCAGTTGGATCCGTGCCGCGTTTGCCGTGCACGTTGAAAAGAATTTCGGCCTGCGTGTAGTAAGGTTCGAAGTCTTTGTAACTGATCGGCCACGCGGGCGAAATGCCGCCGATGTGCTTGAGCACTTCAAAGTCGCGTTCGCGCAATCGAAACAGCGCCGCGCCGTACACCTTGGTGTTGCCACCAACCCAATAGCCCGTTCCCGGATGCAGTGGCTTGCCATCTTTGTCCTGCCACACTTCGGTGGTGTGGTAGCGATTCTTCAGGAACACCTGCGTGGTGCTCCAATTTTCCTTTTCGCGTGGAAGAAATGTTCCGCGCTCCAGAATAAGAATTTTTTTCCCAGCCTTGGCTAATTTCTGCGCAATGGTTCCGCCACCCGCGCCGGTTCCAATGATGATGAAGTCATAACGAGTTTGCATATTGTTTCTCCTGCGGAAAGTTGCGTAGCCACATTCATGTTGCGGCCACAAATTTGAATCATTTAAGCCAAATTGAACTAGTTTTTATTGCTCGTGATAATTGCGGATCAGTCCGCCATCCACAAAGAATGTCGCGCCAGTCATGTACGCCGCGTCATCGCTTGCCAAGAACGCGGCAAGACCTGCCACATCATTCGGTGTACCCAAGCGCCCCAGCGGAATCTTGGACTCCAGCAACTTCATCAGCTCAGGATTGTTCAACAACGCTTTGTTGATTGGCGTTGCAATAGCGCCCGGCGCGATGTTGTTCACGGTGATTCCTAACGGGCCAAGCTCCACGGCCAAGTTGCGGCACAACATTTTCAGTCCGCCCTTGCTGGCGCAATAGGTTGAGAAGTGGGGGAATGCCATTTCCTCATGCACGGAACTCATGTTGATGATGCGGCCCGTTCGCTTAGTGGTGATCAAGTGGTTTACAAAATCCTGCGTGATGAAAAAAGTTCCGCGCAAATTAATTTGCATCACAAAGTCGTACTCCGCCTCCGTCACGTTCCAAAAATCGGCGCGCTTCTCCACGCCGGCGTTGTTCACCAGAATGTCAATCTTGCCCAACTTGGCAACGCCATCGGCAATCACGCGGCGGTCATCGGCGGTGTTGGCCAAGTCGCCTGCGATCATGTGCACCTTGCGACCAAGTTTTGTAATGGCGTCGGCGGTTTGCTGCGCGCTTTCTCCAATGGCGCGATCATCCACAATCACATCTGCGCCTTCTTGCGCCAATCGAATGGCAACGGCTTGTCCAATGCCCTGAGCGCTTCCGGTGACCAACGCGACTTTGCCTAACAATTTCATAAGAGTTCCTTGTGTGAGTGGTGGTGTGTTGACGGGAAGGGAAGTCTAGCTTCGCTTTAAAATAATGCGTGACTTATTCACGCCTTCATATTTACAAAATATTTACAGTGCGTGCGCGGCGTATAAAAATAAAAAAAGGCGCAAGCCAAATCAAGCATGCCTCACGCGCCTAGCGCAACGTGCGCCTAAAAATAATCGCGCCCACGTGACAAGTTGTGTTAGTTGTTGAAGTTCCCCAGCAGTGCGCCAAGATCGGACGAGTCGACTTTGCCATCGCCAGTGGCGTCATACTCGCTATCAAGCTCACCAAAATGCAGCAGCAGTGCTCCAAGATCGGACGAATCCACCTTTGAATCTCCATTCCAATCACCGATTGTGGGCGCTTGCTCGCCATCAATGCTCAGCCACCAATCGCCGGTGAAAAATCCTGGTACTGGAATTTCGTCTTCCCATGGATAATCGGGATTTTCAACCAAGCATGGCTGTCCGTTGCGAAGCACTTGCATTGGAGTTGCCATGCCCACGGTGATGCGCCACTCACCGGGATTTAGAACAAGTCGAATGGCGCATATGCCGCCCGCTGGCGCGGTGGATTCGGTCCATGTCACAAGCTCGCCATCACACGCTCCAGTGGAAAGCACAAGTTGCGCTGGAAAATCCGCGTGCAATTGCAGCGAAACTAATTTTCGCTCGGACAGAGAAAGCAACATCGCGTCAACATCGCGCACTCCCTCGGCTCCGATATGTCCCTTGCGTATTTGATCCATCAACACGGGCATGTGTATTGGATCGCTTCTACGACCACAGCCATTATTTAAATACTCGTAGCAAATTTCATTTTCATCGATGGCATTTGAAGGCGCAATCACTTGCGGCGCGGGGCCCACACATGCGTATGTGACCAGCTCCACGCACAACGAGTCCCAGTTGTATTTGCATGCGGGATCAAGACGCGTGACATTTTCGCAACACGCCGCGTCCTCGCAACCAGGAGTGGCATGGGGTTCAGTGCATGAGCCGCGGCTGGGGCAAAGTAGATCGCGACATTCCAAACTTGCGTAAAGAACGCAATCCGCATCCCACGCCACAATGCAACAGTCGGGCCTGATCGCGCAGATTGTTTCGCAGCACGGCGTGGTGAAACAAAATGGCGAGGTGTGCGGCACATTGCAATCTTCGGCTGGCGGACCACATGTGGCGATAAAAGATGATCGCTTAGGCTGGTTGTAATCCACCGCCGCGGGCGCAAAGCCGCTTGGAAGGGCGGGCCCCATGTTGGCCAAGGCGATTGCCAATTCTGCCGAAGCGTTTTCTTCTTGCTCAGATTGCATGGAACTGGTTTGGGATTCATCCACGGAATTCAAATTAAAGTTCACGGCTTCGGATTCAAGCGCCTCGCGACCGCGCTGTTTGGTTGGCGCCGCGGCAAGTACGCCATTGTTGCGCAACACATACATTTTTTGCTCCATCAAATCCACAATGGCCAAATCCAATTTGCCGTCGTTGTCAAAATCAAAAACGCAAACATGCCGCGGAAAGTTCGCCTCTAGAATTTCAACAGGCGCGGCCAAATTGAGCGTGCCCATTGTGCCGCCTAGATTTTCAATGATCGAAACCTGTCCAGGAAGCACTGAAAGAGCGATCAAGTCCTCGTCGCCATCGTTATCCATGTCGGCGGCGGCCACATTCCAAGCGGTGCCAGTGGTTGCGCCGCTAAAAAGTTGTGGCTGCGCAAATCCACCAACCCCATCACCGCGCCAAACTCCGATCGGGTTGGCGCGATTAGTGAAGATCGCATGCGCGATCACATCCGGATTTCCATCACGATCAAGATCGGCCACGGTGCCATAGGTGATTCCAGCGGCGGATTGATTCAATATGGGAGAAGTCCATGAACGCTCGCGGCCCAAGGTTAAATCATTGCAAAGGCGCGCGTCCATTCTGGAGCTGCCAGTGGTGAAATCAATCAGGTCAAGAAATCCATCATGGTTTATATCCACCGGAACGGCCCAAGATGGATAGGCTTTGCCCACGGTCCATCGATTGCAATGCGCCTGATGTTCTTGCGTGAATGCAAGATGGCCCGGAGTGGATTGATTGCGAAAGAGTTGCATGGAATGCGATCCATAGTTCACGGCCACAAGATCAAGTCGACTATCGTTGTTCCAATCAAAGGCGCGAACACAGCGGGTTTCGCGCTCCGTCGCAAGAAAGATCGCGGGGTCGAATGTTCCGTCGCCGTGTCCGCGCAAAATAATTATTTTTCCAAATGTGGCGCGCGCGGCGAGCGCGATATCAGTCAAGCCATCGCCATCCAAGTCGCAGGCTTCGGCCCAATCGGTTTGCACTCCAACATCTATTGTGCGGCTCACTTCAAATCCGCCGCTGGAATTTCTTGACACGATCATCACAAGGCCGTCCACGTCGCGTCCCGGCACCACAAGATCAAGTTGCCCATCGCGGTCAAAGTCCGCTGCCGCTGGTTGCGTGGGATAGTGATCGTTGGGAAAGTTAATTTCAATCGGAGCGTCAAATGTCGGCACGCCGCCAAGGGCCGCGCTCATGAATAGTGTCGCAATGGTGAAGGCGCCGATCATCGAGGGATTCTATCTCAAGTTTCCCAAACACCTAATTTTATTTTCACCCATGCGATGAATCTAGTTTGGGAAACTGCGGCGCCTTCTTGCGCCGAATTATTGTTTGTATATTAATTTTTCGTTTCCCACCGATCCAAGTTTCCGCGCGGCGCAAGCCAAACCCAATCGTCAGAACCGCTGTCATCACTTGAGTTCTTGGGCTGCGCAATATCGCCGTGATCATCCACGCCATTTTTTCCAACCGACCACATGCGAAAACCATTCGCATCGGTTTCCATCATGATTGGCTTTTCATTCCACGGATCTTGGGGCGCCTTGCCGTCGCACAGTGACGCCAAGTCCGCGGCGCTCTCAGGCCATTTCTTATTTGCACGGTGATACAACTCTGCTACGATTGCGGTCGCGCATGCATCACGACGGGCTTGATCAAGCTTCCATAGGTGCATGAATTTTGAAAAATCAGGCATCAATATTCCTTCCAAGAAATATCGCGCTCCATGCGCGTTGATGCTTTCAACATATTCTTTATCCGCAATCGCCATTGCCTTCACAGCATCACTCAGCGAGTCACTCGGGTCGCCAATCAATCGTTTCATGGAAGCGTCGTAATGATCAAGCGCCTCCTTGCGACCAGCGATCGCAAAACAGGCAAATGGTTGGCTTAGGAAACTCGCAAACAAATCGAATTGGCTGATAACCCCTACTTTTTTGTCATACATTTTTTCACCAGAAACACTTTCCATGAACGCTATCGTTTCCATTTGCTTCCACTGCGGCGCAAATCGCCCATCGCCATGGCCGTCATCTGTATAGAAGCGCTGCACCGCATCCTCAAACATCAATCGTTCAGTTCTGAAATCGGGGCGCTCCAAAGCGGGTGGCACCAAGTACATCGCCATCTGTAAGCGCTTCAATTGCGCATCTGTAAATATGCTGGGCTTCCATTCAAGCGCCATCACAATATTGTTCGTCGCACGCAATCGAAACTTTATGCCCATACGATCTTCGACACATAGGCGACTTTCTTGCACATGAATAGAAATGGCCATCATCGCTTCGGCGTCACGCGTAGCCCGTTCACCATTTCCTTGATCGACCGCCAGCAGCATGTCTGTAGCAAGAAGATGGGATGCAGTGCTTGTCGAGTTTAAATGCGGCAAGAGAAGGCATATCAAAGGTTGTACGGTCACATCAGCATTATCAATTGTTCCCCCATAGAAAATGCCTCCGCTTTGAGTGTTCTTCCCAAATAGAGCGGCGTCAGCATCGCTTATTGGAGTTGCAACTGGAAATCCAAACATTGGTCGCTTGGACGCCGCGCACAATGCGGCAATCTGTGGTTGATGCGCCGCAATCCACTCGCTTGCCACTGGCCACTCTTTGTCGCTCGGAAGCATCCCCGTCATCGCGGCGATGGCTCCCTCGGATTTGTGTTTCGGATCATCCTGGCCCAAGCCCATCTCCACCAACGCATCGCGATATGCCGGCCATGCAAGTTGGTCTGGCGATTTCGCCACGGGCAAGGACTCGCGAAATCGCTTGATGGGATCAAAGGAAACTTTCGGACTATTCATGCTCATGGAAATGGCGACGACCGCATACAGCAAGACACACGCGCCAATAGCGCACGCGCTCCACTTCAAGGTCAATCCAAATGCGCGATTGATCGGCTTGCGGATGTTCTGCGGTATTTCATTGGCCGAAGAAGGCGCCTCCGGATGTTTCAAATTGTTCATGCGTGCCTTTCTGAAATCAGAAGTGAAATGGGTGGAATTTATTTTAGTTCCATTGCATCGCCCACATAATTCGGTTGGTTAACCGTGCTTCACTCGCTTGCCGCCTAATTTCTTTTTCTCAACTTCTTCCAAGTATTTGCGCGTTGCGGGCGGAAGAACATTCCACATTTTTATGGCGAACACCAAGCCAAGAATGGTGAACGGCAGCAGGAACATTGGCCAATAGGACCAACTTTTGGTGGCAATGATTCCAATCACAAATGCTTGCACAGATGCGCCGGCTTTAGAAAATGCGTCGGCCACACCCGTGGCGGTGGCGGAGGCTTTTTTGCCACCAAAGTCCGCCGTGGCGGTGCCCGACATAATGGAGTGCACGCCAATGACCGCCATTAAAATGGTGACGGCGCAAATACCCACCACAAGCCCGCGGTATTCAAGCACAAAACTCTTCAGCGGATTTTCGCCAGCAAGTTCCGGCACAAATTTTTCCGTCAGCGGTTGCCAGCCAAGGAACACAATCATCACCGCGGTGCTGATCAACATGATGATCTGCATAAAGCCCGCGCTTGGCGCGCGCCGCGAATGAAAGAATTTGTCGCTCATAAAGCCCGCGGTGAAACCACCCGCGATGCCGGTGACGCATCCCCAAAATCCCCAGTTGGGCGTGATTGATGGCACAACAAATCCAGTTTCTTTGGCGAAAGTTGGATACCACGTCAACACTCCATCGCGCAACACGCCCGATGTGAACTCAATCACGCCAATGACAAGAATAATTTTATTGGTGAAGATTTTCTTCATCAACTCCCAATAGCCATATCTTTTGTCATGTCCGTCATCGTGTGATGCGTCGTGGGTGACAAAGCCGTTGAATCCGGCGGAATCCGGCGTGTCCTTCAGCAGAATCACATCGATGAAGGCCCACACCAGCATGATCATGGATGGAATGACAAAGATCAGCCAGAACGCTGGAATGGTGCGGCCATCGAGCGCGAACATGTAGTTCAATATCTCGTGCGTCTTTGTGGCCGGAGTTGGCTGAGATAATTTCACCGCGTCAGCGATGGCACCTCCCCAATCAAACGCAAAGTAAACGCCCAGCGAAATCAGCGTTCCAAAGATGGCGCCAAAGGTTCCGCGTTCTCGCACATGGAACCAAAATGATTTCACCTTAATTGTGGACACCGCGCCGAAACTCTGAAACAGCATGTTCAATCCATACAGAACTGAAAATGCCAACACCAGATTTACCTTCAGGGCGTCGTTGAGAAATAGATACAGCACGCCAGCCATTGCGGCATTCATCATGCTTGAGCCAAGCGCTCCAATAAGAATTCCACGCTTACCACCAACACGGTCCACCAATGGGCCAATGAAGAAAAGTGAAAATGCATACACGCCTGTTCCCACGCCAAAGATGATTCCAAAATCCTCCTTGGTCATCAGGTCGCCCAGAGCGCCCTTGGCCACGGCCAAGTTGTAGCGACCCATATATAAAAACGCATATGTCATGCCCAGCGGAAACCAATTCACAAATCGCCGCCACATGAACTTGCGCGTGTGGTGCAGCGGGTTGGTGAAGAAATACAGAACAATGATGTAGGTCAAAGCCAGGCTGACAAGGAAGAGTTGCATGGGGTTCTTTGGTGTGGCTTATATCGTCACGAATCACGCGCCGCAGTTGTGCGCATCCGTGAGTTGCATGGTGCGAAGTACTGACGAATCATTATGGACAAGAGTAACCAATGCATGTTCCTTGGTGCGTGATGGAAAGAGCAACGTTTCGCGGCGGGTTGCGAGTTATGAAGCACGCATCGATTGCCCATTGGGTAATCAAATGAACATGATCGATGAGAAATTCAGCTAGACATTGATGTGCTCAAACTGGACGTTCTCGAATCGCCGCAAAAATAGGAAATAGAGCTTGCTTAGTCGGTTCGTCAACAGACCAAGTCAACAGTTCTGTTAATTACTTAACGACGTCGGCGAGTTACAAGCGCAGCAAGACCCACTAGCGCGGCGACCCCAGGGGCGGGAACAGCGACGTTGAAGGTCGATGTGAGCTTCTCGGAAACGCTACTGCTGCCAGATGTCATGCCTTTGATGTGGACTACGAAGTCCCAATCATTCACGCCATTGAATACTGCGGGGCTAGAAACGGCGGAGAGGGCGGCTGAAGTACCGCTTACCGAGAACACCCATGTTCCCGATTGCCCCTTGGACAGTCCGATTGTGTTTCCGCCTCCGTTGAAACTGCCCGTGGAGGCCGAGCCCCAGGCAAAGTCGCCAAAGGGCGCTGCCTTGAGTCCGTTGCCAGTGATCTGGGCGAAGTTGGTTGGCGCCGATACCTGAGAAATTGTCATTGAGGAATCAGCAAGGCCCACCACAAAAGCGGCAAGATTGCTGGTCACGCTTGATGTATTGGTGAGTGAGAGCGTTACGGTGGCTGAGCTGCCGCTGGTGTAGTCCCAATTAATTGTGCCTGCGAAGGCGGCTCCGTAGCTAGATCCGCTGCCGACACCGGTGAGGCTGTTGAGCTGAAAGTTGACCAAAGCAGCCTCGGCTGAGGAGACCGCCCCAACGAAAAATAAACCAATTGAAAATATAGAAAGTTTCATAAAAAACAGATTGGGAAAGGGAAAGGGAACTTAGTAATTACAGTCAGGGAAAGCATGATATTTAGCATGAAAATTAAGTCTTGCAAATTTAAAAATAACTTTTCTATAAAAATCTGAAATTTGAGTTGGGATAAATTTATCGGAACATCATCGTAATTTTCGCATTTAAGCAGAAAAACGCCGCTGTTTGACGTTTATGAGATGGTGCCAGTTTGAATTTTCGATTCACAAAAGGCAAGAATTTCATCTGCAAGAATTGATCGCCACGACCAAGCGCACTCAATCTTTATGGTGAATCACCTTCGCGTTGTCCGCGCCAGATGCAGCGGCGGTGGGTCGGCCATCATCTTTTACGTCGCCGCGCAACGTTTCAACGGCGTGCGGCAGAATGTCGGCAATGGCCTCGAACATTTCAGAGCAGCCGCGCGGCGAACCGGGCAACGTAATAATTAAAGTTTGGTTGATGGTGCCTGCGATTCCACGCGACAGAAATGTGCGCGGCGTTTTTTGCAGGCAGCGCAGGCGCGATAAATCCATCAGGCCTGCGTGTTCGCGGTGCATCACGCGGCGCAACGCCTCAGGCGTGATGTCGCGCGGTGCAAGGCCGGTTCCGCCCGTGCTTAGGATCAAGTCAATTTTTTTCGCGGGCTCCGACCAGCGCGTGAAGAACTCGGCAAGTGCGGCAAGGTCGTCGGGTAAACATTCGCTGTGCGCAATTTCCGCTTGCAGGTGTTTCACGGTAAGCGCCGCCAATGTTGGACCGGACGTATCGGTCGTCTCTCCGCGCGAACATCGATCGCTCACTGTCAAAATCACGGCGCGGGTGGGTGTGCTCATGCGTCAACTTTAGGCTATTTCACGCTTGGTATTTGGCTAGGATGAAGGCATGCAGCTTTCCATCGCGGCAACAACCAGGCAGAGCGATGTGATCGAGCAAAGTGCGCCCGCGAAAATTACGCGCGTGGATCGTGGCGTGGCGAGCGAAGTGCTGGACCATGTCGCCATTGAAGAGCCGCTGGAGATTCGCCTTGATTGGCTTGATGGCGACACGCGCCAACAAAAAAGTGTTTCTATAACTATGCGCACTCCGGGCAACGACACCGAGTTGGCCGCGGGATTTCTTTTGAGCGAAGGCGTTGTGCGCTCGCCCGCGGACATTGAGAAAATAGTTGGTTGCGGTCCCGACAACGTCGCGCATGGCGGGCAAAATATTATTAGGGTTCGATTGGCCGACCATGCAAAAGTGGAGTGGCCAAAGTTGCAGCGCCACTTTTACGCCACCAGTAGTTGCGGCGTGTGCGGCAAGGCGTCTCTTGACGCGCTTGAAGTTCCTGGCTTGAGCGCGATCACGAACGATGGATTTCGCATTGCGCCAAAGCTGATTTGCACATTGCAAGAGAAGGTGCGCGCGCAGCAGTCCGTGTTTGATCAAACTGGCGGCTTGCATGCGGCGGCGTTGTTCAATACGGCTGGGGAGTTGCTCGCGCTGCGTGAAGATGTTGGCCGTCACAATGCTGTGGACAAATTGTTGGGCGCGCAATTTTTGGCGGGGCGCACGCCGCTTTCCAACCAATTGTTATTTCTTAGTGGCCGCGCAAGTTTTGAATTATTGCAGAAGGCGCTTGTGGCCGGCGTGCCAATGATTGTCGCGGTGGGCGCGCCATCAAGTTTGGCGGTTGAATTGGCCAAGCGTTTCAATATCTCGCTTGTGGGCTTCGCGCGCGGTGAGCGATTTAATATTTACAACGGTGCATTTCGAGTGAACGCAACACAGCGCGTCGCCAGCAAGGTTGACGCATGCGATCAATCCGCGGCGCATGAGATAAATGCTGCTGGAAAATCAAACCACACACAATGAAACAACATTCAATCTCATCCGCAATCCTTGCCAAGATCAAGCAATGAGCAAAGAACGCAATCCTGAATTTCTAAGCCCCGAAGTTCTTGACGCCAATCTTCATGTTGGTGCGCCAGCGGAATCCGCCGGCGGTCTCACCGCGGTGAAAATTGCGCTCACCATGTCGGTGCAGCAAATGGGTTTGGCGCGCACGGCAAAAGTTTTGCGCGATGTGAATCAGAAAGATGGTTTCGATTGCCCTGGTTGCGCATGGCCCGATCCAGAAGATCATCGATCCATCGCGGAGTTCTGCGAGAACGGCGCCAAAGCCGTCGCGGAAGAGGCCACGCTGAAAAGAATCACCGTAGATTTTTTCGCGCGCTATTCCGTGGAGGAACTCTCGCGCCAAACGGATCACTGGCTTAGTCAGCAAGGTCGCCTCACTCAGCCCATGTTCTTGGCGGAGGGCGCGTCGCACTACAAGCCAATTTCGTGGCAGGATGCGTTCGCAAAAATTGGCGGCGCTCTCAAAGCGTTGCCTTCGCCCAACGACGCGGTGTTCTACACATCGGGAAGAACCAGCAACGAGGCCGCGTTTCTGTATCAACTTTTCGTGCGCCGCTTCGGCACCAACAATCTTCCTGATTGCTCCAACATGTGCCACGAATCAAGTGGTCAAGCAATGTTGCGCACCATTGGCACGGGCAAGGGCACCGTGTCGCTGAAAGATTTTGACAGCGCCGATTGCATTGTTGTGATCGGGCAAAATCCTGGCACCAATCATCCGCGCATGTTGCGCACGTTGCAGCACGCCGCGCGCCGAGGTTGCCAAATCATCAGCATCAATCCACTTGCGGAAACTGGTTTGAAGCGCTTTCAGCATCCGCAAGAAGTCGCGGGCATTTTTGGCAAGGGCACGCCGCTGGCCACGCATCATGTGCCCGTGAAAATCAACGGCGATGTCGCGCTGCTCAAGGGAATTCAAAAAGCGATTTTAGAGCAGCCCACTCCGCGCATTGACCGGGAATTTATCCAGCGCAACACCGAGGGCTTTGACGCTTACCGCGATGATCTTGCGGCTGAGTCATGGGAAAATATTGTCCGCGGTAGCGGCATCGCCGAGGCGCAGATTCGAGAAGTGGCCGCAGTGATCGAGCGCAGCAAGGCCATGATTTGTTGCTGGGCCATGGGTCTCACGCAGCATCGCAACGCCGTTGGCAACATTCAGGAAATCATCAATCTACTTTTGCTCGGCGGACACTTTGGGCGCGCGGGCGCGGGCGCGTGTCCGGTGCGTGGCCATAGCAATGTGCAAGGTGATCGCACCATGGGAATTTGGGAGCGACCCACGCCGGAATTTTTGCGCAGCTTGGGCAAGGAGTTTCATTTCACTGCGCCGCAAGAGCATGGCTACAGCACGGTTGAGGCAATTCAAGCCATGCACGCGGGCGCAGTGAAAGTTTTCATCGCGCTTGGTGGAAATTTTCTTTCCGCAACACCCGACACCACGTTCACCGCGAAGGCGATTTCTCGCTGCGAGTTGACGGCGCAAGTTTCAACCAAACTCAATCGCTCGCATTTAATCACCGGAGCGCAGGCGCTCATTCTTCCATGCTTGGGTCGCACCGAGCTTGATATGCAAGCCACCGGCGCGCAATTTGTGTGCGTGGAAAATTCCATGGGCGTGGTGCATTCGTCGCGGGGAAATTTGGAGCCGGCGTCGCAGCATTTAATGAGCGAGCCCGCCATTGTTGCCGCGCTTGCAAACGCAACGCTGGATGTGGATTGGAGTTCGTTGGTCGGCAACTACGATTTGATTCGCGATCACATTGCCAATGTCATTCCAGGATTTGACAATCTCAACGCAAAGGTGCGCCAATCAGGTGGTTTTGAGTTGCCGCACGAAGTCCGCGACAACAACAACTTTGGCACGCCCAGTAAAAGAGCCATCTTCACGGTTCACCAAATTCCGCATCTTGAAGTTGGTCACGGCCAATTTGTCATGACCACCATTCGCTCGCACGATCAATACAACACAACTATTTATGGCATGGAGGATCGTTACCGCGGCATTCACCAAGGCAGGCGTGTTGTGTTGATGAACGCCCAGGATATTGCGGCGCAAAAACTTTCCGCTGGCGACGCCGTTGATTTGGTGAGTCATTTTCGCGGCGTGCAACGTCGCGCTAAAAATTTCCGCGTGGTGGCGTATGAAATTCCCAGCGGTTGCGTGGCGACATATTTTCCAGAGACCAACGTGTTGGTGCCCATTGATAGTTTCGCCGAGGGCAGCCTTACGCCAACTTCCAAGTCGGTGATCGTGTCCTTGGAAAGAGCCACCGTTGCTCGCTGATGTGCGCGGATTAATTCTTACAGGTGGAGCAAGCTCGCGCATGGGCCGCGACAAAGCGGAAATTGTTTACGCGCAGTTGCCGCAGTGGCGCGCCGTGGAAGAATTGTTGCGGCCGTTGTGCGCGGAAGTATTTTGGTCATGCACGCCAACGCAACAATCGCAGTGGGGTATTGGTGAGCGCGCGATTATTGACGCGGTGGTGGGGCATGGACCCGCCGGTGGCTTACACGCGGCGTTCACAAGCACATTGCCGCAAGCGCGCAACATGACTTCGCAGCAATCACCGCAACTTCACAACTCATGCGCATGGCTTGTTGTGGGTTGCGATTACCCGTTGCTTCAACCGCGCGACTTGCAAAGTTTGCTTGACGCCCGTGAACCAAACGCGGACGCGGTGGTGTTCTTTGATAAACAGAAAAATGAAATTGAACCCATGATCGCGGTGTGGGAACCATCTGCCCAAGCCCAATTTCTTGCGGTATTCGCGCGCGGCGAGTTTAGTCCGCGGCGCATTTTACGCTCGTGCAAACTCACAATGATCCAGCCAAGCGATCAATCCATATTGAGCAATCGCAACACGCCGTAATACATTTTTTTAGCGGCGCGATTTTGCGCCCGCCACAAAATGTCCACTACGGCCGCCTTCTTTTTCCAGCATGCGCAATCCCTCAATGGTCATTGCGCGGTCGATGGACTTTCCCATGTCGATCACGGTGAGCGCCGCGATGGCCACCGCCAACAACGCCTCCATTTCCACGCCGGTCTTTGCCGTCACTTTCGCTTCCGACCATATATAGACATGGTCGCGGCGCAATTCGGCGCGCACTTGAATGGAATCAAGCGGAAGCGAGTGGCACAGCGGAATCAATTCGTCGGTGCGCTTGGCCGCCTGAATGCCGGCAAGCCGCGCCACGTCTAAAACATTTCCTTTGGCAAGCGAGTTCTTGCGGATGCGCTGTGCAAGCGCCGGCGAAATCATCACGCGCGCCTCCGCAACGGCGCGCCGGGCGGTCACGGCTTTCTCACCAACATCAACCATCGCGGCGCGGCCGCGCGCATCTACATGGGTGAGAATACTTTTTGCGGGCACGCGTGCTTTGGCGGCGCCGCGAGCGACTACACGCTTCAGCGCGCTTGATTTCTTCGCCACGCTCGACTTCGCCGATACACGTTTCGCCGCACTTGATTTCTTCGCCACGCGTGACTTCTTCACCACATCAGCTGTAAATATTTTCTTCTTTGCCATGATTCAAATCTCCTAATGCTTCCACGCGTAAAAGTTGTGCGCGCCAACCGTGTGTTGGCCAGGCGCAATCTCCACAAATCCCACGCTTGAAGCCGCCGCGGCAATGTCGCCAGAACCTTTGCCCGAAAGCAAATGCAGTTCGTTTACGCCGTCGACGTTCACGCTTTCGCCCACAAGGCGATACCACCACATTGGAAGCGTGGCATTGTCGGCGTTGGCAACGCCACGCGAGTGCGCCGCAAAGTGTGGCGTGGAAATTCCCGCAAGCGCGCCAAGCATTTCAAGGCCAAGCCGACGCGCCGTCACCATCACGGAAACAGGATTGCCCGGCAAACCCAAAATCAAACGCGGCGCAATTGCGCCAACCGCCGGCCGCGCCGCGGCGAACATCGGCCGGCCTGGCCTTTGCGGAAGTTTATGAAAGATTGTGCGCGCGCCCAATCGCGCGGCAACTTGCGGCACAAAATCTTTGTGGCCCATTGAAACTCCGCCCGTCAACATAACCGCGTCCGCGATATCCATGGCGCGTGTCAACGTGTCCGCAAGCGAGTCCGCGTGATCGCGCGC
>CANKBX010000048.1 GCA_947480055.1 Planctomycetaceae bacterium
ACAAGAAGTCCAAGCAGGATTTCTGGTCGAACGATTGAGAGCTTGCTGATGACATCGCCGTACAACTTGTCCAACATCAAGATGATGCCGAACACCATTGTGGTTGCGCCCACAACCGCGGTGCCAATGAGCACTGGCTTGGCGGTTGCCTTGAACGTGTTGCCGGCGCCGTCACCCTTCTCAAGAAGGTGCTTTGCGTTTTCAAAACTTGGCTCAAAGCCGAAGTCGCGTTTCACTTCTTCGCGGATGTTTGGAATCTTCTCAATTTGGCTCAGTTCAAACACGCTTTGCGCGTTGTCGGTGACTGGACCAAAGCTGTCCACCGCAATGGTGACAGGACCCATTCCAAGGAATCCGAAAGCGATCAAACCAAACGCGAAGATTGGAGCGGCGAAATCATATTTCGCAGGCATTAAGTGCTGAATATCAGCATTATTGCTGGCCCACCAACCCAACGCCATCAGCGAGGCAAGAACCAAGCCCTTCCAGAACGCGGAGAAATTACCCGCCACGAAACCTGAAAGAACATTCAAGCTTGCGCCACCTTGCGCGCTGGCTTGAACCACTTCGCGAACGTGACGACTCTTGGTGCTGGTGAACACTTTGGTGAACTCTGGAATCAACGCGCCGGCGACGGTGCCCAAACTAATAATGATGGACAGAATCCACCACAGACTTGTGTAGGCAAATGTTGCGGTGTCGACCACGGTGCCGGCAACAGCTTGGCCGGTTGTGTTGTTCACAAGAACCGCGGGCGCTTCGCCCATCACAACGGTCTCGCTAAATTGACCAAGCAACGCCCAACTTGCAAGGAAGGTCACGCCAATCGAAACGATTGAAGTGATCCACACCAAACTTGTCAGCGGCGCTTCCTCATCAAAATCTTTCTTGGTGCCGAAACGAGTTTCGTTCAACACTTCGTTGATGAAGTAGCTCAGCAAACTTGTGATGATCATCAGCGCGCGCATGGCGAACAGCCACACGATTAACTTTGCGCACACGACTTGGCCTTCAGGACCAGTGTCGCCAATGGCAAGCGCCAGGAACGCGATCAGCGCAACGCCGGTCACGCCGTAGGTTTCAAATCCGTCGGCGGTTGGACCAACTGAATCGCCCGCGTTGTCGCCGGTGCAATCCGCGATCACGCCTGGATTCTTCGGATCATCTTCTGGAAGCTTGAAGACAATCTTCATTAAATCAGCGCCAATGTCGGCAATTTTGGTGAAAATTCCACCGCAAATACGCAGCGCGCTGGCGCCAAGACTTTCGCCAATGGCGAAACCAATGAAGGCCGGACCAACAAGCGCAGTCGGCAGGAATTTCAGAATGCAAATCATGAAGAACAATTCAACGCTGACCAACAACAGGCCAACGCTCATGCCACTGCGCAAAGGAATGGCAAGAACTGGAAGGCCTTGGCCCTTCAAACTTGCGAAAGCGGTGCGGCTGTTGGCGATGGTGTTGATGCGAATACCGAACCACGCCACGCCGTACGAGCCAAGAATTCCAAGCACGCTGGCGGACAGAATCACGAACACGGAGAACGTGTCCTTGTGTTCCAGATATCCGAAGTAGTAAAAGATGCAACCGCCGATGAGAATCCAGAGCATGGCCAAGAACTTGCCTTGTTGCCAGAGGTAGCTCTTGCATGTTTCCCAAATAATGTGGGAGACATCGGACATGCTCTTGTGCACTGGCAGCGCTTTGGTTTGACCGTATTGGTACCAACCAAACACACCCGCCAAGACGCAGACAATCAGGCCCATCATCATGAGGTAGTTGCCTTGGATGACCGTGTTGCCAAACTTAAAGTTTGCAAGGTCAACTGAAGGCACCTTCAGGTCGGCTTCACCGGCAAACGCAGGCGCGGCGAACAGGGTAAGAAGTGCGAAAGTGGCGATCAGGTTCAGGCTCCAGCGGAGTCGGTTCATCATCTCAATAGTTCCTTTGTAGAGTTATGGAATCCTTCACGGATTCCGTGAAGGGCTAGAAGAGTAACGAAAGTGGGGCGAATGGGCAAATGGCGGCTGAATTGGGTTTGACGTTTGGTTATAAGACCAAAAAATGGGCGATTCAGACTTCTATTTCGGGTTTTTGGGGCAAATGCAATGAGTCATAAAGCGGGGCAATTGGCATTTCTTGGCAAAGATAAATAGCCAAGCGGCGCACACGCTTTGGTGGCAGGCGACTTCTTGCAAATGTGACTTGCGCTAGGGTTGGCGCATGTTCGCCAATCGGCTTTCAAAAAGACTTCGGCAGTTAAAGAAGTGGGCGGCCAAGGCTGGCAACGATGCGTTCCGTTTATACGAGCGCGACATTCCCGAATTTCCAGCCGTGGTGGATTGGTACGGCGGCGAAGTTGTGGCGTGGTTGCATCCGCGCACCAAAGATGAAACCGAGGAGCAGCAAGACGCGCATGAGGCGAACTGCATTGAGAAAATTTGTTCGTCGCTGGAGATTCCGCGCGAGAAACTTTTTGTGAAGGAGCGGCGTCGCCAAAAAAATCGCCGCGAAGGCGCGGATGATGGTCAAGGTCAATATCAAAAAGTGGCCGCGGCGGACAACGCGCCAAGTGCGCTGCGAATTATGCGCGAGCAAGGCCTTCGCTTTGAAGTGAACTTGACGGACTATCTGGACACGGGATTATTTCTTGATCACCGCACCACGCGCGACATGGTGCGTCAGCGTTGCAACGGTTTGCGCGTGTTGAATTTGTTCGCCTATACCGGAAGTTTCACGTGCTACGCCATTGATGGGGGCGCCGTGGCCACCACCACCGTTGACATGAGCGCCACGTATCAGGCGTGGACGCTGCGCAATTTGCGCCTGAATGGTTTTGATGTTGGCGATGCGCACCGACTGGTTGAGGCGGATTGTTTGGCGTGGCTTGATCGTGGGCCAAAGCCCGGTGAGCAGTACGACGTGATCGTTTGCGACCCGCCTACATTTTCAAATTCCAAACGCATGGAGGCTTCCAGTTTCAGTGTTGACCGCGATTGGCCTGCGCTGATTGGCAGTTTGCCCAAGTGGCTTTCGCCGCAGGGAAGCATTTGGTTTAGCAGTAATTCGCGGCGTTTAGAGCTTGATGCGGCGCACTTGCCGCCAGATTTTGCGGCGCGTGACATGAGCAAGCGCACGCACGCGTTTGAATTCCGCGAGGGGTGCGGTCATCAAGCGTGGTTGCTGGCGCGGCAAGCCACCTTTGATGAGTGGCAGGCCAAGCGCGGAAAATAAATTGTGTGGGTTGTTACTTGCTGCATGCAATGTGCGGCGCGCGCACCAAAATTATTCTGGATGGTTCACAACGCAATCGTAAAAATGAAATGCGTTTTTGGCCGCGCGCGTAAAAAAATTATTCTAGGTGGGACGCAATTCAAACTTAAAAATGAATAGCGTCTTTCACCGCGCGAGTGCAAATAAAAATCAAATTATTTTTTGTCCGGCTCAACTGGCGGAATCACATGCAGTAAAAATTCCGGATGATCGGGCAGAGTCACATACGGCTTGCTGTCAGGCTTACCCGTTGCAATTTCAAAGCGCAGAATTTCCTTGGTGAGACGGCTTCCAACATAGAGCCACTTCGCGCTCACCACCAAAGCAGATGGCGCCTTTAGACCAGCCGTGCCGCGAGGAATGAACACACTGCACAAGCCGCTATCCATATCAAGGCGCAACACTTGCTCGGTTTCATCGTCGCCCACAAATAAACTTTTTCCATCCTCGGTGAAAGTCAATTGGATTGGTTTCTTCAAGCCGTTGGCTTCGCTCACCACAATCTTCACGCGCTCGCCAGTCTTGCGGTCGTAACTGCTCACGCGCGAACCGTCGCGGTCGGCCACATATAAATAGCCGTCTGGACCAAAGCACATTCCACGCACCGCGCTTAAACCCACTGGACTGACTTGCGAATTTGCAATGAATACGCCTGCAGGCAGATTGCCGAAGCCCGCGAGCGATTCTGGATGCGGCAGCGGCGCGCCGGGAGTTGCCCGACCAAATCCCGCGTAGCGAGTGACCGTGTTGGTGTCTTGATTGCTCACATACACATCGCCATCGGGCGACATGGCAATGGCGTAACTGTGAAGCATGGCGGGATTCGTTGGGCCTTGCTTGGCAAAATCATTCATGTAGGCGCGCACATTGTTGGCGTCAGGCGCGCCAAAGTGCAGAATGCGCGAGTCCTTCATGAAGGCGTTCACAGCAAGAACACTTTGATCTGGAAGAATGGCCATGCCGCGAAGGTCATGCGGAGCGGCGCCAGCGGGACCGTTTGGAACTGGGCCAGTGCCAGGACCTTTGATTTCACCCAAGCCATTTACGGCGGTGACTTGTTGCGGTTGCCCATCAACGCCATGCATGGTGATCAGCCAAGAAACTTCAGTGGGCGAAGCTTCATGGTCATGCGCGGCTTTGCCTGGCACGCCGGATTTGTCTTTGTTAGCGTCTTTATCCTTATCTTTGTCTTTATCTTTGTCCTTATCTTTGTCTTTATCTTTGTGATGCTTGGTGTCAGGGGCGGCGGGCGCGTTTGGATCTTCTTGGCACGCGGCGATTGATGGAGCCAACATGGCAAGCAATACCGCGGCGCACGCAGTTTTTTTATGGTTGGCCAGCACGTTGGCGAGGAAATGAAGCTTGAACATTTTAGCGATACTGGTCATGACAACTCCTAGGAAATTGAAATCAGCAAGGTAGACGTAGAAAAGATACTCTATAAAGCTAGAGGCCACCAACTATGAAACGCATTCAAAATATTTTCATTCTTCTTTCAATTTTATTCGTCACCCAATTCGCCTTCGCTGAAAAAGATCTTGGCGAGTTGCTGACCAAGGCGGCCACAACCACAACGCAATCCAATGGCGGCGCGTTCAATGACATCACCCAGTCGTTCGAGCGCTTTATTCACACGTGGTTCATCATTAAATTGTTCTCGGGTTTGTTGCTCAGTGTGTTGCTGGCCACTTTGATCGCGCAACATCCGCGCCGCAGCACCAGGCTGAATCCGTTGTCGGACCATGAGGAGTGCAAGTCGTTGGTGGTGCTTGCGGTTGTTGGCGCCGTTGTCGCTGAGCTTGTGCAAGTGAATTCATCCATGGCGTTGGTCATCTTCGGCATTGGCGGCTTGATTCGTTTCCGAACAGTGCTGGACAATCCAAAGATCACGGGCAAGGCGATTTTGTGCGTGCTACTTGGCCTGGCTTGTGGACTTGGTCAATGGGCCACCGCCGTGTTTGTGACCGTGTTCGCGTGGTTGCTGATTCTGTATTTGGAAATGCACCTCAGCGCGCGCGTAAAAATTCGCGTGGGCGAAAAGGGCAATGTGCAAGACACCTACAAGGCCGCTGTTGATGCGCTGAAGTTGTTGCATTGCCGAGTGAAGAGCTCGTCCATTCTTCTCGAGAAGCGCCAAGTGATTGCGTTGGTCTTTATTCCAAGTGGAATGGATCCAAAGGAATTGGAGGCGCAGTTGGCGGCGAAGTTGCCAAAATCGTCAAGCGCGTCCGAAGTGGAAATTGAGGTCGAGTGAGATCCTCGCTCGGGCCGCAGTTGCCGCGTGTTGAAAGTGTTTCGCAATGACGGGACAAACAATGCGCGATGCTATTGGCGTACATGTTCGCGGAGTCAGCCACAAATTTGCTGGCGCGAATGTGATTGACCATGCGGATGTGCAAGTAAAGCCCGGAGGATTCTTGGCGATCGTTGGCGATTCCGGTGGCGGCAAAACAACATTGTTGCGTTTGATCGGCGGGTTGATCGCTCCTTCCAGCGGTGAGATTGTGTTCACGGCTGGAGGTGAAAGTGATTCCCAAAGCGATCACGCCCCGCGCGGGCAATCAGCGCTCGCCGCGGCGCAAGCCAACGCTATTAGTTTTTGTTTTCAAGAGGGTCGCTTGCTTCCTTGGCGAAACGTTCTACAAAACGTGGCGCTGCCACTGGAACTGAATGGTGTATCGGCGCAAGAAAGGCATACAGCGGCGCGTGAAATGTTGGCCAAGATGCAATTGTCCGACAGCGAACACAAAATGCCGGCGCAACTTTCGGGCGGCATGCGAATGCGAGTGGCCATGGCCCGCGCATTGGTGACGCGGCCCAAACTTTTATTGTTGGACGAGCCATTCGGTGCGCTGGATGAAGTCACGCGGCTTGCCCTTGATGAGGAACTGCGCCAGCTTTGGCAACAAACGGGCACCACGGCAATTCTTGTGACGCATTCCATTCAAGAGGCTGTGTCGCTTGCACAGCAAGTTGTGGTGATGCGGGGCAAACCCGGGCGCATATTGCCAGCCATTGTGATTGATGTGCCCAAGGACGCGGCGCACCGAACAAGCATGCCATTTGTCGCACTGTGCGAACGCGTGTATCAACAGATGACTTTGCCAACAAATGAAGTAGTGAAAGTGACGCGATGAACTTTCTAAACACGCCGCGCCAAGCGACAATTTATTTGGCATCACACCAATCTTTCGCGGGTCAGTGGTGTGACACAAAGAATATTGGGGCAACGCGATGAAAAATATTCTGCGCGTGGCGTTGCCGCCAATATTCACGGCCCTCGCGCTACTTGTGGCGTGGGAAATTGCGGTGATGGTGTTCAAGCCCGCTGCGTATCTGCTGCCGTCGCCGCTCATGATTCTGCGCGCCGCCAATGTTGATTCACGCCAATTGCTACAGGCCACTCTTTCAACCGCGATTAGCGCGGGGCTTGGGTTTGTCATCGCGGCGGTGGTGGGAATGACATGCGCAAGCGTGTTAAGTCAAAGCAAATTTTTACAGCGCGGTCTCTATCCGCTGGCGTCGCTTTTTCAAATGGTTCCGCTGGTTGCCATCGCGCCGTTGTTGGTGATTTGGTTTGGCTATGGACTTAGCGCGACTGTGGCCAGCGCCGCGATTGTTGCGGTTTTTCCAGTGTTGGCCAACACGCTTGATGGACTTCGCTCCACTGATCCCGCGCTGCGCGAGCTGTTCCATATTTACAAAGCCAATCGTTTCACGCGTTGGTGGAAATTGGAATTGCCCAGCGCCACGCCAAACATTGTCACGGGCTTGCGCATTGCGGCGGGCTTGGCGGTGATTGGCACGGTGGTTGGCGAATTTGTTTCTGGCTACGCCGGCGAAGATGCTCCGCTTGGCATGGTGGTGCTTGCGTCCATGCGCGGTGCGCGCACGGATTTAGTGTTTGCCGCAGTTGCGCTTTCGGCGGCGGTTGGCTTCGTATTGTTCGGTGCCGTAAGTTTTTTAGGGTGGCTCTCGCTTCGCAAGTGGCACGCGTCTACGCTGATTCAATAAGGAACCATTATGAAATCAATGAATCAATTATTTCAATCGCTTGTCGCCGCATCGTGTTTGCTTGTATTCGCGTGCGACGGGGGCAACGCAACAACCAAAGCGCCAAAAATTCGCTTGCAACTGAATTGGGTTCCAGAGCCTGAATTTGGGGGTATTTACGCCGCGGAGCAAGATGGTTTGTTCAAGGCGCAGGGGCTTGATGTGGAAATTATCAAGGGCGCGGCTGGAACTTCCGTGTCGCAACTGATCGCGCAAGGCGCGTGCGAAGCCGGCGTGGTCAGCGCCGATCAAGTGTTGACACTGCGCGAGCAAGGCGGAAACATCGTCGCAACATTCTCAATCTTTGAGCGTTCGCCAATGGGATTCATGACGCACGCGTCTTCAAGCGCCAACTCATTGGAGCAGGTTTGGAAAGGTTCTGGCAAGTTGGCCATTGAGCCAGGCATGCCATTCTTAAAGTGGATGGACAAAACATACGGACCATCAACATGCACGCTTATTCCATACGGCGGCTCGTTGGTTGTTTTTCAAAGCGACCAAGCTTCTGCCACGCAATGCTTTGTCACCGCTGAGCCAGTGGAGATGGATTTGAAAAAGATTCCCGTGAAAGTTTTTGACATTGCTGAAAGCGGCTACGACCCTTTTACGGCCGTGGTGTGCAGCTCTCAAACATGGCTGGACAAGAACCGCGATATCGCCATCAAGTTGTCGCTCGCCATGCGCGCTGGTTGGACGAATTACATGAATGATCCAGCGAAATACAATCCCAAGATTGCGGCGATGAATCCATCCATGTCGCTTGAAGCCATGAACATTGCCGCGCAGCGCATGCGCAAATATGTGCTTGGTCCGTGGACGCTGGCGCACGGATATGGATCCATGGATCCCGCGCGATGGACAACATTGGTTACGCAAATGCAATCCATGGGGCAACTCACCAAAAGCGTTGAACCCGCGCAAGTGATGGTGGATTTACTCCCATCAGAGACAGTTGTTGATGCGCCAGCAGTAATCAAGCCCGTGAAATAAAACCAAGCTTGTTTCACTAAGCATGTTTTAGAAACAGCAATGTGAATTTTTAGTTTGAATAGACTCGCCCACATGAAACCCACGCAACGGCCCGCGCTTAAAGTTTTTGCAACCACGCTTTGGGAATATCCCAGTCAGCACTATGACGCTGTGGATAAGGATGGTTTCAAAGTCACCATGCAGGGCGACAAGGATTACGTGGGCGCGACTCCGTCGTGGGTGTTGTGGCAGTTATTGACCCGCTACACGCGCGTGGGCGACAGCGTGCTTGATCCCATGTGCGGCTCTGGAACAACTATTGATGTGTGCGCGCACTTGGAGCGCAAGCCCGTGGCATTTGATTTGGATCCTTCGCGCGAGGACATTGCGCAGGCCGACGCGCGCAAACTTCCGATCGCGGATTCAAGCGTGGACTTTGCTTTCATTGATCCGCCATATTCAACGCATGTGAATTACTCCGAGGACCCGCGTTGCATTGGCAAGCTTGACGCGGGCGATGAGAACGGTGGCCGCGACTATTACCAAGCCATGCATTTGGTGTTGAAGCAGATGCACCGCGTGTTGAAGAACCGCCGCTACATGGCTATTTATGTGAGTGATTCGTGGCGCAAGCGTCGCGGCGAGGCGGGCAAAGGCGCGGGCATTTTTATGCCGATTGGTTTTGAATTGTTCGCCATGATGCGCGAGTTGTTTCAGCCCGTGGATATTATTTGCGTGGCGCGCAAGAATTCAAAGTTGGAAAGCGGCGCGTTTCGCAAAGGCGCCGAGGACGGAAATTTTTATCTGCGCGGCTTCAACTATCTCATGATCGGCAAGAAGGTGGATGATGAATCGCCCGCGTCGGGTAAAAAGTTGAAATCCTAAATACGTGCTTGAACGAGGCAACGCACGTAGGCGTCCCGAAAGATGAAGCAGTTCAACGCGACTCGCTGTTCAGTAGCGTGATTAGTTGGCCGAATAATGCCAAGGCGTGTCAACCCACTCGGTCAATTTGCTCCACGCGTTTGAATCTTCGCCAGCGAGAAGCGCCATTTCGCGCAACGCACGAACATTGATTTCTTCACGCACGTTCAGCAAAATGGCCAACGCCGGCGCGCGCCGCTGCAGTTGGTCAAAATTATTTTTATTGATCGCGAAGTCGTTGTTGGCCCACAACTTGCGCGCGTCAATGATGCGATTGAGCAATTCATCTTGCGCATTTTGACGCGTTTGTAGCAACCGGGTCGCTTGCTCCCGGCTTTCATCCTGCGGCAATTCCGCCATGAGTTGACCAAGCATGTATTCCGCGGGGTGGCGGTCGTAGAAAATTTCCGGATAAGCGAAGCGCCAATAGGCTTGCTTCAGTTCGCGCGCGTCTTCGTCGGGCAGGGCGCCGCAGGTGTCTTGCAGGATTCCGTGCTGAATCTCAACGCGCGCGCGCGCCGATGCATCCACGCTTTTGGTCGCGGATGTGATCATCTCGTGCAAGAGTTCCTCGCCGGTCGCTTGGTTCTTCTCGTCAAAGTTGTATTCCAGGGTCATTTTTTTTGCGTTCAGCACAAAGCTTCGCAGCGCGTCGATAGTTACGGTACGCAGTCGATCGGAACTTTCAACCAGCGGAACCGCCGCGTCAATAATCGCAGAGTCCGTGATGGCGCATGCCTCTGGTGAAAGTTGGGCCTGCGCGAAAGCGGTGGGCAAATCAATGGTGGCCTCCCGATCGATCTTCAGGAGCGAGCCCATGGGAATTTTTCGCCAGTCAATATTGGCGGCCGCAACCACGCGCTCAATGCGCAATCTTTCCACGCGCGGATCACTTGGATCCAAGCCCAACACCGCCGCGAGTTCTGCGATGGTGTCGTCCTCTATTTTGGTGAGAGCGTTGCGCGCGGAATCCACCTCCGACACAAGCGCGCGCAATCTACGCTGCGCCTCGGGCACGGAAATATCCGGCGAACTCACGTCTTTCATGCGTTCCTCGGTCTGTTTGATTGTGATCAAGTGCTCTTGAAATGTTTTGTTCCAAGCTTCAACACTGTCGCCAAGCAGCGTGATGGACACCGCGGTTTCGGTATCGCCATGCGGTTGCAGTGGGCGAAGGCGGCTTTCAACCCAAGACTGAAAGTCTGGCGGCAGAAACAACGCGAATGTTTCCGCGCTCTTGCGAATGGGCCAGCCATCTGGCGTGGCGTCGGGCGGCGGTAGCGTGATCACGGCGAACACATCGTCCAGCGAATCAACGGGCAACAGCGCGGAAATGCTGTCGCGAAGCTGCTGCCCCGATTGCTTTCGAAGTGGTGCGAAAGAATCCTTGTATTGATCGCCAGCCACCTTGATCATGGCCATGTTGCGTTGCTTCAGCAATTCTTGGCGCGCATCCTTGGCCAGTTGAGCGCGCGGATCATCCTTGCCGCGCAACATGGCGGTTGCAATTCTCAGCGCGAGTTCGCGATCATCTTTCTCCCACTCCAGCACAATCTTCGCAATCTCAACTCGTTGCGTCTGTTGCAAGTTGGGCAGACGCACCATCAACAGTGGGGCGGCCTTCTGCCAATCGGTTGGCTTCCACGAATCTTGATTCACAAATCCAATCTTGAAACGATCCACCACGTCTTGGTCCGCGATGCCTTGGAGCATTTCAATAGTGCGCACATTCAGCGCCGTAATTTTACTTTTTGCCAGATTGATGGCATCGTCATTGCCATCCATGGGCCGGCGAATGGACGCCGCCGCGAATGCGTTGGCCGCTGGAAGCAATGCGCGGGCGTAGATGCTCATTTGTTCATCAAACAGCGCGCGTTGTTCTGGCGTGAATTTTAAGTTTGTCAAAATTTCGCGCAGGTCAACAAATGATGGCGCGCCTGGAGTGGCGACACTTTTGGCGCACGCAATGGCGCGGTCCATGGCAAGGCCCTCCATCATCGCCGCATGATCCGCGCCAACACAATCGCTCCACTGCGCGAACAAATTTTGGTCCAACAATGAAAGTTGCGACAACAATGTTCCATGGCGCTTGCGCAACTGCTCCATGAATTCCACATCCTGCATCCACGATCCTTGCATGCGCGGATCAAACGGATTACTACGTTTACTGATAGAAGCGATGATGCTTGTCATTTCCCGTTGCACCACGGATTGCCATTGCGTTAAATATTCGTCATGGAGTTTGTCAATGCATGCCCAACTTTTTTGATCGCCGTGATAGCCAGCGCGAATTAAACTGCTGCTTCCCACAGGCATGGGCACAACATCAAAGCGGTAAGGATTTTCTTTGCATGCGGGCAGCGCAAGCATGCATCCCACCAAAATTATTGTCCAACGCATAAAGCGGGGCAGTTGTTTCAGGTGTTGAAGAAGTCCACCATGCATGCGAGCATCTTTGCAGCATTTTTCTGCAAATTGACTTAAGTCGCGTGGCAATCCTGCCGAATTTGTAAAAAGAGTCAGATTTTTGGCTTCAGGCGGCTGAGTTTAGAAAATTTCACCTTGGAATTTGCTTTATGAAAATTAAATTCGACATTGATTTCAGTGCAAGACGAACCACGGAGGGGTGGTCCGAAAGGCAAGTTGGGAATGGCCTCGCTGGCGTAAGGAACCTGCGAGGTTGGAAAAGGGTTCGCGTTTGGGAAAGCGCGAATGTTGGAATGAACTCGCGGGCGGGAACCCGTGAGTTTTGGAAAGAGGCTTGCGTTTGGGAAAGCGCGAGTGTCGAAAAGAGATTGCGGTTGATTGAAGTTCGACCGCAAGTTTGCAAGGCTCGCCGCGGCGGGAAACCGCGAGCGAGTGATGGGGAAGGGGTTGGATGCGAGGCGGCTTGCGCTCGACAGACTGGGACATTGAGTGTGGCGGTTGGACTGAAAAATAAATTAAATCAGCGCGTTGGTGTTGGAGTTGTGTTGCGGTGACGCTTGTCACGGCAAATTGAAGTCAACTTTGAAAGGCGCTGATTATGGAATACACCAATCAAACAAATCAAATCGTTCAAACCTCTAGCAGCCAAAAAGCGATTCTTGGGGGTCTAAGTTTAACCCTGGTGGTCGGGGCATCATTGGTGGCTTTGTGGCGCGGCGCGTTTGTGAGTTCATTGAACGCGGCCAACACCACTACCTCCAATGGCATGAATTTAAACGCCGCGCAAGATCAACTGGGCAACAACGCGGCGGTGATCTTGGTTCCAGAACACTTTGCCACCATTCAAGGCGCGATTGACCAGGCCGCAGATGGCAGCGTGATCTTTGTCGCTCCCGGCCAGTATCGCGAGAGCATTCGTATTCACGGAAAAAATATTTCGCTTCAAGCCGCCTGTGGAGCAGCAACTGCATCCATTCTTGGAAGTGGTCGCGGTGGTCCAATCGCCTTGGTTGAAAACTCCAAATGCATGATCGATGGATTTCGCATTCAAGATGGCCGCGGCGCGAATGGCCGCGGGCTGGAAGTGAAAGGCAGCAATGCGACAATTTTGAATTGCACATTCACCAACAATGCTGGCGGAGTGTCTGTCTTCAATTCCAAGGCGCAATTTATTCGCTGTGTGATTGCAGAAAACCGCTCGGCCGTGGCTGGTGGCGGTCTATGGTCCACTGAGTCCGATGTGCGCATGAGTGATTGCACCGTGAAGGACAACGCGGCCGGAACATTTGGCGGCGGCGTGTACGCGCTTGGTGGATCGATGCAATTGTTCAACGTTTCATTGCTTCAGAATCGCGTGATGAGTGGCGCGTGGGGTGGCGGTCTCTACAGCGACCGCGGCAATGTGGACATGAACTCCTGCGTGATGCAAGGAAACTTCTCGCATGAATCGGGAGCAGCCATGTATGTGCTAGACGCCAGCGCCAAAATTCGCGACACCACATTCAAGGGAAATAGCTCCACTGGAGAGGCCAGTGTGGTGGGCGCCAATGCGGCGTTTGATATTCAAAGTTCAATATTGGAAAATGAAACCCAGGTCATCGCGGCGCAGGCAAGCAATGAATCAGGCGTGGAGATTGCCAGCGCGGACGCAATTGAAACGAGCGCTTTAATGATGGCGGCAAAATAAATTCCAGCGCACATGTATGCGCTTGATCAAGCGCGCATCAACAAACAACCACCGCAGGCCCGCCTTGGAGGAAACTTCGAGGCGGACTTTTTTTTACTCACTGCGCGCGCGCAAGCCACGAATGCTCGCAGGCTTGATGACGCGTGACTAATCTTTCTCGATCAGCCAACAGCGCGGCCAGTTTTTTGTGATCACGCGCAGATTCTGGCTTGGCAATTGTGTTGTCCAGTTTCTCCAGGTCCGCCGCCAACTTCGCGGTTTGCTTTTCAAGTTCTTCAAGCGACAACGCCGCGAACGGATCGCGCTGCGCTTTTGCCTTGTTGTTTGATTGCGATTTTGATGTATTGCCAGAAGCGCCGTTCACGGCCGCGCCATTGCTGGCGGTGCTTTGCTTATTGTTTTGACTTGGCTTCGCCGCCGGCGCAGGCTTTTGTGGCAAAGCCGCCGCCGCTTTGGCGATCGCCGCTTGCTTGAGCACCCACTCATCGTAGTTGCCATCAAACACGGTGGCGTTTCCATTGCCATCAAGAATGATCAAGCGATCACATGTGGCGGCAAGCAGCGCGCGGTCATGGCTTACAAGTAGCAGCGCGCCGTCGTAGCCGCCATCATCTGGATCAAGTGAAAGCGCGTCTTCCAAACGCTCGGCGCTTGGAATATCAAGATGGTTGGTTGGTTCGTCTAGCACCAATAAGTTGTGACCACCAGCCACAAGGCCCGCAAGCACCGCGCGCGCGCGCTCGCCGCCAGAAATTTCACCGAGCAACTTTTCCTGCTCATAGCCAGAGAATAAAAACGCGCCAGCCAAGTCGCGCGACTCTTGCTCGTTCAACTTTCCAAGCCCAGGCCGCGACGGAACGGTGCGCTGTAAATATTGCCAGACATTCAGCGTGTAATCCAAATGCTCATGCGTTTGCTTGAACCAACCCGAATGCAGCTTTGGACTTTGGCGAACTGTTCCCACATCAAATGGAATTTCTCCAAGCAGCGTGCGAATAAGCGTGGTCTTGCCCGCGCCATTTGGTCCGATGATTCCAATGCGGTCGCCGGGCTTAATGGTGATGGACAAATTCTTGAAGAGCAGGCGATCGCCAAGGGTTTTCTCCAGGTCCTCGCACACGGCAACGGAGTCACCAATGCGCGGACCCTTGGGCAGTGAAAGACGCATAGAATCAAGCTCGATTGGGCGCTCAACCAAACTGTCTTCTTTATAACGAGCCAAGCGAGTTGCTCGACCGCGCGCTTGCTTGGCGCGCTGGCCAGCCTTGTACTTCAAAATGAATTGCTCCTCGGAGCGAATCTTGTCCAATTGTTTTTCATGCACGCGCATTTGCGTCAAGTGGCGCTCCATGCGCAAGTCAACAAACGCGTGATAATTGCCTGGATAACTGCGCGTGCCGCCTTCGTGAATTTCCTCAATGCGATGCACAACTTTGTCAAGCAAACGGCGATCATGGCTAATGATCACAACCGCGCCTTGATACGTGTCGGACAGAAATGTCTCAAGCCATTCGCGCCCAACAATGTCCAAATGGTTTGTCGGTTCATCAAGCAGCAGGGCGTCGGGCTCCTCCAGAAGTAGCCGAGCCAAACCAAGCCGCGCTTTTTGCCCGCCAGAAAGTCCGCTCACTGGAATTGTAAATTGCTCATCGGTGAAACCAAGTCCGTGAAGCACGGCCTCCACCAAGTGGTCGCTTGACCAACCGCCGGAGCGCTCT
>CANKBX010000049.1 GCA_947480055.1 Planctomycetaceae bacterium
CGGGCTGATGTGTCACGCGATACGGTTGGCCGCCGCCCACAGGCAGCGTGTAGATGTCGCGGTTGCCTTCATAGCCGCCAACAAAGGCGATGGTCTTTCCATCCCATGAAAATTTTGGCATGCTCTCCGAACCGGGAACAGTTGTGAGCGGCCGAGCCACTCCACCGTTTTTGTCGACCAGCCACAAGTCGTTAGCGAATGTAAAAACAATATCGCTTGGACCAAGGTCTGGGTATCGCAACATGGCCGCGGGCGGCGATTGGGTTGCGGCGTCTGTCGCGTTGGTTGAATTTGTGCTTTGTGTAGGAGTGGCGGCGAGCGCGCACACGGCAAGAATGGTGAAAGAGAACATGTGCTATTTGTAGCCCGAATCATTGAAAAATGCGCTTCGAGTGAAAGTAAAAACATAAATTCAACTCAATATTTTGTCGCCAATGAAATGAGTTGTGGAGTTTGACGGGGCGAGAGCGCCCCACGTAAAGTTATTTAGACAGATTCAATCGGGTCAATATCAATGCCAGATTCAATCAGGGCTTCGCGTAATCGCAGAAGCCCGCGGCGGGCGTGGGTCTTTACTGTACCCAACGGCAAGCCAGTTGATGTTGCAATTTGCTCGTGGCTGCAACCGCATTCAATTGAAAGTTGCAGCACTTGCTGTTGCTCGGGGCGAAGTTTTTTCATCGCGGCCTGAGTAAGCGCGCTGGCTTCGGTGGTTTGACATCGAGGTTGCTCTTCGTGGGCGAACTCGACATCTTGAAGGATTGGTCCTGGCGCTGGACGGCGCATGCGTTGACGAGTTCGATCAATCAGGCGGCGTCGCGCGATGACGGACACGAATGTGCTTTCGCTGGCGATGGTTGGATCAAAGCGATGGGCCGAGCGCCACAAGCTGATAAAAATTTCTTGGACAACATCCTCGGCGTCCGCGGCGTTGGAGCAACTCCGTCGAACAAGCGACCAAATAAGTCCTCGGAATCGTTCCATGCAAGCAATCATGGCGCCGGTGTCGCCCGAACCAATTCGTTGTAACAATGACAGCGGTTCTGCAACGACGCGCTTCAGAGAAATTCTGGATTTCACCAAACTTTTCTGCACGCGTATATCGTAACCGTTAAGTTGATGGCGAGTTTTCGCCAATTCCTTGATCCAGCAACGCCGCCACGCTCCAAGCTTGAGCCACGCAGCCGCCCGTATTTTGCGGCAAATCGCCATCGGCGACCTCACAGATTTGTCCCAAGCATCCGCGGCGAAGATGCTCTTGAAATGGTTGTTTCATTTCCGCAACGCGCCCGGGGTTGCCCAAAGTTCTTAGCGCGCAACCAAGCGGCCCGATCAGCCACGGCCAAGCGGTGCCATTGTGGTACGCCTGATCGCGCGTTTGAACATTGCCGCCGTAACGGCCAATGTATCCGGGCGAATTTTTTTCAAGCGTGCGCAGCCCGTAAGGAGTGAGCAAATCTTTTTCCACGCGCGCCACTATTTTTTGCGCGACCTCGTTGGGAATAAGTCGCACCCAAGGTTGCACGGCGAAAATTTGATTGGGTCGTTGCGAGTGGTCAACGCCTTGCGGACTATCTAATGTGTCGGCGAGTTGCTCTTGATTGGCATTGATGTAGCGCGCGAAACTTTTTTGAGCCTTGGCGAGCGCCGCGACGAACGGGCTTGCGTCTTGCTTGAGTTGAGGCGCCCATTCAATCAACGTGGTCAGCAAGCCGCACCAAAGCGCGTTTATTTCCACGGGTTTTCCCATGCGCGGAGTGATTACGGCCGCGCCAACTTTGGCGTCCATCCATGTGAGTTGCGTGCCTGGATCCGTGGCTACGAGCAAGCCATCGGCGGGGTCAACGCGAATTCCGTGGCGCGTGCCTTTGGTGAAGGCGTTGAATATTTTTACAAGCGTGGGAAATAGATCGCGCGCCAATGTGAAATCGCCCGACGCGTTCACCGTGCGTCGAGCGGCATGCGCTAGAAGCAGGGGCGCGTCCACGCTGTTGTCCAACCACGGTTCACCAGGAGATGGAAAACGATTCGGAAGCAGTCCGTCTTTTTCAAAGCGTGCCAGCGAACGCAAAATTGACGCGGCCTCCTCGAAGCGACCAGTTTCTAGGCAAAGCCCCGGCAAAGAAATCAACGCGTCGCGGCCCCAATCCGCGAACCATGGATACCCCGCGATAATGCTTGTGCCACGCGCGCCATTTGGAAGCGGACGCTCCACGATGAATTGATCCGCGGCAAGAACCAATCGAGCGCGGAACGCATTGTCTTGCGCTTTGGCCAATGTGATCAATGATTGATCGCGCGCGGCGGTTGCCGCAATGACGCGCGCGCCTTCGCCCGCTCGTTCAGAACAAGTGCTTGCCGTGAAACCGCGTGATTCGCCTGGTTGAATCGTGATTTTTAATATGCCGGCGCAGCAATGCGCGTCGACGCAGTCGTATCCGCACGCTTGCTCGACCGGTAAAAAATAATCCGCGTACCACTCGCCATCAGGCTGCGCGGTTGCGCCATCGGCTTGAAGAAAAATATCTTTACCTTCGCCGCTTGCGTGATCAATGCAAACATGAAGGCCGCGCTCGCAGGTTTGAATGCGCGGCGTGAATGCATTGGGTTTCACCAATTGATCGTGTGGGCGATGATTCACCATGCATTTCAATTCAAGGTCAACCGCATGAGTGCCACCTTGAAGCGTGAGTGTGATGGCCGTGGCGTTGCGTCCGCGCGCCATGGACATGCGTTCCTCTAGAATTGACGCGCCAATTTTCCATTCGCGCACAATGATTGATCCATCAAGCCACACGCGCCCAAGGCATGCGAGCCCCGGCGCCTGCATGCCGTTGGTCCATTGATTGGCGGACATTTGCACGCGCTCGTCGTTGGCTATCGCGGTGATTTCAACTTTGGAAACCAACATGGTGCGCCCCGCGGGCGGGTCGGTGGCCGCGATAAGAAAACCATGCCAGCGCCGCTGCAGCGCGCCGCTGACGGTTCCAAACGCGTAGCCGCCAAGCGCGTTGGTGCTGAGCCATTCCAGTTGCGCAGCGATTTGCGCGGTGGGCCACGCGCTTGGAGCTAAGTCAATCAGCGGTTTTGCATTCGCCACCATGGGGTTGATCTCCGATAAGACTTTTATCAACGGCACAAGCGCCTCGTTGCATGTCAATCACATGAGCAACAGTACCAATTACTTTTTCTTTTCAGACTCGCCGCGTCGGCGCTGCAATTCAGCGACCACAAATCCAGACATGTATCCGTCCAGAACTTTCTGCGGATTTCCAACTTCAAATCCAGTGCGATGGTCCTTGACGCGATTGTCATAGAACACATAGCTGCGAATTTGATTGCCCCAATCACGCGTGACTTTGCCGCCAGTCGCCGTGGCCAATTCACTCGCGCGGCGCTCTTCCTCAAGTTGCTCCAACTTTCCGCGCATGACATTCATGGCTTGCTTTTTATTTTGTGATTGATCGCGGAACGTGCTGGCCACCACTTGCAGACCGGTTGGAATGTGGTTGATTCGAACCGCGCTGGCCACCTTGTTCACGTTCTGGCCGCCGGGACCAGAAGCGCGCACAAACGCAATGATTTCCAGGTCTTTTGCGGGAATTTCCAAATCTGTTTCCTCAAACTCCGGAGTGACATCCACGGTGGCGAAACTGGTTTGCCGCTTGCCTTCCGCGTTGAAGGGACTCACGCGCGCCAATCGATGCGTGCCGCGCTCGCAACTCATGTAGCCATACGCGAATGAGCCCGTGATGCGGTAACCAACTTCGCTCACGCCGGCCTCATTGCCGGCTATGCGATGCATTTCCTCCGCCTTCCAACCCATCTCGCTCCAGTAATACAAATACATTCGCTCCAACATGCCGGCCCAATCTTCCGCCTCAGTGCCGCCGGCTCCCGCATTGATATCCACAAAGCACGCGCGATGATCATGCTTGCGACCAAGCAGACTTTGGGTCTCCACCACTCCCATGCGGTGTTGCAATCGAAAGAGCGCGGCATCGGCCTCTTTTAATAAATCCTTGTCGCCGGATTCTTTGGAAAGTTCGTATCCCACTTTCGCATCCTCAAAATCCACAATCACTTGCTCAAGCGGTTCAATCTGCGAGCGCACAAGTTTCAGTTCGTTGATGACAAGTTGCGCGGCTTTCTGGTCGTTCCAAAAATCACCTTCGCCCATTTGGCGATTCAATTCCGCGCGTTCATTTATTTTCCGGGGGTAGTCAAAGAGAGTCGCGGATGGCTGAAATCCGCGCCTCAAGTTCATCGATCACTGGTTGATGTGCGTCAAAGTTCATCGTGTGAGTGTAGCGAACGCCGTTGAATTACTGCGTGTATCTTTCATTTGATGCAGGTTTCATCCCATATCAGCCGCATGAAGGAAAGCGCCACGTTGGCCGTTGCCGCAAAGGCCGCCGCGTTGAAGGCCGCGGGGAAACCCGTGATTGGTTTTGGCGTGGGTGAGCCAGACTTTGACACGCCCGCCAATATTCGCGAGGCCGCCAAGCAAGCGATTGACAAAGGCATGACGCGCTACGCGCCAACGCCTGGGGATAAAGCGTCGCGTGAGGCTATCGCTAAAAAGTTGCGCGATGAAAACGGAATTGCTTGTAACGCGCAGGACATCACTTTGACCGTGGGCGCCAAGCACGCTATTTACATGTCGCTGATGGCCATCATTGAGCCTGGCGCTGGCGACGAAGTGATTTTGCCAACTCCCGCGTGGGTGAGTTACAAACCGTTGATCGAACTCGCGGGCGCCGCGTGCATTGAAGTTCCTTCAAGCGTTGCAACGAATTTTAAAATGACCGCCGCGCAATTGGAGGGGGCGATCACCGCGCGCACCCGCGCGATTGTGTTGAACAGCCCCAGCAATCCTTGCGGCACCGTGTACACGGTGAAAGAATTTGCCGCGCTGATTGATGTTCTGGCAAAGCACCCAAACATCACCGTGGTCAGTGACGAGATTTATGAAAAGCTTATTTATCCCGAGATTGAAGCGGGTTTGAAGCATGTCAGTCCAGGCGCCGACGCGCGTTTGGCCGATCGCACAATCACAATCAACGGCATGAGCAAGGCGTTCGCCATGACAGGGTGGCGCGTTGGATATCTTGCGGCGCCAGGAAAGAATGGCGTGCTTGCGAAAGAAATTATAAAGTTGCAAGGTCAGATGACCAACTCCATTCCAAGTTTCATTATGCCCGCGGTGGTGGAGGCCTTGACCAATTGCGCCGCCAGTGTGGAGACCATGCGCCAATCGTTCGCGGCGCGCGCGGTGTTGGTGCATCAGTTGCTCACCGGCATCAAGCGATTGAATGTGTGCAAATCAACCGGCGCTTTTTATTCGTTCCCCGACATTCACGCGTGCATGGGTTTGAAAACTTCCGCAGGCCGCGTGATTGACTCCGCGCAAGCGTTCGCTGAGGCTTTGCTTGAGGAACATTTTGTAGCCGTGGTGCCGGGCGAAGATTTTGGCGAGTGCGCGCGCGAAAATATCCGCATTAGCTTTGCTTGCTCGGAGGCGAACATTCGCGAAGGGCTTGCGCGGTTGGACAAGTTTGTCAATTCGTTGGCGTAATTGGCGCGACTTGAGGCGCATTCGCTTTCAGCCGCGCGGCGGCGTCCATGCTTTGCCGAACGCGCGGCGTGGCGAAGAGCATCAGGAAAAACACCGCGTACAAACCGCTTAAAATGCCGCGAAAAATAGGCATAGAAAGCCCAAGATCTGGCCAACTGAGTATTTCAAGCGGAGCATAAATTGCCCCTGCGATCATGAGTGGAACACCCATCGCCAAGAACGCGGTGACACCGCTTTGAATGCCAAAGATGACCGCGCCTAGCCATACTGCGATTACTGCGCCAAAAATAATTGGAAGCAAAATTGCCCCAGCGCCTGGCGCAAAAATAGAAACGGCAAGATTGATAATTCCAATCGCGCTCCAAATACCCGTCCAACATTTCCATGGAGAGCCACCACATAGAAACCACTTCGCGCCAAGCCATGACATTGGCACGCACGCACACGCAAGAATGATGTAGAGCGCAAGCCCATGTGGCGGCCAGTAGGCGGCCGCGAACAGCGCGGCTCCATTTGGTTTGGCAACTGGCGCAACTCCTTGTTGCTCAAGCATGGCGCTGGCGTATTGTCGACCATACAAGCCAGCGCGCTCCATGCTCCACGCCACAACCATCACCAACGCAATGCTTGCAATCATCACCACCGGCACCGCAAGCGCTCCCTTGAAATAGTCGCGCGTGAACAAACCGTCACTAGCGTCATTCACTTGCCCGCGCGTTCTGGCAACATGCGCGCCAAATCCAACAATGCCAAGCAACGCGGCGATGGAAAGAACAACGCCACTGCTGGCCGACCACGCCAGCACGAAGCGGCCAAAAACATCGATAAATACAGCGCTTTCTGAGGGAAATGTATTCGCGGGCATGGCGCACAAACCACCCAACGCTTGCGTGGCCATGTCACCCTGATGTTGCAACGACGCCAAATTGACGGCGTGAAATGTGTCGGCGGGGGTGTGGTAGCGCTCAATGGCGCCAGTGCATGCGATATTGATCCCAGTGTTGCCCCGCGCCAAGAACGCGCTGAGGTCGGTGCCGTTTGGCATGCGTCTATAAATTTCCACAAAGAACGAACTCATGACTGGATGCGTGATGCGCGGTGCGATGGCGTTGATGAGCGCCAAGTCATCAGAGCCCGTCTCAAAAAGTTGCGCTGGTCCATCTCCGCCACGATTGTCGATATTAATGACCGCGCCAATGTCGTTGGCCCAAGGATGGTTCTGCGCGAACAGTTTCGCGCCCAACAATCCGGCTTCCTCGCCATCGGTCACCAAAATAATCACGGGGCGCTCTGGCGGCTCTTGCAATGTCAACATGCGCGCCGCGTCCAAGCACACGGCCACGCCCATGCCGTTGTCGGAACCTCCGGGCGACACGGCCACGGAATCATGATGGGACACCAACAGAATGGCGGGCAGATTTGTGCGGCCCTCTTTGCGAATAAAAATATTCCGCAGAGTAACTTCGCCAAGCCCGGGAACTTTCACGGTGGCAATTTGTTCCTGCGGCGAGTACCCAAGCGAGGCGAAATAATTCTTCAGGCGCGCCACCGCCGCAATGTTGGCCGCGCTACCCACGGGCCGAGGTTCTTCACCCAACACCAAGCGCGCCGCATCCAACGCTCGAATGGCGGAAAACCCAGGGAAATCAGCGGAATTTGAAGCTATTGGCGGCGTGGGTTGCAAGCCATGCCACGACACAAATGAAATCGCCGCCACAATAACCGTGGCGAATGCAAATACAAATTTTCGTTGCGGCCAACCAAGCTCAGTGTGGTTACAAACATTCGGCGCGAGAGAGTGATCGCGCGAATTTAAATTCACGTGGAGCCAACGGTCACCGGAACAGGCATGCCGCGCGGTTGATAGTTGGGCGCCAACGCAATGTTCAGCGGCAATCGCTTGCCATCTGGGTCGCGCGGAATATTGTCTTCATCAATGATGCGTTGAATGGCCATGATGCCTTCGATCAACATTTCGGGCCGTGGTGGACACCCAGGCACATACACATCCACTGGAATAAATTGATCAACGCCTTGCACAACCGCGTAGGTGTCAAACACGCCGCCAGTGCTGGCACACGCGCCCATGGAGATGACCCACTTGGGCTCCGTCATTTGGGTGTAGATACGTTGCAAAACGGGCAAGCATTTCACGCTGACTCGACCGGCGACAATAAGCAAGTCCGCTTGGCGTGGACTGAAGCGCATCACCTCCGCACCAAAACGCGAAAGATCAAAGCGACTACAGGCGGTGGCCATCAGTTCAATGCCGCAACATGCGGTGGCAAATGGAAGCGGCCACACACTGGATCTTCGCGACCAATTCACGACGCGTTGAAGTTGCGTGGTCAGAATGCTGTCGCTTGGTAATGCTGTTTCAATGCCCATTGGATTTGTATCGTAGGGTGGGGGACGACTTCAGACTAGTCGCTCTTGCAATTGAGTTTGGGTGCTTAAATTCTCGTACATTCGGTCCAAATGCATCAAGTGAAATAGTTCCAACGTCCTGCTTTGAAGGCCATATGTGGCGCATTTCCTGCCGTATTTTTGGGCGCAGTGATAAATATCCACGCACATTCCCAGGCCAATGCTGGACAGCAGAGGGACACCCGTGAAATCAAGAACCACATATCGCCCCGCGCCGGCGTTCGCCAAATTTTGTATGGCGCCCGAAAGTTGCACAGTGATAAATTTGATATCGCCAGCACCAAGGGCGGCGGGGTTGAATTTCACGACTAAATGATTGGCAATATTTTGAATGTCAATCGCTGGTCGATTCGGTTCTGTTGGCGAATTCATTTATCCTACCCTTGTCGGCATGCAATTGAATTGATGGTGAACCCACATAGTGAAATGAGTATACAGATTGAACGTTCGATATACCCCATGAATCACACTCGACGCATCAGCATGATTTTTTATTTGGTGGCCGTGGGTGGCGCGAGTGTGATGTGTGCCAAGCCATCGCAAGCTTCGGCGCAAATGTCGCAGGATGACAAGTCGACCACGGATCTGCCCCAGGAATTGTTGCCAACATCCAATTCTGTCGTGTTGCAAGAAACACAAAAGTTGCTCCCGAAATTTCAAAAGAGTGAAACCAAGCACTACATCATTTTGTCAGACTCCTTGCCGCAAGACATCACAATGGTTGGATCGTTGCTTGAGACCACATTTCTGAAATACCACGAGGTCTGTGATTCTTTGGGGTGGAAACCCAAGCCACTGCGCCACAAGCTTGTCGCGGTGATGTTTCGCGATCAGCGCAATTACAACGACTTCGCAACGCAGGTCGACAAGGTCACCAAAGCATGGGCGATGGGGTATTACAACCCATTGGCGGATCGACTGGTTTTTTATAAATCAGAAAGTAGGGCGGATGTTAAAAAAGTGATGGCCGAATTGCACGATCAAGAGCGCCAATTACAAGAAGCTCAAGCCGCCCAACAATCTGGGGGAAGAGCGCTGCGACCGAATCCAGATCTTGCCCACGTTCAGGACCAAGTTGCCGCGGAGAAAGATCGAATTCATGACGCCACAGCGGGAACATTTGTGAGCACCGCGGTGCACGAAGCCGCGCATCAACTTTTTTTCCACACGGATATCCAGCGTGCCAGGGCCAGCTATCCACTTTGGCTCGCAGAAGGACTTGCGACAAATTTTGAAACCGAGCGAATCAATCTTGTCTTTGGATATCAAGTTGATAATTGGCAACGGCGCGACGCATTCAAGCAAGCATTGGACAAGGACCGGATTATTCCTTTGGAAGTATTGTTGACCCAGGATCGATTCACGGACGGCAAGGAATCCGCCGAGGCTGTTGGCTATTTTTATGCGCAGGCCTACGCATTGACCAATTGGATGTTGCGGGAGCGCCCCACGGAATTACGCCTGTATCTTGAGGCGCTTCTGGATGGATCATTTGCTGACGCCAAATCACGCAAGGCTGAATTTGAGTTGATCTTTGGTCCAATACCGCGCATAGAGCGCAATTGGGTTCGATATGAAGGTCGGCGTGAAAAAGATTTCCTTCTATCTCCATATGGAAAACGTGTCTTGGCAAAGTTGTTGAACCACCCCGTCGCCACCAACGTTGCAACTGCGCCTTCATCCAAGAGTGAGGAATCATTGCCATCCAAAAATCCTGACTCCCGCTAGTTGGTTATTATGGAAACTCAATGACATTCCGCCGAAGATTTGCAGCGATTGGAATTCTTGTAGCGCTTGGATTTGTGGCGCTTTTTTGGGTGGGGCACTTGAATATTTCCAAAGTCATGGTGAATGGACCGATTTATCAGTTGCTCGTCCGCGATAAGGATCTCATTAGTGAAATACTTCCGCCGACAGAATTTATTGTCGAGCCCTACTTGGTGGTTTGCCAAATCAACGGAGCAAAGACCGCCGAAACATTGCAAGCACTTGCCAAAGAACTTCAGTCATTGGAAATGAAATATCGTGAAAGCCACGCGGAGTGGGCGAAAAAACTTTCGCCCAACAAGCCTGGTCTTGAAGGAGTTGTCGCGCGTGAATTGCTGCAAGATTCATACGGCTCCGCTGAAAGTTTCTTCCGAATTGTCCATGGTGATTGGAAGGATGCGATTGATCGCGGCGATCAGGTGGCGGCATTCGCCATCACGATGAATCAATTAAATCCACTGTACGAGGCGCACCGCGCATCCATTCTGAAAGCTGTGGCGGCCGCGGAAGCCCAAGTGGCGATTCATGAAAAAGAAGCGCGCGAAGAGGTGGACCTTGGAAGGCTGATTGGCATTCTTGTGGCAGTGGTCATTCTTGCTTTGTTGACAATTATTGGATCAGTCATTTTGCGAAGCGTGTTGCAGGAGCTAGCCGCCGTGACCAATCGCATGCGCGACATGGCGGAAGCCGACGCCGACTTGACCGCTCGCCTGAATATTCAATCCACAGATGAAGTTGGAATCTTGGCTGGATACATTGATTCATTTGTGGCGAAGATCGCCTCTGTTTTGGGTGGCGTGAAGAACGCCACTGATTCCCTTGGCGGCACCGCCGTGCAAATGTACGCAACAAGCAAGCAGCAAGAGACCACCATCCATCACTTTGGCGCATCCACCACGCAAATTGCCGCGGCTGTTCGCGAAATCACCGTGACTGGCAACGAGTTGGTGAGCACCATGGGTGAAGTGGAAAATGTAGCCAAGACATCCGCCAACCTCGCGGCAAATAGTCGAACGGGTCTCGCTGAAATGAAATCCGTGATGCAACAACTGGCGGATCAAAGCGCGTCTATTTCAGAGAAACTAGAACAGATCAATGTCAAGACAAAGGACATCACCGGAGTGGTGGTCACCATCACCAAGGTCGCGGATCAAACCAATTTGCTCAGCGTGAACGCCGCGCTTGAAGCCGAGAAGGCTGGCGAGCACGGCCGCGGCTTTCTGGTTGTGGCGCGCGAAATTCGCCGACTTGCCGATCAGACCGCGGCGGCCACTTTGGATATCGAGCACACGGTCAAGCACATGCAAAGCGCTGTTTCAACAGGCGTGATGGAAATGGACAAGTTCTCGTCGCAAGTGACCAACAGCGTTTCTCAAGTTGAAACCATTGGCATCACGCTGAGCAACATTATTGAAAGTGTTGAAGTGATGAAGAATCAATTTGGAAGTGTCAGCCAAGGCATGAACAGCCAGAACTTGGGCGCCAAACAAATTGGCGAGGCCATGGCCAACTTGTCCGACAATGTGAAAATCACAATTCAATCGCTGGGAGAATTTACCAAGGCCGCCGATCAGATGAAAAATTCCGTTGGCGCGCTGAACACTGAAGTGCTGCGATTTAGGCTGTAAAGAGCTTGATTTCTTCCATGGAACGCGGCAAGGATCGCACCAAGCCGCGTGCCTGACGTGAATGGTTTAACGCGTTTGCGTAGGCGCCAGCGTTCTATTTGCAAGCGCTTGAACTTGAGCTTGGCGAAGTTCTTCAAGCGCTGGATCAATGCTTCCCAACCCCGCGCTGCATGATTCAAATCCAACACGCAGGGCGTCGGCGAGCAAAATCTCCGAAGCCGGTTTCGCGGGAATATATTTTTCACCGTCGGCGACATACAGCAGCAAATCGCTTTGGAGTAGCCGTTCGAGCAACACGTGCGTCACCGAACTTGAAAGGCCAATTGATTTTGAAATATTGACCAATGTCGCTGGAATTTCATCTTTGTAATGATTCACCACTTGTTGCATGATGGCCACCGCGACTGCGGGATCCGCCAACGTTGGGCCCTCGTCAAGCGAAAGTTGTTCCCATCCGCGTTTGCCAAACACATCCCACAACACGGCCGCTTGCAAGCCGCCTAGAACAATCAACCACATGGCGTAGAGCCAGAACATGAACACGGGAACCAAACCAAGCGATCCATAAATCAAACTCAAACTGAGTGTTTTGTTCACGTACACGCCAAGAAAATGTTGCCCCAGCAATAGACCAATCGAGCTAAATAGCGCGCCCATTGCGGCAAATCGAAAGCGTGGTGGAGAACTTGGAACCGCGGTGTACACCAACAGCAACAACACCCACAAGACAAAAAATCCCCACATGGAGCGCACCACCCAAAGGAGCCATCCCCAATTGGGCAACAGGTCCGCCGACTTGGTGACATACGAGCCAACAATCGGCAGCGCGCCCAAGAGCAGTGGTCCGGCGGTGAGCGCGAACCAGTAGGTGACGAAACGACGCACCCAACTGCGACCGTGTGTGGCGCGGCAAATTAAGTTGAAACTTTCCTCGATCGTTATCACAACCCAAATGGAACTGAACAGCAGAATGCTGGCGCCCACAATTCCAAGTCCCGATAGATCAAGTTTGGACGCCCCAGAAATAATTTCAAGCAGCCACGAACTTAAACTCACTTGTTCTTGGTTGGAGCCGGGCGGAACGATCTTGATTTCTTCAAGGCCTAATCCATCGAGGCCTTGTTTCACCAACTGCGTAAAATTTTGTCCAGCAACCGACTTGAAGATGAGCGTGGCCACAATCACAACCGGCAAGAGGCCGATCAAGGTTCTATAGGCCAAGGCGCTAGCCATTTGCGTGGCGCGATCCTTGGCGATCCAATAGATGCAAAAGCGCAAAAAACGCCAAAATCGAGTCAATCGCAAAGTCACGGAATCGGGCAGGGCGTTGCGAAATTCATTCATTCGCAAAGTGTACGGGCAAACAAGCGTCTACTATGGGCGACCCATGAAGCGACGATCAAGCACCGCGCATCCATTCACCGACGACCGTCGAGGTGAGCGCATACAAAAAGTTCTGGCGCAAGCTGGCGTGGCCAGTCGCCGCGAGTGCGAAGAATTGGTGGCGCAAGCGCGCGTGCGCGTGAACGGCATCATTATTGACGCGTTGCCCGCTTGGGTGAACGCGGACAAGGACAAAATTGAAGTGGATGGCCGCGTGATCCGTGGCGCGGATCCGCATGTGTACATCATGTTGTACAAGCCCAAGGGAATTGTCTGCACCAATGTTGACCCCGACGGCCGACGTCGCGTGATTGATTTGGTGCAGCATCCACTGCAGACACGATTATTTCCAGTGGGACGTTTGGAGATTGACGCCAGTGGTTTGGTGTTGATGACCAACGACGGAGAGTTCGCCAATCGCTTGACGCATCCGCGCTACGAAGTGTCAAAGACATTTGAGTTGGTCGTGGGTGGCCGACTTGATGACGCGGCGGTGGGCACCATTGAATCCGCGCTCTTTCCCTCCAAGCGCAACTTGAACACGGATCCAGAGAAGCGTTCGCGCGTGACGGTGTTGAGCCGGGAGATGTCGCGGACCACATTGCTTATGGAAATTCGCGACGGTAAAAATACGGAAATTCGCCTGACAATGCTGCGAATTGGTTATCCATTGAAGCGCTTGCGCCAGGTCGCGATTGGGCCGCTGCAACTTCGCGGCGTCACCGTGGGAGCGTGGCGGGAATTGTCTCAGGCCGAATTTTCAAGCTTGCGCAAAGCTGCTTATAAACCAACAACCGCGCGTACACGACCCGACGAACGTGGCGAAGAAGAAACTTCCCCGGCGCCGGTTGCTCGTGCCGCTGCAAAAACAAATGCGCAGCCCTTTGCAAAAACATTTTCAAGTCCCGCGGGCAAAAAATTTGCGCGGCCATTCGCCAAGCCATTCGTGAAGCCCTTCGCAAAGCCCGCGGCGCAAGTCGGTGCCAAACCATTCGTGAAGCCCGCGTCGCCAGTCGCGGCCAAACCATACGCAAAGCCCGCGGCGCAAGTCGCAACCAAGCCAGCCATGCGGCCAGTTGCAAAACCATTTATCAAACGAATCACCAAACCAAAGCGTCAACGCCCATAGGATGTTCGAGTATGCCAATGTACGAATACAAAAATGACACGGACACGGAAGTAATTGAGTTGTTGCGACCCATGGCCGATGCCGACAAGCCTGTGAAAGATCCTTCCGGTAAAAACCGAAAGTTCACGCGTTGTCACAGCGTGTTCGCCATGGCGGGCGCAAGCACAACCGCAACACCCGCGATAAACGGTGGTTGCTGCCCATGTGGAAAATCACAATCCCAGTGCGGTAGAAATTGAAATTGGTGAACCCATGATTTTGCACGGCATAGATTTCTCCGGCGCTTCCTCTGGCGGCGCCGCCAAAATTCGGGTGGTGGAGCGCGACTTGCTCAAGCGCCACGAACCCATTCGCTCCAAGGGCCGCATGGATCGCAACAGTTTGTTGCGCCACATTCTTGAATGCGCCAAAGACGGCCAGCCGCACTTGTTCCGCATCGACGCGCCATTTGGGCTTGCCCTTGAATCACTGCGCCAATTTGATGTGGAGCCCACATGGAGCGGCATGGTCACATGGATGGAATCATTCAAAGATCCCCGGTTGTGGCGCACCGCGATTCGCAAAGTGTCACGCCAAGAACCCAAGCGTGTGTGCGATCAAATTTTCCGCACGCCCATGGCGCCCATGAACTTGCGCATCTTCAAACAGACATGGACTTTGATCGCCGAAGTGCTCAAGCCACTCGCCGATGCCGGCATTCGAATTGAGCCCGTGCATAACGGTCACGCCAAAAACCAAGTCACCGTGTGCGAAGGTTGCCCCGCGAGCATTCTGAAATTTTCCGGCATGCCCGATCACGGCTACAAGGGCGCCGGCATTCCGCCGCGTCAATTGCGCGAGCGCTTGGTGCGCACCCTTGATCAAGAGCATTTGCGCATTCCAGATCGGGTGGGTCAAGAAGCCATAGACGATGAGGAGGGCGACCTGCTGGACGCCATGATTCTTCTGACTGATCCGCTGCAGTGGGTTCCACCCGCCACGGCCACCATTGAAGGTTGGCTTTACTAAAGCAAGGCGGCGGATGCGTCTTGAACAATGTCACCTTCACCGGTGAATTGCAACCGCCGGTCAAAGTCGGTTTCA
>CANKBX010000050.1 GCA_947480055.1 Planctomycetaceae bacterium
AAAGTTACGCAAAGTTACGCCTCGTCAATGGGAACCAAACTTTCAAATTTTTTACCCTCGAGCATTTCCAGGCTGGCGCCGCCACCTGTGGAAACATGCGATAAACCCGGGGAAAGACCTGCAATTTCAAGGGCGGCCGCCGTGTCGCCTCCGCCCGCCACGGTTGTTGCCCCGGACTTGGTGGCTTGAATCACGGCGTGGGCAACGGCCAATGTTCCCGCGTCAAACGGCGGCATTTCAAACACTCCCATGGGTCCGTTCCATATCACGGTCTTGGCATTGGCAATTTCAGCGGCGAACAATTTGGCGCTCTGTGGTCCGATGTCAAGGCCCATCCATCCATCTTCTATTGCGCCGGCGAAAATGTTTTTCTGGGTGTCGGCTTTGAATTCACGTCCACAGTTGTGATCCACAGGCAGCAGAATTTTTGTTGCGCGGGATTTCGCCAATTCCAAAATGCCCTTGGCTTTTTCAACCAAATCTTTTTCCACTCGACTTGCACCAACCGCGATCCCTTGCGCCAATAAGAATGTGTAGGCCATGGCGCCGCCAACTATGATCGCATCCACTTTGCCAATCATGTGCTCAAGCGCGGGCAATTTGTCGCTCACTTTTGCGCCGCCCAAAATCGCCACGAACGGCTTGCGCGCGTTCTCCAATGTCTCGCCTAGAAATTTTAATTCCTTGGCCAGCAAAAAACCCGCCACACAAGGCTTGGGTTTCATGGCCAACGGCAACGCCAACATGCTGGCGTCATTGCGATGACTTGCTCCGAAGGCGTCATTGCAATACGCGTCGGCGTACGGCGCGATGGCCGCGGCAAATTGGGCGTCTCCTTTCTTCTCGCCTTTTTCAAAGCGCAAATTTTCTAGCAGCAGCACTTCTCCCGACTTCAACGCGGCCGCCTCCGCGAGCGCCTGACTGGGCAGCGCGCCAGACAAATGCACATTGGCGGCAATGCCCGCGAGCAATTCCCGCAGACGCTGCGCGACTGCTTTCATGCTGTATTGGGGCTCATGGCCCTTGCCTTCAGGGCGCCCCAAATGACTCGCCACAATCACGCTTCCACCGCGCTTGAGCACGCTTTCAATTGTGGGAATTGTGGCGCGAATCCGCCGATCATCGCTAATGGATCCGTCATCATGTTGCGGAACATTGAAATCAGCGCGAATGAATATCTTTTTGCCGCGCACGTCCAGTTGGTCGATAGTTTTCTTTGACACAATATTCTCCAGACAGGGATGATAGAAACTCTTTGGCAATTTCGATGCCACGAAAAACGCAAATCAACATTCGATACTCATTGACACATTTAATTCAGACCGAAAGCCCCAACACAATTCAACCACACATGCAGCGCAAAATAATTGTGATCGCCGGCGAAACCGCCTCGGGCAAGAGCGCGCTCGCGTTGTGGTTGGCGCAGCACATTCCTGGCGGCGGTGAAATTGTCGTGGCCGACAGCATGCAAGTATGGCGCGGCATGGACATTGGAACCGCCAAGCCCACCACCGCCGAGCGCGCTTTGGTGGCGCACCACGGAATTGATTTGGCCGATCCACACCACGAGTCCTTCAGCGCCGCGGATTGGTTGCGCGAAGCCACCCGCACCATCGCGGATATTCAAGCGCGCCAGCGCAGCGCCATCGTGGTGGGCGGAACCAACTTGTACCTGCGGCTGCTCTTTGAAGGATTGGTTGAAAGCGCCCGTCCAGACGCTGAATTTCGTAAGTCGCTTGATGCGCTAGACGCCAATGCCCTGCGCGAAAAGCTAATCCAAGTGGATCCCGAAACCGCCGCGCGCTTGCACATCAATGATCGCCGCCGCAGTGTTCGCGCTTTGGAGATTGCCCATGCAACAGGACAACCCGCCAGCGCCGCGCGTAATCAATGGAACAGCGCGACAACAATTATTCCCGATAGATTTCAATTGATCTTGTTGGATTGGAGCACAGCCGCGTTGAATCAACGGATCAATTCGCGCGTGCAACATTTCGTGGACGCCGGTTGGCTTGACGAAGTGAATCAACTCACGCGCGCCGCGCCGCTTGTGCCGCAAGCCATGGAGGCCGTGGGCTACCGTGAATTGCTCGATGCGCTTGAAAGCCGTTGCAGCCTCAACGAGGCCGTTGAAAAGATAAAAATCCGCACGCGCCGCTACGCAAAACAGCAGCGCACTTGGTTGCGCCGCTTTCAAACTTCGCCTCACTGCGCCACGCTGGATGCGGAAAATAAAATATTTGAAAAAATTTCACAAGAGGCGCTCACGATGCTTTGCGGGGCGATTTAGCCCCCATGAAGCGTGGTTCTCGGACAACACTTTCACCCTTGGTCACTTGACTCAGCGCAGACATCGGTTAATCATCGCATCCTTATATATGGCAAAGTCCAAGGCAAAAACTTCCGAAACCAAGGCAAAAACAGGCAAAAAGCCTGCATCCAGGGCCGCAAAAAACCCCGTGGCCACCATTGGCGGCTCCCACTTGGTCATTGTTGAAAGTCCCACCAAAGCCAAGAAATTGCAGCAATATTTGGGCAGCGGCTATGTCGTCATCGCCAGCGTTGGCCACATTCGCGACCTTCCACCAAAAAACGAAAAGGGCGTGAAGCAGCAAGTGCCGGGCGTGGACATTGAGAACGGAACATTTGAACCCACCTACGTGGTCGATGGCGAAAAGAAAACACTGGTGGCGCAGATCAGAAAATTGGCCGCGGCCGCGAGCGACATTTGGTTTGCAACCGATCTTGACCGCGAAGGCGAGGCCATTGCTTGGCATCTCGCTGAGCTTGTGAATGTTGATCCGAAAACCGCGAAGCGCGTGGTCTTCAACGCCATCACCAAACAAGCGGTGCTTGAGGGTTTCGCAAACCCTCGGCCAATTGACATGGACCGCGTGAATGCGCAACAAGCGCGGCGCATTCTTGATCGCATTGTGGGCTACCCCATCAGTCAAGTGCTGTGGAAAAAAGTTGCCGGCGGCTTAAGCGCTGGTCGAGTTCAAAGCGTGGCCACGCGAATTGTTGTGGAACGCGACCGTGAAATTCGCGCGCATGTTCCAGATGAGAAGTGGAGCGTGTGCGTTCGCTTAACCGATGCGATCGCCAAGGCCGCGGGCATGGGCGAGGCGTGGAACGCGCTCATGTCCAAATTGGACGAGCGCGGCAAGGGTGCGACGCAAAAAGACCAAGCCGCGTGGCTGGATTCCAATGGCGGTTTCGAGGCCGACTTGATCGAGATCAAGGGTAAAAAATTTGACTTGTCGTGCACCAAAGACGCGCCGCGCGACTTGTCCAAAGGCGCCGTGGACGCAGCAACCGCAGTTGGTTTGCAGCATGTTTCCGCCGATCGAACCGCAAATCCTGCGGGAAAGGGTCCCGCTGCTTTCAATGTAAAAGTCACTGGCACTCTTGATCCAAAAGCGCGTTACAAAGTGACTAGCGTGGAAGGCAAGCGTGAGGGTTCCAAGCCATATCCACCGTTTAAAACCAGCACGCTTCAGCGCGCGGGCGGCTCGCTTGGCTTGACCGCTGATCGCACCATGCGCTTGGCGCAACAGTTGTACGAGGCAGGTTGGATCACATACATGCGCACCGACAGTCTCAATCTTGCGCCTGAATCCATCGAGGCGGCTCGCAGTTACTTGCGCACGAATTTCGGCGCGAAATACGTTCCAGACAAAGCGCGCTACTACGAAAATAAAACCGAGGGCGCGCAAGAAGCGCACGAAGCGATTCGTCCAACAGATCCATCGCGCGATCCTTCGGCGGCGATGCGCGATTTGCCGGAGGACCAAGCCAAGGTCTACGGTTTGATTTGGCGCTGCTTCATGGCGTGCCAAACCGCCGACGCCGAATTTGAGAGAACCACAATTCTTTTTCAGCGATCGGATCAAGACACTGGCGCGGTGTTGCGATCAAGCGGCCGAGTGTTGGTGTTCGACGGATTCTTGCGCGTCAATCCGCGCAGTGCTGACGACGCGCAACTTCCAAAGCTTCAAAGTGGCGACACTCTCGCTCCATTTTCCATTGACGCCAAGCAATCTTTTAGCTCACCGCCTTCGCGCTACACCGAAAGCAGTTTGATTAAATTTATGGAAGAGGAAGGCATTGGCCGACCCAGCACATACGCCAGCATTGTGCGAACCATTGTCGATCGAAACTATGTGGAACGCCGCGGAACCAGCCTTGAAAGCACTTCTTTGGGCGAGAAAGTCACGGACTTCCTTGTGGCTTGGTTCAACGACATCATTGAAGTTGGCTACACGCGTGAAATGGAAAAAGAGTTGGACGATGTGGCCCAGCGCAAAATGGAATGGCATGAAATGCTGCGCGACTTCTGGAAAAAGTTGGAAGCGGATTTAAAGGAGGCTATTAAAGCAGACCATGTCAAAGCCAAGATGGATCCCGCTCCATATGTCTGCCCCAAGTGTGGCAGTCAAACTGGATATCGCTTTGGCAAGAACGGGCAATTTCTTTCGTGCGTTTCATACCCCGACTGCGTCTATGCGGCGCCGGTTGACCGAGAAGGCCGCCCACTGCTTCCAGAGCGCGTGAATATTTGCAGCCCCGAAAATAATCAACCCATGGTCATGCGCACTGGCCGCTTTGGTCGTTTCATCACCAGCGACTTGCCGCCAAAGCCGCCCAAGGTCAAGAAGAAAAAGAAAACCAAGAAGCAACTCGCGCAAGAAGTTGCCAGCGGCGTTGTGGCGCTGGCGGAGCCCGTGGAGAAAAAGCAATTCATCATCAATGTGGACTTGAAGGGCAAGATCAAATTGCCTTCAGTTCCCCCGCTGCTTACGGATTTGGATTGTCCAAAATGCAAAACCCGCAAACTGAATTTGCGTCTTGGCAAGCGCGGCCCTTGGCTGGGTTGCAGCGGATTTCCAAAGTGCCGTGGCCGAGAGGCTATGGGCAAACTGGATGAAACCATGCAGAAAACATTGGAAGTTGCGCTGGCGAACCACGAAGCCGCCAATCCGCGCGCCGCCATCTTCACCATGGACGATGTGCCCGTGAAAGATGGCGACAATGTGGTGGAATTTATTTTGCCCGGCGGTGTGCAATTGCTGGCCATCCATCCAGATTCACAAGTACCCGCGCCAATCGCCAAAGCTGGTTGATTTATTTCGCGTCAAGCGCTTTTTGACTTGGCATGAAAATAAAAAGTGCAAGAAAAACTAACGCACCTATCGCCGCTTCGGTCCACCACAATGCAGGCCAACTCAGACCCGTAACAGGAATAGTTATTCCCACATCTTTTAATAGAGTTTGCCACCCAGCAGCGATGCCCGTTGCCGATGCCATGCTGACGTGATCAAGAAACCCGTTATAGATCCCGGCCAGAATTGGTCCGACTCCAAGAATCGCAATACCAAATGCCGTCTGCGTACTATGTCGAGCATCACTGGGCGCTTCGCGATCGATAAACAGAAAAGCGCATGCAAAGAAAAATGCATAACAAAAACCGTGAAGAGCAATTCCCGCATATGCAAGAACTGGAGAAGTCGCACTTGCAAAACAAGCAAATCTTAAGAAATAAGCGAATACGCCAATCGTGAGCACGCGCTTATATCCCAGTTTTGCAATGAACCACCCAAGAATTGCCAGTGTTCCGATCTCTACCATTTGCCCAACCGTCATGGCAGCAGGCGCGTTTGCTTTGGTAAACCCAACAGTTTCCAACCAAGACGCGGTTCTAATAAAATAGATATTGTGAATCATTGAGATTATGACTGCTGCCAGTGTCAAGATAAGAACTGAACGTTTTTTCAATAAAGCAAATGCCTCGAGAAATGCAAATGGGTGTGGGGAGTTGCCCTTTGGCGGAGTCTTGGGCAACATCGTGAAAGCAAAAAAACCATAGAGCAGACTGAATACAGCAGACACACGCAAAGCATCTGGGACAAGTGCTGTTGCGTTCAACTTTTCTGTCCCTTGTACGAACCATGGAATCATGGTGAAGTGAAGATGGTCCTGAAGCCATAACAGAGGAAAAATCGCACTGGCCGCAATCCAACCAATTGTTCCCCAAACACGTGCCCGAGGAAAGTCACTTGTGGAATTATTTAAATTGGACATTGCGATGGAGTTCGATAGCGAAAGTGTTGGCATGTAAAGGACGCTATAAATAATCGAAAATAGCAAGAATGATTCGTAGGTCTTAGCCGATGCAAGAAACCAGTTTGCTGCTGCACCAAGACAAACCAAAATACCAAGTGCTTTTTCTGCGTTCATAAATCGATCAGCGATTTGCCCCGCAATAAATGGAGCCAAAATTGCTCCACAAGCACCCGCAGTTCCGAGAATCATTCCAATCTGACCGCCAGTAAATCCAAGACCTCCAATTTCCACCGATGCGCTCAAGTATCCACCAAGAACCGGCAACCACACGCCCCAAATCGCGTACTGCAAAAACATCATTATGCAAAGGCGGGTCTTCACAAACGATATCGGTGCGGCGGTCATGTTCGTCAAGATAACCAAACACAAGCACTTCCGTGCGACCAGCTACGCCATGGAGGCCACGATCCCATGGCGGCAACAATGTTGCGCGGTAAACCGCAAGTCAAATTTCGCAATCCAGATTGTAATTTCGCTCTGCTGCACGCATCGATTCTTGCCGCTTCCTCGCTACACTCACCAAATGCAAGAACGCCGCAAGACCCGTCAAGTGATCGTTGGAGATGACCGCGTTGGCTATGTGAAAATCGGTGGCGACGCGCCAGTGTCTGTGCAGACCATGAACGCCGGTTTCACCTACGACATTGACGCCTGCGTGGCCGAGATCAACCGCTACGCCGACGCTGGCGCCGACATGGTGCGTGTTGCAGTGCCTGAGCGCAAAGACACTGAGGCGCTGCGACACATCTTGCCGCAAGTAAAAGTTCCAGTTGTCGCCGACGTTCACTTTCATTATCAACGCGCGCTTGAGGCCGTTGAAGCTGGAGTGCACAAGATCCGTTTGAACCCAGGCAACATCAGCGACCGCGATCAAGTTCTGAAAGTGATCGACGCTTGCAAAGAACGCAAAATTCCAATCCGTATTGGCGTGAATGAAGGCTCCATTATTGAGCGCCGCGACAAGCAACGCCGCGCCGAGGAATTAGGAATGTATTTTGAAGGCCATAAATCAGGCCATTTGCTCGCGCTGATGATCGCGAAGCTTGAGGAGTATTTAGAAATTTTCGCCGAGCGCGATTTTCACGACATCGTGATCAGCGCCAAGAGCATGGACGCCGCGCTGTGCATTGACGCGTACACGGAAATTTCAAAGCGCTTCGACCACCCACTGCATCTTGGCGTGACGCATGCGGGTCCAAAATCAACCGGAACAATTCGCTCCACCATCGCGCTGGGCACGTTGCTTGCCAACGGCATTGGCGACACCATTCGTCTTTCATACGCCAGTGACCACATTGATGAGGTCAAAGACGGTTTGGAAATTCTGTATTGCCTTGGCCGCCGCGAGCGCAAGGGTGTTGAACTCATCGCGTGTCCAACATGCGGTCGCATTCAAGTTGATTTGTTCACACTGGTCAAAGAAGTTGAAGCCAAGTTGGCCAAGGAAGTTTCGCTGCCAATCAAAGTCGCCGTGATGGGCTGCATTGTGAATGGTCCAGGCGAGGCCGAAGGCGCCGATGTCGCGGTATTCGCCGGCGATCGCCGAGGAATCATCTATGTGCAAGGTCAAAAAGTGGCCAACGTTCCAGAAGAGGAAATCCTGGATCGATTGCTGCTTGAGTGCACAAATTTCCAAGCCAAAGTTCGCCGTGGCGAGGCGAAGTTGGGCGAAAAAAGCGTGGAGATTGTTCCGCCAGATCCGATTGGTGAACTCGGTTCGGGCGTGGACAAAATTCGCAAAGGCTTGGTGGAAAAAATCACTATCGGTGGTCGTTGATGAAACCAACCGCGCATCGCGGTTTCACTCTTGTCGAAATGTTGGTTGTAGTTTCCATTATCGCGATATTGATTGCGCTGCTGTTTGGCGGAATCACCTCCGCGCTGAAATCATCAAAAAATTCCAAGCAACTCAGCGACCTGCGCCAGATGTTCACTGGCTGGACGCTGTACGCGAATCAATACACCGATCAATGCCTGCCAGGTTTTATCTCCGTGGAGACGCAGAAAAACTGGAAGGTTTCGTACCGCATGAATGGCAAATTGCAAGATCAAGTCAGCGACAAACTCAACGCCGCGGTGGCGCAAACGTATCCATGGAGGCTGGCTCCCTATCTGAACTATTCATGGGATTTAATGCTTGGATATCGCGAAGACGCAAACTCGATTGAACCCTCCACGCTGTGCACAATTCCACCCCTCGCTGTGGAAAGTGAAACTTTAAATGCGGCACTGCGGCTCATCGCCCCAAAATCATTGGCAGGATCAACCGCCGCGCTGCAACCACGATTTGGCTACAACGCTTTTTATCTTGGTGGCTGGTGGGATCTCTCCAAAAATCCAAAGACGCTTGGTGTGCCCCGTCCATATTTTTGCGACGCGATGCGAACCTCGACTGATCGCTCCGCCAACGCAATGTCTCGCACCGTTGGCGGCATCGCGTTCCCCGATCGCATGACCGTCTTTTGTCCCTCGTCATATCTCACGGCCAATGCGTCCAGCACAAATCCTGTCGCGCCTGGCGCATTGAACGGCGGAGGTACTACAAAATCCATTGCTGCAAATCAATCGAGCGGTCCAACACAATTGGATTCCGCCGGTGGATACAGCGAGCCTGATCCAACGGCAGTTGGAGCCGCTTGGATTTGTCCGCCATGGCTCGGAACCCAGCGAATTTGGAACTGCGCCAATGCCGACGCGTTAAGTTTGTCTTTATATACCGATCAGGCCGTTCCATTGATGCGCTATTCCAAGCAGATTCCCGCGGTAAAAGCTGATGGAAGCACGCGCCTGCAAACCGACGGCGAACTTGACGACATGCGCGAATGGGTGAATCTCACCGATATCTCCAACGCGCAGCGGCATGACAGCGTCCACACGGGTTCGCTGCGCGCTCCTTAAACAGAATCCGGTTTGTATGTGATTTCACGCGCGCAAAAAACGAAAATCAAAATGCAACCCAAGCCGCGCGGCCACGCCTTGGTCTAGCCTTCGCTCAATGCAAACCGAAGACTGGCCACACTCACATCGTCGGTGAATGGCGCTCCCGCCGCATGCGTGCGCAACAAGTTCATAACCCGGGCAACATCATCGTGCTCATCCCGGCTGTGAGCAACGCAATCAAGAACGCGTTGAAGGCCCAGCTCGTCGCCATCGGCGTTGCGTTGCTCGCACACACCGTCGCTAAAAATCAAAATGCGATCGCTTGGTTGCAATTCAAATTCGCTGAATGAATAGGATTCATCAAGCACACCAATCGGTGGACCACCCCTGCATTCAAGGATGGTCGCGGGCGCGCCCGCACGCACGATGGCGCCCATGGCGTGACCCGCGTCCACCATGCGCATCCTGCGGCCATCGCTTGACAAGCGCATCGCCATCAATGTGGCGAATTCGGATTCACTGCTGTGGCGACGGACATATGAATTGGTGGCGTTCATGGCTTCCAAGACTGAACGACCACGCTCCAGTTCAGCGGCTAAAAACGCTTGAATACTGGCCATGAGCATGCCTGCGCCCATTCCTTTTCCAGCCACATCGCCAAGGAAAAACCAGAATCCATCTTCGCCTTCACCAGCGCCAATAATATCTCCAGCCACAACTCGACCAGGCTCGCAATGCAATTTCCAACGCCATGGTCCAATTGAACCTTCATCCGTGGGCATCAACCTCAACTGCACATCGTGCGCGGAGGCGATTTCATTTTGAATCTGCTTTTGCCGCACCGCCAAATCTCGCCGTCGAATTTCACCCAGACCCATGCCAACAAATTGTGCCAACGCTTGAGCGAAAGCGGCATCATCTGCGCCAGGCTTCAACTCACTGGTGGAATCTAAATATAAAAAACCTTCAATATTCACGCCAAGAAAAATTGGAATACATAAGGCCGCAGTCACTCCTTCGCCCATGATGCTTTCGGACATGTTCATCTCGGCGGCGTCTTCAAGTCGAACAGGTTTGCCCGCTGCGGCGGCGTGTAAAAGTGTGCGGCTAATGCGCGCGTCTGGATCCTGATTTTTATTTCGAAGCTCCATAGCCAGTACTTGGCATGCTGATCCTTCTTGACCCCTCAACACCATGGCGCGACCAAACCCAGTTCCTTGAAGCAGAGCCGATGCAGCTGTTGTTGCTAAAGATTTTTCATCAGGAGCCTCCTGCATTTTCGCCGCCACGTCCAACAACACTTTCAAACGACGCCCAACTAAATTTTCAAGCTCATGCTGCTCGACCAATTTCACATCCACAGCCGAATCCTCGGACGAAACGTGGATTAATGTCATGGTCTCGCCGCCTAAATCAACTCGCAAGACATACGGTGCGATTCCCACTTGATCCCCGTGCGCCATCACGCATGGCTCTTGCGCGGGCAACACAGTTCCATTGATCATCGTTCCATGGCGCGATCCATTGTCCACCAAAGTCCACTTGCCTTCGATGCAATTCAGCGTGGCGTGTCGCCGTGAAACATGAGCATCATTCAGGTGAACCACGCTGTCCGTGGCGCGACCAATAGTCACCGCCTTGTCAGGCGAAAATTCAAATGACTCGCCCTGACCTTTTAAAAATAAAAGTTTCAGATTTGCGTTCAACGAACAGTTTCCGCAGGTTCTCTTTGCTGAGCGGCGTTGTTCTCGTCCAACTCTTTCAAACGCGTGGGCCGCCGCGGCAAACCAATTTGCGCTGCCGCGATCACGGATTCCATTCGTCCTAATCCGCGATCCGCCAAACCCTTGAAAGCCATGTATGGAAATAGCGTCAGCAACGCAACCGCAAGTCCGCTTGCCGTGGTGATCAACGCCTCGCCAATTCCACCGGATACTCCGCGCGGATCCGCCAAGCCACTTGTGTTGCCCAGCACTTGAAAGCTTTTAATAATTCCAATCACGGTTCCCAAAATTCCAATCATCGGACTCGCCGTGATAATGGTGGAAAGAATTACGGAAAATCGCTCCAAGCGATGGCGTTGAATTTCCGCCGCCGCCGACGCCACGCTGTCATCGCTGCCGTCAATCACCATGCGGGCCGCCACAGCCATATCAGGCAACGTGCTGCCATCACATAATTGAATCACCTTCTCACGCTTGCCGGCGCGCAACGCCTCCACCAACGCGTCCACTTGTGTTTTTGACTTGCGACTCCCGGTTTTGGACCAGAAAATAATCCGCTCCACCGTGAGTGAAAGCGAAAAGATGGCCAAGAATAAAAGCGGATACATAATAAATCCGCCGTGTTGAAGAAAGCTTAAAAACTCGTTGAATGCGCTGCTCATGGGCGGCATCATAGACACTCTTGGCAACTTTATATACTGCGAACAATGCTTGAATTGAAGACGCCACAACTTTTGAGCGACGACGAATTGCTCGCGCATGTCGAGCGCGCGCTCACGCAAACCATCGCCGCACGATCTCTCGCCGCCAAATTAAAAGAAGCCACGCACTACGCTCTCCTAGGCGGCGGAAAACGCGTGCGTCCATTGTTATGCCTGCACTGTTGCGCCGCCGCAAGTGGAAACATGGATAACGCCATGCCCGCCGCGGTGGCCATTGAAATGATCCACGCCTTCAGTTTGGTGCATGACGATTTGCCCGCGCTTGACAATGACGATCTTCGCCGCGGCCGCGCAACAACCCATGTCGCATTCGGAGAGGCGTTGGCCATTCTGGCGGGCGACGCGTTGCTTTCCATCGCAATGGAGCAGGCGCTTTCAAGCAAGATCGGCGCGGCGCACATTGCGCATGAACTGGCCACGTCCACCACTGAAATGATTTCCGGACAAGTGCTCGACACGCTTGGTGGATTTCCAACAAACTTCAACGCCGCGCAACAATTGGAATTAATCCACCGCCAGAAAACTGGTGCCCTGATCCGCGCGGCTTGCAGAATGGGCGCGTTCGCCGCCGGCGCCACCGCCGACACGCTTGACCGCTTCACACGTTGGGGCGAAACCATGGGGCTTATGTTTCAAGTGGTTGACGACATTTTGGACGAGACCCAATCCAGCGAACATTTGGGTAAATCCGCGGGCAAAGACGCCGTACAGGGCAAGATGACCTATCCAAAAATTCACGGCATCTCATGGAGTCGCGACCATGTCAAGGAATTATTAGCGCAAAGCGAACAACTTCTCAAACCGCTTGGCCCCGCCGCGCAACCACTACGAACAATGGCGCAAACGCTGGCCACTCGCACCAAATAAATCTTTGTCGACTTTCGCGTGAATTTGTCCAATTTAATTTTCGCATCAAGACGTGACTTTCACGCCACATTTGGCTAGACTTCCCCTTAGGCGATTCGCCTTTCACACTGACCAACGACATGCAAATTCTTCCAACGATTCATTCCCCCGCCGACCTCAAAGCTCTGGCGCCCTCCGCCTTGCCACAACTTGCCGCAGAAGTTCGCAAAGCCATTTGCGATCAATGCATGACTTCCGGTGGACACCTTGCGCCAAATCTTGGCGTGGTTGAACTCACCATCGCCATGCATTACGTTTTTGACTTCAGCCGCGACCGCATGTTGTGGGATGTTGGCCATCAGTGCTACACACACAAACTGCTCACGGGTCGTCAAGCTCTCTTGGGTCGACTTCGACAACGCGACGGCATGGCTGGTTTTCCAGAGCCGCGCGAAAGCGCGTATGACCTTTTCAGCGTGGGCCACGCCGGCACCGCCATTTCAACGGCTGTTGGAATGGCGCGTGGTGATTCACTCAACGGCGAAGGCTTTGATGGAACAAATCCAAATGGTCGCCGCGTTGTGTCGCTCATTGGCGACGCCAGTATTGTCAACGGTCTCGCCATGGAAGGCCTCAACAGCGCAGGCACATTGCGCCGCCAATTCCTAGTTGTTCTCAATGACAACGGCATGAGCATCGCCAAGCCTCAAGGCGCTTTGGCTAGTTACTTTGATCGCATGCGCATGAGTCACGGCTACGCAGAATTTAAAAAGCGCGCCAAGGATGTCGCCAAACTTATTCCTGGCGGCCGCGAAATGTCCGAGCTATATCACCGCATGGGCGACATGAGCAAAGCCGCCATCAGCCACGACGCGTGGTTTGAACACTTTGGAATTGTCGCCGTTGGACCAATTGATGGACATGATTTCAATTCGCTCATTGAATTCTTCACCGAAGCCAAGCACTTCGACCGCCCAATGGTGTTGCATGTCAAGACCGTCAAAGGCAAGGGCTTTTCATTCTGCGAATCAGATCCATCGGCCACGCATTCGCCTGGACCATTCTCCGTGCCCGACATGGAAAGTGAAGGCTGCCGCATTGAGTTGAAGAAAAGTTCGCGCTCTTTCACAAGCGTTGTTGGAGAGGCGCTCACTGAAGTCATGAAGCGCGATCCAAAAGTTGTCGCATGCACCGCGGCCATGCCGGACGGCACCGGAATCTCCAAAGTTGCCGCCGCGTTTCCAGAGCGCACGTGGGACACGGGCATTTGCGAAAGCCACGCCATGGACATGATGGCCGGTCTTGCAAAGACTGGTTGGAAACCTTTCTTCGCCGTGTACAGCACATTTATGCAACGCGCTTTCGATCAAGCTTTCCAAGAAGTCGCGCTGCAAGGTCTCGCCGTTCGATTGTTACTTGACCGCGCCGGCTTGGTTGGCAACGACGGCGCCGTGCATCACGGCTTCTGCGACATCTCCTTGCTCGCTTCGCTTCCAAACGCCGTCTTGATGGCCGCCATGGATGAGCCAAGCCTCAAGGGCGCGCTTGAATTTATGCGCAAGCATGATGCGGGCTTGAGCGCGCTTCGCTATCCACGCGAGGCCGTCAGCGACCTGTTCACCAAACAAGATTGTCCCGAATTTGTTTTGGGCAAGGCCCGCGCGCTGGTTGAGCACGCTTCGCCAGATGTCGCAATCATGGCCTACGGAGTCATGGCCATTGAAGGCGCCGTGGCGCTTCAATCACTTGACAGCGAATATCGCGTCAACTTGTACGACGCGCGCTTCGCCAAGCCAGTTGACATTCAACTGCTTGAATCTTTGCTGAGCAAAAACATTCCCGTGGTCACCGTTGAAGATCATTCCGTGCGCGGCGGCTTTGGTAGTTGCGTGCTTGAAGCCTGCAACGAACGCGGTCTAGACACGCGTCTCATCACGCGCATGGGTTTGCCCGATCAATGGATTTATCAAGGCGAACGACGCGAGCAACTCGTGGAGGCCGGCATTGACTCGACCAACATCGCCCGCACTATTCGCGCCGTGGTGGAAGCCGCTCCAAAGGCGCATCGCGCCGCGACCAAAAGCACAGTTCGCGCCTCCTAATTTCCGCGCGCAAAGCCGCGATCAACTTTATCTTTTTCCCTCAGCTTCAAAGCGCATTTCGCCTAGGATTGTTCAACCATGTTTGAATCACTCTCCGAAAAATTAGGTAGCGCGCTTCGTCGACTCTCCGGCCGCGGAAAAATCACCGAAGAAAATGTCCGCGAAGCCATGGCGGATGTCCGCACCGCTTTGCTTGAGGCCGATGTGCATGTTGAAGTGGTGCGCGACTTCTGCGACTCCGTTGTGCAAGAAGCGATTGGCAGTGAAGTCACCAAAAGTCTCACCCCCGCGCAGGAAATTGTTGGCTTGGTGCACAAGAAACTTGTGAGTTTGA
>CANKBX010000051.1 GCA_947480055.1 Planctomycetaceae bacterium
AATTTTCAATTGGGCGGGACGTCCGCAAGAATCATTCCACCAACTGGCGGCGTCGGCCATTGTGGTGTTGCTCATTGTGCTGATCTGCTTCAACGGCGTTGCCGTGTATCTTCGACAAAAGTTGCGCAAGCCATTGGCATGACAGAATAAGTTTCAAAGATTCATCCTAAATCAAATTCTGTTTTATATAAAGAAACCAGCACCATGCCCGACACTCAACCCAATCTTGCAAAGCCCGCGACCGCTTCCGCGCCAACAACGACCACGTCTTTGCCAGGCAGCGAACATGTCACCCTTCGCGTGAAAGATTTCAACGCGTGGTATGGCGACTATCAGGCGTTGCATAACATCACGCTGAACATTCCATCGCAGCGCGTGACTTCACTTATTGGTCCATCGGGTTGCGGCAAGAGCACGTTCCTGCGCTGGATCAATCGCATGAACGACTTGGTTGCCAACGCGCGCGCGCAAGGCGTTATGCAACTCGACCAAGACGATGTGCTTGACCGCAACTTTGACGTGGTGGAACTGCGCCGGCGCGTGGGAATGGTGTTTCAAAAACCAAATCCGTTTCCCAAGAGCATCTATGAAAATATCGCGTTTGGACCGCGGCTTCATAAGCATTTTCACCGCAGCGATCTGGACGCCCTTGTGGAGCAAAGCCTGCGCGCCGCCGCCATTTGGGACGAAGTGAAGGACCGCCTTCACAACAGCGCGCTTGGACTTTCCGGCGGCCAGCAGCAACGCCTTTGCATTGCGCGCGCCATCGCGGTTGGTCCAGAAGTTCTGCTGATGGACGAGCCATGCTCCGCGCTTGATCCGCGCAGCACAGCCAGCGTTGAAGCATTGATTCGCGAGTTGCGTCAAACTTTTACAATCGTGGTGGTCACGCACAACATGCAACAAGCCGCGCGCGTGAGCGATCTCACCGCGTTTTTCTTTGAAGGCAAACTGATTGAAGCCGGCCCGACTGACGGAATGTTCACCAACCCCAAGAACAAACAAACGGAGGATTATGTCACCGGCCGATTTGGATAATCCAACCCGCCCACGCATAAAAATAAAATGGCAGTAGACCTACGAAATGAAATGGTGGATTTGCGTCGCAACTTGTTGGCCATGGGCGCCATGGTGGAGCAACGCGTGACGCGCGTGATTGAAGTGATGATTGATGGCGACTTGCAACTGGCGGAGGTTGTGCGCGCTGGCGACGCCGAAGTGGATCAAATGGAACTTGACCTTGAAGCCACCTGCATGCGCTTGCTTGCGCTGGCGCAACCAGTGGCCGGTGATTTGCGGCTTATTCTTGCTGTGATTCGCATTAGCAACGAACTGGAGCGCATCGCGGATTTGGCGCGCGGCATTGCAAAAAAACTAATCAAGCTGGGCGCAGCCGATGGCCCGCCACTTCCGCCATCTATGATTGATCTTGCATTCGCAAGCCGCACCATGCTTAGCGATGTGCTGGCCGCCATGAGCAACGAGGACGCGTCGCTGTGCCGCCAAGTGCGCCGCGCCGATCAGCGCGTGGACGATTTGCACAAGGAAGTTCTGCACTGGGCGCGCCAAGAAATCCCACGCGACGTGACCACATCGGGTCAGACCATTGAGATGCTCACAATTGCGCAACGCTTTGAACGCATCGCCGACATGACCACCAACATCGCCGAGGACGTGATCTTTTTGGTCGAGGGCCGCATTGTGCGCCACGCGCGTGATGCGTGATTGTAGAGAGCTTCGATAAGTCGAGATGCTGCGTGAAGTAGTTCGCTCATTAGGGGCTCGGTATTTACTTCGCGGGACAATTTCAACTGTATAAGTGAAATGCAAAAAGTAAATACAGAAACTGATTCCGCGGACTCAGCTCAGGGCAAATGGAACTACGGAGTCTTGGCCGCACGGAAGCCGACGGCGCCGAGGAAGCGGTCGTCGGGAAAGCTGCCGTAACGGTATGACGAGCGACAGCCGAGGCGTGTGTAGTAGTTGCCGCCACAAGCGCCGCCTCGTATGACGCGGTTCGAACCTGTCGCAGGTCCTGCTGGGTCCGTCGCGTTGCCCGCGGCGTAACTTCCAGACCAATCATTGCACCACTCCCACGCATTGCCCAACATGTCGTATAGGCCAAATGCATTGGCGGCCTTGCCAGCAACGGCGTGAGTTATGCTTCCTGAATTGCTGTAGTTCCACGCAATCTTTCCAAGCTGGTTGTCATCATTGGTGCCGTTGGGGAAGCCAGGCATGCTGTGAAACGCCGTTGTTGTGCCGCCTCGGCAGGCGTATTCCCACTCCGCTTCGGTTGCCAAACGCAAACCAGTTTTAGAATTGAAACATTGATAAGTTGAGGTGTCTGTAGCAATGTTATTCCAAGTTACTTCTGAAACTGGCCTATTGGTATCCAATCCGTGATCAGGCGGTTGGAATTGACTCGGATTGCTGCCCATTGTGGCTAGCCACTGCGCTTGTGTTACTTCTGTCTTGCCCAAATAGAACGCATTGCTGAGCGTCACTTGGTGATTGGTCTCATCGTCATAGCAGCCGTAACTATTTGACGCGCTGCAACCCATGTTGAATGTGCCAGCAGGAATGAGCAACATTTCTATGCCAGTGCCGGTGTCGCGCACGCTCCATGGAAATCCGCTTGCAACAATCTTGGCGCGCACAGCGGCGTCGGGCACCACGGCGGGGTCTGGGTTCCATTGAAGCACAGTGGCCCACTCCAAACCAGCTGTACACGGTCCGTAGTTTCCCAGCACGGTTCCCAAGTCAGAACTATCAATGACTGCATCAAAATTAAAGTCGCCAAGGGCGCCCGATTGGCAAGGGCCATAGAAACTAAGCACTGAACCTAGATCTGCGGAGTCCACCACATGATCTAGATTTACGTCGCCCACGCAGACGCTCACGAAATTAGATTGGGTGGAAGCGCTGGAATCACTTGAGGCGGTTGTATCGATTAAGTCAATGTTGAAAATGATTTCGTTTGGTGGCGCGATTGGCGGCTTTGGCAATGCCAGCGCGGACATAGTTAGACATGTCGCGGCGATTGCCGCAAGGCGAACAGTGTTGGCAAGCGCGTGGCGGGAGAAGGATTTGTCTGTTGTGTTGTTCATTATATTCTTTGTGCTCCTGACTGTCTGACAGTCTTATCAATGTTGAAGTCTGGGCGGAATAATGAGGTGACACCCGTGAACTTAATTTGAGTGTGCGCCAAAAATCGTCAATAGCAAGGGAAACTTTGCAAGTTTGTGGCACATTGAGCGGATTTTTGACTAACGATTTAAGGCGGATAACACAAATTGATTAGGTTTGGAAAGCAAGTGCGCGAAGCAATATCACACCCACCACGGCTTCGCGGCCTTCTCGTGAATGACGCAATCGTGCAGGAAATTGGCTGCTTTTACAAAGCCTTCTTCGGTGCTCATCAGCGCGTCCTCATGCTCAATGCTTAACACGTGGTCGTAGCCGTAACGGCGCAACATGGACACAAACGGTTTCCAAAATTCGTGGCCGTGGCCCTCGCCGCAAGTGCGAAAATTCCACGCGCGCTCGTTCAACTGGCCATACGGACGCGTGTCCAAGTAGCCATTGCGCGGACCTTCATGCGGATCAAGTTGCGTGTCCTTGGCGTGCACATGAAACAACAAGCCAGCCTCGCCAAGATCGCGCGCGGCAAGAACCGGATCAATGCCCTGCCAAAATAAATGCGACGGATCCAAGTTCACACCCAAGCGACACTTGCCCTTCACGCCCGAGGCCTTCATGGCGGCGCGCGAAAGCTTGATCATGGTGTGCGAGTTGTACACGCAGAAACCTGGATGCGGCTCAAGCGCGGTGCGAACATCAAACTTGGCGCAATACTTTATTGCGCGCGCCCAATACGGCACAAGAACTTTGTTCCATTGATAGTCCAGGATTTGTAGAAAGTCGCCGGGCCACGGACACGTCACCCAATTTGGAGTGGTGTCGCGCGCGCTGCCACCAGGGCAACCGCTGAACGTGATCACAATGTCGGTGCCAAGTTTGGGCGCAAGTTGCACTGCGGTTTCCCACGCGCCGTGATGGTCGCGCGCAATTTTTTTATCGGGGTGAATGGGATTTCCATGAACTGAAAGCGCGCTTAGTGTGAGCCCGAACTCGCGCAAAATTCCTTTGATGCGGTCTTGCTCTTTGGCGCTGGAGAGAACTTTCTTGGCGTCAAAAAAACCTTTGCCTGGATAGGCGCCCGCGGGCAACTCGATTGCATCAAGCCCGTGCTCCGCAAGAAATTGACAGACTTTTTCAAGTGGCCGGCCGGTGAACAACGCGCTCATAACTCCTAATTTCATAGTGGTTCTCCTATGCAAACGCTACACGAAATGCGCCGAGTTGAGCGAACTGATGCGGCGCTGAAATTTGGTTTTGCATTGCGTTGCAGAAGCGATTGAAAGCCCCATTGATAGCGCGGAGAAAGCGCCATTGAAATGGCAGTTGGCATGGGTGGCAATCCATGTCAGAATGCAAACCCACATGTTTGTCTGCATCTATATATGTTTGATGATGGCGCAAGACGCGCCGAGCGCGACCACGCCGCCAGCCGCGACTGCGCCTGTGCCTGCGAATAGCGCGCCAACAAATCCGCCAGCAAATCCCGCGGCCAACCCACCCGCCAAACCCGAAACTAAACCCGCCATCACCGCGGATTCATCCATGCCCGAATCCAAGCCCGTCGCCGCGCCCGCGCCTAGACAAGTGCGCGTGTTGATTGATCGCTTTAAGGAAAGCGGCGGCGTGATTGTGCGCGAGGACGACGCGGTGCTTGTGATTCGCACAACCGAAGGCCTGGAAAAATCTTTTGATAAATCGCTGTTGCTTGGTGTGTTTCCATTGATCGAAGCGCCCGAAGGCACGCCAGTGATTGTGCAATTTAGAGATGGTCGTCGCGTGGAGGCGGAATTGATTCGCGACGAGTTGCATCAGGCGCGCGTTCGCATTGCGAACATTGAAGTGACGCTGCCGCGCGAAGATTTCTGGGCGTTGGAATTGGCGCCATCATTTGAGGATTCTTTGGCGCAACTTCGATTGAACATTCCGGCAACCGCGTGGCCACAACGCGTTCAATTGGCAAAGTGGATGATGTCGCAAAATCAACCGCTGGCGGCCAAAGAGGAATTGATTGAAATCCTGCGCTCATACGACTCGCAAGAACCGCGGGACTTGTTGGCGCGCGCCGAAACTCTGATTCGCATGCAGACTCGCGACGACTCGGATAAATCCAAATCAAAAACTTCGAACTCGGGTTCCTCCAAGCGCGCCATGGATCAACCAGGTCTTCCAACGCAGCGCCTAAGCCCCGATGATGTGAACATTTTAAAAGTGCTCGAGGTGAACTTTGAGCGGCCACCGCAAATGGAGGCCAGCCCCGACTTGGCGAAAAAAATCGTGGCCCGCTACGCCAACAGTGATTTGGTTCCCGCGGATCCCGCGGCGCGCAAATCCATGGAGAGTTGGAGCCCTGAGCAACTTTTGAAATTGCTTTTTGCGTTGAAGGCGCGCGAGTTGTATCAAGACATACAAGTCACCAGCGAGCCCATCGCGCTTGAAATTTTCCACAGGCGCGTGCACGACAACTGGCTCATTCCAAATTGCGCCACAAGCCGTTGCCATGGTGGCCTGAACGCGGGAAACTTTTTTCTATTCTCCACGGACTATCGCAGCGAACGAACGCGCTACACCAACTTGATGATCTTGCTGCGATCGCCGGCGCTTGAGGGCAAGCCGCCGTTGATTGATTTCGCGCATCCCGATCAGTCGCTACTGCTGCAATACGCGCGCCCTCGCATTGACGCCAAGTTTCCGCATCCCGATATTCCTGGATGGAAACCAGTCTTGATTTCGGGTCGCGAAAGTCTGATGAACGACGCGCTTCTGTGGATTCGCGGCATGCACCAACCCCGCAGCGATTATCCAATTGATTACACGCCGCCCACTCTGCAGAATCCCCGCAAAAATACCACGGACTCGGGCCCTGATCGATAAGATATTCTTGGCTAGACTGACCAAATGCGTTTCTTGACCCACTCATCTATGAATCATCTTGCTTCCATCACAGTACTGGCGTGTTGCGCCTGCGTTGCTGGATGCATGGATGATGCGGCGATCGCGCAACGGGCTGGCGCCAATAAAATTAAGACCACAGTTGCTGCCGCGCAGAAAGCGCTCGCTGGAGTTTCGGGAATTGATCCGCAGACAAATCGAAGCAACGCCGAGGCGATTCGTCAAGTTGCGGCAAGCGCCACGGCCACGCCTGGTTCATCGCCAAGTCAAAAAGCGGCGATGGCGTTGATCGCTTCGCAGTTGCAATTACAAGCGGCTCAACTTGACTCGGTGGCGATTGCGCAACTTGAACAAATGCAACGCATGAATGCGGACAACATTCATTTGTGCGCGAGTTTGAATCAACAATTTCAAACATTGTCAAAGAGCGCGGACATTGGGTTTCCAGCTGAAGCGCGCGATGTGTTGCAGAAAGATCACGACCAAAGCGCGATGACTGCGAAGTTTTTGGCGGGCGCGGCGCAAAAATTAAAAGTGCTTGTGGATGAAGCCGAGTCGGCAATATCCAAACACAACAGCAACGCGCTTGTGCTTGAAAAGCAAGCTGGCGAGTTGAAACAAAAAGCTGTTGCGGCGGGCGCGATCGCTGGATTGAAATTGACAGTGGATTCTCAGAAGGCGCTCACTGATTCGCGTAAACTGCTCAGTGAAGCCGCGACCATAGAGTTGGATACGCAAAAAACCGAACTTGAGCAGCGCATGGCCTCCACGACGGCCGACGCATATCAAGCCAGTTTGAATCGCAACAAAGTCAGCATGGGCGCCATCGCGGAAATTCAAACCCTGCGCGAAAATTCCGTGACTGAATTGAAGGACACGGCGGATAAATATCGCGTGGCTGGAATTGAATCGGCCACGGCCCTGCGCGCGACTTCGGAAAAATTGAATGGGTTGTATGACTCAGCGATTGAAAGTCTTGACAAAGCAGTGACATTGGCCCAACAAGCCAAGAGTGGCTCGGGCGAAATGGCAAAGAGCGCGAAGTCCGCGTTGCTTGCCGCGCAATTGGCATTGGCTTCAACAGCCGAGCGCCGCGAAAGCATCAGCACGATTGAAATTTCCGCGTACACCGCCGCCGCCAAACTGAACGAAGATGGATCTTGGAACAAGGACGCGGCCGCGGCGCAAACCATTCGCAACGCATGCGTGACCAAGGCCAGCGAAGCTTTGGAAGCCGCGCTGACTGAAATCCCTGAAGTCGATGGCGATGCCAACACCAACGCCGCAAAGTTTCGCAAGAGTGTTGAACTTGCCAAGGCGAATTTCTCGGGAATGAAAATTTCTGGCGCGCCTGCCGCTGCTACTGATGCGGTAGTTGAAGTTCCTGCTGAAGCGCCAGTTGAAACTCCAGTTGAAGCGCCAGTTGTCACTGCACCAGTTGAAGCACCTGTTGAAACTCCAGTTGAAGCGCCCGCTGTTACTGCGCCAGTTGAAGCTCCAGTTGAAGTGCCAGCTGTTACTGCGCCAGTTGAAGCTCCAGTTGAAGCTCCAGTTGAAGTACCAGCTGAAGTACCAGCTGTTTCTGCGCCAGTTGAAACTCCAGTTGAAGTGCCCGCTGTTACTGCGCCAGTTGAAGCTCCAGTGGAAGCGCCAGCTGAAACTCCAGCTGAAGTGCCCGCGGTTACTGCGCCAGTTGAAGCTCCAGTGGAAGCGCCAGTTGAAACTCCGGTTGAAGTGCCTGCTGTTACGGCGCCAGTTGAAGCTCCCGTGGAAGCGCCAGCTGAAACTCCAGTTGAAGTGCCCGCTGTTACTGCGCCAGTGGAAGCGCCAGTTGAAACTCCAGTTGAAGCGCCCGCTGTTACTGCACCAGTTGAAGCACCTGTTGAAATTCCAGTTACTGCACCGGTTGAAGCGCCAGTTGAAACTCCTGTTGAAGTGCCAGTTGAAACTCCAGTTACCGCGCCCGTTGAAACTCCTGTTGAAGTGCCAGTTGAAACTCCAGTTACCGCGCCCGTTGAAACTCCTCTTGCCGCGCCTGTTGAAGAACCGCAAGTTGAACCGACTGAAGCGCCCAAAGATATTCCTGCCGAAACAAACCCAGCACACACTCCAGAAGTTAAGCCTATATCGGAACCTGCTACAGATACACCAAAATCAGATCCGTTGACCGATCCAACTGCTGATCCAACAGTTCCTTTGACTGATCCAACTGAGCCTGCGACTGATCCAACAGTTCCGTTGACTGATCCAACTGCTGATCCAACAGTTCCTTTGGCTGATCCAACTGAGCCTGCGACTGTTCCCGACGCTCCTGCGGCTGATCCGACCGCCGATCCAACTGCTGATCCAAGCGCAACTGATCCCGCGGCGCCTCCGGAAAATCCGTGATTGTGAATAAATTTTTCGTGGCGGTCACACGAATGCTCGTGGTTGATTTCAAACGATCACGCGACTGAACATCGGCGCAATAGTTCGGCTGATTTTGCGCGCAACCAAACATCCCCGCCTTCGTCACTTGCCAATTGCTTGAGCGCGTTCACAAGTTGATCCGACCACGTGGCGGCGTTTGTCCCCGCCACAATCAACAAAGCGTTGCGCTTCCACATGGAAAGCTTGGCGCGCCGCAACGCCTTTGAAAGTTTCATGGACGCGCGCGACTGCTCGGTCCAAGACAACACATCGGCCAAATCAAAATCCGAGTGGCTCGCCTGGTATTGCGGATTGGGCTTGACGCGAGTCGCGCTCTCGCGCGGTTGCGAATGCGGACAAGCTTCCACGCACGCGTCGCAACCAAAAAGCCAGTCATCGGTGCGATTGTTAAACCACTCGGCGGGCGCGCTGCGATGCTCAATCGTGAGATACGAAATGCAGCGCTGGGCATGCAACTTCCATGGCTCGATGGCCTGCGTGGGACAGGCGTCAATGCAACGAGTGCACGTTCCACAAGGATCGCCCGCCACCGGATTGCTGGGCGCCAAGTCGAGGGACGTGACAATTTCGCCAAGCACAATCCAACTGCCCACACTTTTTTCGCCAATCAACAACGTGTGCTTGCCGATGCGGCCAAGGCCGGCGCGCTGTGCATGCTCGCGCTCCAGAATTGGCGCGGTGTCCACGCACACTCGAAAACGATTTCCGGGAAATCGTCGGCGTAAATCATCGGCGATGGGCTCAAGACGATCGCGAATCACGCTGTGATAGTCGCGCCCGCGCGCGTAACGCGCCACACGACCGCGCGGAGAAACAATGACGCCACGCGCGTCACGATTCAAATGTCCACCATGAATTTGCTCAGGCTCGCCGCTGGTGTAGCGATCAGCCACGCAAATAATCGAACGTGCCGTGGGCACAAACTCGCATGGATCCATGCGCTGCTGAATGTGCTCCGCGAGATACGTCATTTCGCCGCAACCCACTTGCTCAAGCCACTGCGTGAACTTGGCGCGATGTGAAGTTTCAGTGGCTCTGCAAATTCCATACAACGCGAATCCCGCCGCCTCTAGCGTGGACAAAATCTCGGCGGTCAACGCGTGGTCCATTATCCCAAACCCGCCACGCGCGCCAGCAGCGCCACAGGTAATTCACTTTGCAATGAATCAAGTTGCGTGAGGGCGTCGGCCGCGGCGTATCCCGAACGCACCGCGCCTTCCATTGTGGCGGGCCAACCAGTGTCGCACCAATCGCCCGCCAAAATAAGATTGTCCACGCCGCCACTTGCGCGCGGACGCGGACCCGGACGCAGTGCCTCAAAGCCGGGAACCGCGGCGAAGGTGGCGCGCTTCTCCTTCACGGAGCGAACCTCGACCGGCGCGAGCCCTTGCGCGCGCGGACACGCCCACTCAATATCGGCGCGCACACGGCGCGTGATTTCGTTCTCATCCAAATCCATCCACTGGTCAGCGGCGGAAATGACCGCGTGAATATGTTGGCGCCCCGCTTCATCCACGCCCTTGTTGAACAACCACTGCGTCGCGCGCGCGGGCAACACCAGATGCGGTTGATCCAGAACAATTTTTTCATACACCAAGTGCACGCCAAGAATCGGGCTGGTGGCGATGCCGTCAATGCCGCGCAATCGCTCGTCGGCGGCTTGCAAAGTGGGCGAACACAATTTCACAAGTCGATCAAATGGAACCGCGGCGATCACGGCGCTCGCTTGCACCAAACCTTCATCGGTGACCACGCCGGTGACACGCGCGCCGTCAAACGCGATGGCTTGCACGCTCACACCCAGGCGCACTTCGCCGCCCGCTCGGCGAATCATGGCCTCGGCGGGATCGTATAAATCAAGCAACGCAACCGTGCTCAACACCATTGCGCTGGCGACACGATGGCTGAGAAAACCTTCTTGAAAAACTTTCATGGCAAAGGGCGCATCCACGCGCGAGGACGGCAAGTTGCACGCGCTCACAACAACGGGTTCCCAAAATCGCTCAATGGCCCGCTCGGTTTGACCGGTGTCGCGCAGAAAATCCAGGAACACGCGCCCACGCCAATGTTCGCGGCCCGCGTAGCCCATGCGAAGAAGTTTGAACATGGCGAAGGCGATCGCGACTTTGTCCTTGAGTGAAATCATGCGCATGCGCAGAAAACTTCCGGTGAATTGCGCCGGCGCCGGAAGCCATCCGGCGCGCATCACGTCGGGAGCGTGCGGCGGATTGGCCCAGTATGTTTCCTTGTGCCACTGCATTCGATCCAGCACGCCAAGTCGCTGATAAAAGTCGAGCAAATTCACGCAACATCCCATGGCTACGTGCTGACAATTGTCCAACAATTTTCCGGTGCGTGGATCCACAAAGCTGGTGGCGCGCCCGCCAAGTTTGCGCCGCGTCTCCAACACGATTGGTTTCATACCCGCTTGGGACAAGCGAATGGCCGCGGCGATTCCGGCGATTCCGCCACCCACAATCGCCACCGTTTTCATTTTGGATTCTCTGCTTTTGCAAGAGCGTGCTTGGCTCGCAGCGCGATCCACACTTTGCGAAGCGTGCTCAGGCGCGCGCGACCACGCACCGCGAGTTGCGGGTCGGCCTCGATCTTGGCGAGCACGCCCTTGTAAATTTCTGTCATAGCCCACAGCGTAGGCAAGCATGCGGCGTCGATCATCGCGTCTAGCGGCGCACTGCGATCGTAATGCGCGCGGGCCCGCTCGCATTGGGCGCGGATAAATTCAGCGCATCGATCGGGCTCGCTCCACGCGCGCACCATTTCAGGCGTCAACTCCATGGCGCGAAATTCCGCCAACGGCAAGTAGCAGCGGTCGCTGTCCAAGTCCTCGCGCAAGTCGCGCAGAATATTGGTGAGTTGAAACGCGATTCCCCGCTCCACGGCCAACTTGATGGCTTCCTGCCCGCGGAAACCCCAGATGCGTATACACACCAAACCAACCGTGCCCGCGACTTGATAGCAAAATGTACGCAACTCGGGCCATGATTCAAATTTGGCCGGCGTGAGATCCCCAACTTGTCCATCCAACATGTCGTGAAAATCTTTTTTCTCCAAATGAAATTGCTTGGCGGCCTGTGTGAGCGCGATCAACGCGGGAGTTTGCGTTTGCACTTGTCCGTCCAGCGCCGCGTCGGTGGCGTCGCGGTACGCCTGCAAACGCTGATTGCGATCTTGCGGATCACGCGCTGGATCGTCCACCAAATCATCGGCCTCGCGCATCCACGCGTAGACGGCGTACATGGCCCAGCGTTTTTCAGGCGGCGTGAGACGCAATCCATAATGAAAATTCTTGGCGCGCTCGCGCGTGATGGTTTCGCAGGCGGCCACGGCTTGTTCAAATGACGGATTCACGCGGCGTTCCGATTCATGCGCGAGGAAATCCACGCTTTGGAAACTAGAAAAAGTTTTTCCACTCGACCCATTGTGGGACGGCGAATGCATGTTTCAAAATCCCATTGACGAATGTGGTTCAACACGCCGCGGCCACCCGCCGAGAACAGCGCAATGACTGGACGTGATGTTGTGGAAATCTTGGGCAACAAGGCATCGCCGCGGTCAAAGAGTTGCTCGGTGGAATCGCACAACTTGGCCAACATGTCGCGGTAGGCCGGAAGAAAATCCAAGTCCGCCGCCCAACCACGTTGCGCGGTGAGCAGTAGTCGTTGGTGAAAATCTGGAATATCTTTCCACGCGTCCTTGGGCAAATACACGCGGTCGCGCTTCAAAAGATCACGGCGCACATCTTGCCAATGATTCACCAATTGCAGCGCGGTGCATGTGCAATCTGAAAGTTGCGAAATGGATTCATCACGCGGCTCGCCAAGCACCGCAAGCACCAAACGACCCACCGGATCCGCGCTCATGGCGCAGTAGCGCGTGAGTTCTTCCAGGGACTCCCATCGATTTTGCCGATTGTCCCACTCAAATGCCTGGATTAATGTGTCGAACAACGTTTCGGGCAGAGCGTGGCGCGCGATCACCGGCGCCAACGCAATCATGATTGGATGCTTGGGTTGACCCGCGTAGCACGCCTGCAACTCGCCGCGCCACCACGCGAGCAACTGCAATGCTTGATCGGCACTTTGCGCCTCGTCGCCCAAGTCATCGGCCCATCTACAAAATGCGTAGATGGCGCAGAAATCTTGGCGGGATGCGCGCGGCAGCAACGCGCTGAGCACGGAAAAATTCTCGCCGTGGGCGCGAGTGAATTGCGCGCACCAATGGGATGCATCGGACTGCGTCATGGACACGGGCGAGTCTGGACCCCATCGATGCAAAAGCTCAGTGATAGGTTGCGCCAAGGCGTGACTCACGCGTGCTCTCCATCAATGTGTCGCCTACGCCGCCGCGCTGGCTGAATACCCATTTGCTCACGGTACTTCACCACTGTTCGCCGAGCAATGGTGATTCCACGCTCGCGCAATTGCGTGGTGATGGCCTCGTCCGAAAGCGGTCGGACTTTGTCTTCGGCGTCAACAATTTCTTGCAGCACGGTTCGCACCGCTTCCCAACTCACGCTTTCTCCGTCGGCATTTTCGGTGCCGCCGGTGAAGAACTTGCGCAACTCCACAAGTCCGCGCGGAGTTTGCATCCACTTGCCGGCGACGGCGCGGCTGACCGTGGCCACATGCACGCCAATTCGATCGGCAATATCCATCATGGGCAGCGGCCGAAGATGGCCCGAACCTTCGTCGAACCATTCACGCTGGCGCTCCAAAACAATTTCAACAACTTTCAGCAGCGTGTTCTTGCGCTGGGTGATGGCATCGATCAGCCAACTGGCGGAGCGGATTCCATCTTGCACAAATTTTTTGGTGGCCGCGTCGGTGGATTCCTGCTCGGCCATGACGGAGTAGCGCTGACTCACGCGCAGAGGCGGAACGGAACCGTCGCAAATCGCCGCGACATAACGATCCTGCTCCGAATCAAATTCAACCATGACATCTGGAACAATTGGCCGCTCGGTTTCATCGGTCAAGTCGCGGCCAGGAGAAATAGTCAGCCGTCGCAGTCGCTCCTTCGCGGCCTCGATGCGCTCCACATTCATTCCACTGCGCGAGGCGATTTTTGGCAGGCGATTCTCCAACAAATCGTCGTAATGCTCCTTCACCAACACATGCGCGTCGCGCCACTCGGACTGATCTTGCGCGGAGGGGCGCTCGTTCCAACGGCGCGAATCCAATTTGGCGTCAATTTGAATCAACAAACTTTCGCGCACGTCGCGCGCCGCAACGCCGGCTGGCTCAAGCCATTCTTGCAACAACGGCAACACGCGCTCCAGCTCCTGCTGGGAAATGGGATTTCCATTTTTGCTGGAGTGCGCCTCGATCGCCGGAAGATCCGCGGAAAGCAAACCGTCGTCATCCACAAAATCCAGAATTGTTTTTCCCGCCAGCAAGGTGGCCGCGTCGGTTTCAATCATGTCCCATTGATGGCGCAACTGTTCGCTTAATGGCTCGCGCCGCGCCGCGGTTTGCGCCAACATTTCATACTTCACATCGCGGTCGCCATCCAAGTGGCGCGTTGATGGCTGGGCACTCTCACCGTAGTCGCGCTCAAATTCGCGCGCTCGTTCAAAGGCCGCGCCAGTTTCCTGGCTCTCGCCACTTTGCAGCGGCTTCTCTGGAATTTCTTGCAGCGTATTTTCTTGGTGCTCCGCTTGCTCGGCGCGATCCTCGTCGCTGGCCTCGGGCTCCACTTGCTCAATCGCAACATTGCGCTCAAGTTCCTGCTCCACGCGTTCCTGCAATTGCGCCAACGGCATTTGCAACACCTCCATGCTTTGGATCAACCGAGGCGCCAAGCGCAACTGCTGTGAAGTGCGAAGTTTTTGCGAAAGATCGAAACGCATCGCAACATACTACGGCGGCGCACTGGCGAAATGTGCCAAATCACCCATTAAACTGGTGAATCAACCCATCACTCGACGGCCTGCGATGGCGTCTGCCAAAGCGGCGCGGTTGGCGAATTCGATCTGACTTCCAGCGGGCAAACCGCGCGCGAGACGAGTGACCGTGATCCCCAACGATTGCAATGGATCAGCAAGAAAGAGGCCCGTGCTGTCGCCCTCCATGTCCAGATTCATGGCCAAAATAACTTCTGTCACTTTGACACCCCGCGC
>CANKBX010000052.1 GCA_947480055.1 Planctomycetaceae bacterium
ACGCGTGTTGGCAACGGGTCGAGACGCAAGGGGGTTGGTGAAAAAATTTGCGGCGCAATCGGATCTGGCGCGCCGCGAAGTGATCGCGCGCACCACAAATGGCTTGCCTATTGGCAAAGAGTTCGCGTGGTGGATCGCGCCTTTGCCCGCGGTGTTGCCAATGCTGGTGAACATTGGCCATCAAGCGGGCCAAGTGCGTGCGTGGGCCGCTCTTGAAATGTGTGATGGTCAAGAGCATTTCAAGAGCCGCGGCAATGTGCGCCATGATGCTGCGAATGTGAAGGCTGGCGCGACAAGCGGCTTGCATGCAATTGATCAAGAAGTTCACAATGATCGCGGCGTGCGTTTGCGCCAATTCGCCACGTTTCAAGAGGCGCATGAAAGTCAATCGCGCGCGTTGTGCGAGTTGGTGTTGCAACTGAACCGCGGCGCAATTGAGCATCATTTAGATTTTCACGGCGAATTTACGGCCATTCAATCCGTGGCGCGTAGTAGTTCGGATGCTTGGAAACGTCAATTGGTTATGCGTATTGCGGAGTTGATTTTGCTTGAAGGCAAAGAGGCGCTTCCAACACGTGATGAATTGAACCAGCAGATTGAGAGCGTGGATAAAAAAATCCTTGGGGCCGCGCAGCGCGTCCTTCACGCCGTAGCGGCGCTTGCCAATGAAGTGCTGGCGCTTGATTCAGACTTGAAGCGTCCCGCGCCGGCGTCGTGGGCACCCATTCTTCAAGACGCGCAAAGCGAGCGCGACGATTTACTTCGGCGCGATTGGCTGCAAGACATGCCGCTGAATTATTTGCTTGTGGCTTCAACGCTGATCAAGGCGCACCGCGCTCGCGTGGCGCAACTTGAAGGCGCGGGAGTGTTGCGCGCGCAGCGTGATCAATTTGATTTGCTATGGAAGCCGCGGTTAGCGCAGGATCGGCCAAGGCGTTGCGAGTCATCAACATGGAGTCAATTAAAGTGGAGCGTTCGCTTCGCGCGCTTGTTGCCGTGGGGAGCGGGTCAGGGCTTGACGCCTCCCATTCGCGAGCGCGACCTTGAAGCGCTGTGGCTTGGGTTTACGCGTTGAAAATCGAAAGCGCGTTCACCCAAGCGCGTGGTTCTTAAATCAAATGAGTTTTAGTCCTTGCGCCGCGGTTTTCTTTTGCCCTTGATCAGCGCTCGAAGCCCGACGTTCTCCCGGCGTGTGGCTTCTATGTCGAATGTTTGGTACGCACAAAGCATGCGCAGTGCGTCGATCGCTTCGCGGGCTGGAACGCGCTGTTGCGGCGCCACGCCATCAGCGCCCAAGCATGTGGTGTAGAGCGATTCAATTGCTTGCTTCATTTTGTGTTCCATCGAAGTGTCATTCATAATGTGCCCTCCGCCTTGAATATCAATAATAAAAAACGTCTTGGCAAGCGTTGTGTGCTTTCCAAATGTGAATTTATAGTCGCGAGCCTGCGCAGACGGAACATCGTGGAAAACGAAATCTATCGGTCTTTGAATCAAATAAATTGGCGATTGGGAAGCAGAGCAACGCGCTCAGCGCATGCCGCGAATTTTCTGCACGGCACGTTGGGCCAGTGGAGGCGCTTTGGAAAGTTCGCCAGCCAACACATCGGGCTCGCGGCGACATTCCATAAGCAACTTGCCCAAATGCGCGTCAAGATCAAAGCGCCATTTGGCGTGGAATTGCTCAAGTTCTTGTCGATTGAATCGGCTCAACGGATCGTCAATTCCACTTTGCGCAACGGCCCAATCCACCAAGCGAGCGCCCGTGGCTTCAAAGCGATATTGCGCAAGCGTGACTTCCAAACGCTTGCGCAAACTTAAAAATGGATCAGTGGCTTGAGGCGTAATAGCCGTCATCACGGCTTCGGGTTTGTCAGCGCCAGCTGCGCCAAGCCATCCACCTTCGCGCTTCATTTCCACCTGAGCCAGCGTTGGCCGCGAGTGAATTGACTGCGCCACATCTGCCACGATTTCATTGGTGATTTCCAAATCCGCCGCGCTGGCCAACAGCGTCTTGGTTCCAATGTTTGGAAAGCGAATCCACAGGCGCTGATCTGGCTTGCCTTCGCGCGTGAGCATTTCAACTTTCAAAATAGAACCAATGCCCCATTCGGGGCGAGCGTTATGGCGAACCTTGTCGCCATTATGAAATGCCGTTGTGCTCATGGTTGAATTTCAATGAGCGAGAAATTTCACCAATGGAAACTCCGCGCTTGCGCTAGAGTGTAACCAATATGGCGCGTCCAATGCGAATCTTATTTCTTGGTGATGTGGTGGGAGCTCCCGGGCGAGCCGCTGTGGCCAAGCACTTGCCAGCGCTGCGGGAAAAATATTCCGCGGATGTGGTGATTATCAACGGCGAAAATATTCGTAATGGCTCGGGAATTACCCCTGATTTGTTGCAGGCGTTGCGCGACGCGGGCGCCGACGCCGTGACGTTGGGCGACCATGTCTACCGTGATCCCAAAATTACTTCGGCTCTGGAGGATCCATCTATTCCCGTGTGCAGACCGGCAAATTTGTCCGATCGCGCGCCTGGTAAACGCTGGGTTCGCATTGCGGCGGCGGCGGGTCGCCCGCGCGATGTTTTTGTGACCACCATGCTTGGACGGATTTATTTTCCTCTGCCCGCCGATGATCCTTTCGCCACGGCCGACCGTGTGCTGAAAGAGCTTCCAGAAAAGCGTCCGCTTGTGATTGTTGAGGCGCATATGGAAGTGACCAGCGAGAAAGCCGCGCTTGCGCACCACCTTGATGGCCGCGTTGCCGCCGTGATTGGTTCGCACACGCATGTGCCCACCGCGGATGCGCGCATTCTTTCCGGTGGCACCGCGTTCATTACGGATGTTGGAATGTGCGGACCATGTGACGGAGTGATTGGCCGCGACGCCAGTCGCGTGGTGCACCACATGACCACGGCCTTGCCTGTTCAATATGAAGTTTCTGGCGGCGAGGTTCGCGTGTCGGGCGTGCTGATTGAAGTGAGCAGCGATACGGGCTTGGCTCTGAAGATTGAACGCGTTGAAGCGGGCGACGAGCGCAAGACCTGCACTGTTTCTTGATTTGGCGCTCGTTGCAAATACTCAAAATGCAGCCTTTAAAGCTAGCATTTCAATGCGAGCGTGGTTTGGGGAACAGCAAGAATATGACCCGTGTGGTGATTGGCTTTGCAATGCGATTTCATCTTTAAAGTCGCTGAAAGTCTGTCGAGCGCGCGCTCATTTGTCCGATGAATAGCGCATGACGAAATGGGTTTCTTTATTGCGCCCCGGTGACTGGGTAAAAAATATTTTTGTTTTGTTGCCAATGGTCTTTTGGCTTTCTAGCCAAGGTCGAGATATTCCCTCGGATGTTGTTGTACAAAAGTGGGGCGCGCTGCTTGTTGCGTTGCTTGCATTTTGCTTGACCGCCAGTGGCATCTACGCCATCAATGACGCGCTTGACGCCGCGGAGGATCGCAAGCATCCACTGAAGCGCATGCGCCCCGTTGCAAGCGGCGCCATTCGTGTGCCGGCCGCATTGGGCGCGGGCGCGTTGCTTGTGTTGGTGGGCGCGCTGCTGGCTTGGCGCGTGAACGCCAACACCGGAGTGATCCTGTTGAGCTATGTCGGACTGCAGTTGCTGTACAACTTGTATTTCAAAGTGACGCCATTTGTGGATGTGGCAATTGTGGCCGCGGGTTTCTGTTTGCGCGCGGCGGCGGGGGCCACAAGCATTCAAGTGCAGATTTCAATTTGGTTGGTGTTGTGCGTGTTCTTCCTCACGCTGTTTCTGGGTTTCACCAAGAGGTTGTGCGACAAGGCATCGGCTGAAAATGCCGTCAAGCACGGCGAAATCATGCATTGGAAATCCCGCGCCGGTTACGACACGCGCGACGAATTAAATTGGTTGCTGGCACTGAGCGCGTGCTTGGTGCTGGTGACCTACCTCATGTACACGCTGTCGGAGCACGCCAATGGTCTCTATGGAAGCCGCGCGCTTGGACTTGCCTTGCTCACGCCATTCGTGGCCATCAGCATTCATCGCTTCTATCGCCGCGCCAACTTGGGCTTGTCCGACAAGCCGTTGCAAACGTTGACCGAGGACCGCGTTCTGCTTGGTGTGATCGTGTTGTATTTTCTTGGCGCGTACTTGTCGTTGTACTACCCGCCAATGGAGCGGCTACTGTCCGCGATGTTGTTTCGCTAACCAGAAGTAATTACGGAATGATCAGCTTTGGACCAGCGCCCGCGTCTGGAGCCTTGCGTGAACCGGCTGGAGCGCCTGCGCTCATGCTTTCAACACCTTGACCACTCTTCATGCGCGCCGCCACGGCCTGCGCAATTTGCACAAAGCGTGAACGCAACTCGCCGAGCACTTCGCTGAGTTCGGCTTCCTCTTCTGGCAAGAGATTTCCCTTGGTTTTTTCCTGAAGCACGCCAATAAGATCAATGGCAAACTTCGCGCCCATGATGTCCACCATGACGCGGCCTTGCGGATCGGTGTAGCCACCCAATCCCCCAATGGCTTGCGAAGCCAACAAGCCCACTAAACTGCGGAAATCCGCGGGCGGCAACTCATCTTTGCCCGGCTTGGCTGGGCGACTTTCCTCCTGCAAACTCAAGCGCGCTTTCTCGGCTTGCGCTTGGGCTTTCCAATCCGAATCAACTTGAATTTCTGGAGTGTTGTTGTCGCTCATTGTGAATTTAGTATACGCCGCGATGGCACCAAGGCGAATGCAATTGATTAGACTTCACGCATGCGATTGAGGCGCTTGAATCCTTTGCGTAATGCTACTCAAATCATCAGCGTGATTTTTGTGGCGGGGTGCATGTCGACCGACAGCACGCCCAAGGACGCCGTGGAGGTGAACTCCATCGCATTTAGCCAAGGCAATCTGCCCGCGGATGTGAACCCCAGCATTGTGCAAATTCCAGACGTGGACCTTGAGCCGCCCAAGGTGGAAACCACTGACGCAACCATGGATGTGGCCAACGGAAATAAAGTGACCACGCAAAAAACCGAGTTGGTGTCCACGGCTCCAGATGGAAACACGATGACGCAAAAGTTGCCCGAGAACATTGACGCGCAACTTCCCGTCAATCAAAAGTGGCCGGTTGATTCGCTTGTGGGTCAAGTGAATGGCAAGCCGCTTTACGCCAGCGAATTCCTCAAGACTCGTGAAGACCGCATTATCACTATCGCCGCCGATCCAGATCGCGTGAAAGCGCGCAACCAAGTTGTGCAAATGATTAGCGAAGCCTTTGACCAATACGTGAACAATTTGCTGATTATTTCCGAGGCCGAAGCCATGATTCCAGCCGATGCCCAGGAAGGCGTGTTGGCATGGTTGAAGGACTTGCAGGAAAAAGAAATCGCCACGCGTGGTGGAAGCCGCGCCGACGCCCAGCGCAGCATTGAGGAAGAATTTCCCGGCACGACGATCGAGGAATTTATGAACCGCCAGAAAAATCAGGCGCTTGCGGGCGATCTTTTAAATCGACGTATTCGGCCGCGCACCATTGTGAGTTGGCGCGACGTGGAGCGTTTGTACGATCAAAATAGCGCCACGTATAATCCGCTTCCAACGATTCGCATTGGTCGCGTCGCCGTTTTGAAATCCAACCAAACGCAAGTGGATCAGGTGAAGGCAAGCTTTGCGCAAGGCAAATCGTTCAGCCAAGTGGCCGCGGATCTTAAAATTTCGGATGGTGGTTTTTGGCGCGAGATGACCATTCCCAAAGGCGGCATCGACGCGATTCCTGATCTTGTGGATGACATGAAGACGCGGATCAAGGGCCTTGAATTGAACAAGGTCGATGGACCAATCGAGACCAAGACGCAAGTTGTTTGGATGACGCTGATTTCAACGCAGCAGGAGAAGGCCAGGTCGATTTTTGATCCGCCGTTGCAAATGCAACTGAGGCGACAAATTGAGAATCAGCGCTATGGAATGGAGCAACAGCGCTACTACACGAACTTGCGCACGCGGTGGGTGGCCTCCGATCTTGAGGCCATGAAATTGCGATTGGTGTCAATCACGCTGACAAGATATTTCCGTTGAGCGCGGCAAGAGCGATCCACTTGGTTGTGTGAGTCACGCTCCGCGGATGTGTGCCACAACGAATTGCGCCAAGAATTTCCAGGCGCATTGCCCGAATCAGTCAGCGCATATTCGCGTCGAAGGCCCGCTGTATATGACGAATGTTCATTGGCTTTTGAAGTTGATCCATTTCAACGGCGACCACGTCAAATTGAATTTGCTTGCCATGAAACATTCGCCGGGACAAAAGCATCTGCGCCGCAAGAATGAGATGCCGTTGCTTGCGCCAGTCCACGCGCAACTCAGGCGCGTGCGTTCCTGTGCGGCGGGCTTTGACCTCGATCACAATCAGCAAGTTTGTGTTCGCAAGTGTGGCCAACAGATCAATTTCCAAATGTCCCAGGCGCAGATTTCGCGCGATGATGTTGTAGCCCTTGGATTGCAAATGTTGGGCCGCCGCCTCCTCCGCATTTTTTCCGGAGTTGATGCGGGCGGTGGATTTTTCAGCGCGACTTTGCGCGGAGTGCGTGGCGGTGGGGCGGTTGGGCGCGCCGCCCCTGAATTCATTCGGCGCGAGCGGGTTTGTTGGTTGCGCCGCGTCATGTTTTGAAATGGGCGTATTCACGCGGGCATTGTCCCGGCGTGTGGATGAAGTTGCGCAAAGCATGCGGTTTTTCTTGTGCTATCTTTGCTCCACTATGGCCATTGTCATTCTTCAACATTCGTCCGATTGCCCCGCCGATTTACTTATGGATTCGCTGCGCCACCACGGCCAACGCCTGCGCGTCATTCAACTGAACGCCGGTGGAATTGTGCCCGCCGACTTGGACGATGTGCACGGCGTGATTTCCCTTGGTGGACCGCAGACCGTGCACTTGAATGACGCGCCTTGGATGGCGGCCGAAAAAGTATTCTTGAAGATGGCGCATGACGCCAATGTTCCAGTGCTTGGACTGTGCTTGGGCGCGCAACTTTTGGCGGCCGCCTTGGGTGGCGAAACTCAGGCCATGAAAAAATCGGAACTGGGTTGGCAAACCGTGAAACTGAACAACATTGGCCGCGAGGACGCTCTGTTCGCGGGCCAACCTTGGTCGAGTTTAAAAATGTGTTGGCACTCCGATGAGGTCACAAAGTTGCCCGCGGGTGGACAAATTTTGGCTGGCAGCGAGGCGTGCCCCATTCAAGTTTTTTCCGTTGGTCTTCGCAGTTACGGCATTCAATTTCACCCCGAATGGAATCGCGCGACCATTTTGAAACAGATCAACGGATCCACGGCCAAGTTTCAGAGCGCGGGTATTGATGTGAACGCTCTGCGTTTGCAAACTGAAGCCAACGCCGCTGAACAAGAGCGTCTGGGAAGGCGTTTGTTTGACGCGGTGAACATTGTGCTTATGCCTGGTGACCGCGTGCATGAAGGTGTTGCGGCAAATCACCGTTGACGCTGCTTGGCGCGCAGTGAAGTGGGCAATTACGAATTCTTTTGATTACTTGGAGCGTCCGCGAGACAGGCGCCACGTTTCAAATTGTTTCCATGGCCATGCGTTTACGCAACCCGCGGCAGCTAGTCCGGCGCGCCGAGCGGTGAGAATTCCGTAGCGTAGAAAATCAAAGTGTTCCCCGTCATGGGCGTCCGTGTTGATGGAAATCATTGCGCCGCCTTCATGCGCCGCGCGAACCAGAGCGTCGCGCAAATCAAGACGCGCGGGATTGCAATTTATTTCCAATGCCACGCCCGCCTTGGCGGCGGCGGCAATGACCAACTTCATGTTTGGTTCAAGGCCAGGTCTGCCATTCAGAATGCGTCCCGTGGGGTGGCCAATCACATGCACAAACGGATTGGCGATTGCCGCAAGAAGGCGCGCGGTGGCGGCCTCTGGCGTTTGCTTGAGCGCGGTGTGCGGACTGGCAACCACCCAATCAAGTTCGGCCAGAACATCGTCGGGATAATCCAAATGTCCGTCGGCAAGAATGTCCACTTCACTTCCAACCAAAACATGAATGCCTTTTATTTTTGCGCTGGCGGCGCGAATGTTGGCGGCGTGCTCGCGCAGGCGCTCCACGGAAAGTCCGTTTGCCTGCGCGCTTGATCGACTGTGATCCGTGATGGCAATGGCGTCAAAGCCGCGGCTTTTGGCGGTTTCAATCAGTTGCTCGATTGATAGGACGCCGTCGCTGGCCGTGGTGTGGCAATGCAATTCACGGCGGATGTCGCCAGCGACAATAAGTTGTTGCGTGATATTTTTTTCAAACTCGCCGTGGGATTCCCGCAACTCTGGGGCGATCCACTCCAATCCAAGCTTCACGTAAATCTCTTGTTCGGTTTTTGAAGCGACGGGTTTCACGCCACGCTGTTGCGGTGGAGTTTCGTCGCCGTCGTCGGCGAACAATCCGTATTCATTCAATCGCATTGAGCGCTCAATGGCGCGCTCGCGCAAGATGACGTTGTGGTCCTTGCTTCCGGTGAAGTACAACAGCGCCGCGCCCCAGTTCATGGCGGGCACGGCGCGAAGGTCAACTTGCATGCCGTTGTTCAAACGCACGCTTGATTTGGTGTCACCCGAAACAAGCACTTTGGCCACCAAAGGGTGCGAGCAGAAATACTGCATGACAGGGGCGGGATGTTCCGTGGCCACCAACAAGTCGATATCGCCAATGGTCTCGCGGCCTCTGCGCAAACTTCCAGCAAACTCGGCTTGCGTGACGCCTTTGATGGCGCGCAGTTGCGTGACAAAAGTTTCCGCAATAGGCATGGCGTCGCCCAGGCGGGCCCGATCGCCGGCGGTCTCTAAAAATGCAAGGTTTTCCGCTATATTTTGCAATGTTTTGGCGCCCATGCGCGGCAACTTCTCCAGCGCGCCACTGGCCAGTTGCGATTTCAGCGTGGTCAAATCAGTTACGCCGCCTTGATCCCACAGCAGCTTCACGGTCTTGGGTCCAAGACCAGGCACGCGCAACACATCGATTAATCCAGGCGGCAGTTTGGCCAAAACCTCATCGTGCGCTTTTATTTTCCCCGTGGCCACGAACTCCTGAATCTTCTGCACGCTCGACGCGCCAAGGCCATCAATGGATTTTAATTTATCCGGATCGCTCTTGCAGAGTTCAGCGACATCGTCTGAAAGATCCTCAAGTATGCGCGCGGCCTTGCGGTGCGCCATCACCTTGAATTGATTTTCTCCCAGCACTTCTAGAGCGTCCGCGATCTGGTTGAATAACGTGGCGATCGATGCGTTGGCGCTCATCCGAAATTCCTCAAGAGTTTGTGAGTGTGTTGCCCATGCGTTGCCGTGAGCGCCGCGATGACTCGCAAGCGGAGCGATTTCAAATTCACGCGGAATAAAGTAAGCGCGGCTGGCAGGACTCGAACCTGCAACCCCAAGCTTCGTAGGCTTGTGCTCTATCCAATTGAGCTACAGCCGCGTGGGCGAGGAGTGTAGCGCAATTTGCGTATCGATTTGGCGCGGTGTTTCTTGCGGGGAATTTCCAGTTGTCTGCTTGGGGGTGGACACGGGCGCCGTGGGAGTGGTGGCAGAGGTTGGTTTGGCGTTTGTAGGCGCAAATTCAGCACTATTGCCAAGAATGCGAGAGGCAAACAATGGCAACACAATGACCGTCACGGCGGCCACCGCTCCAGCGAATCTCGGCCAAGAACTTGGTCCCTTGGTCACGCCTTCGGAAGATGTTCCTGGCGGTGACAATGATGGAACTCCAATCAGTCTCAAGTAATACCAAACACTCACGGCGCTATTGATGGCGGCGATGATGACCAGCGGAGTGTGTCCAGCTTGAACACCCGCCATGAACAACATCAACTTTGCCCAGAAACCAAGTAGTGGTGGCATGCCCATGAGCGAGCCTGATCCAATCGCAAGCCATGCGGCGAGTCCGGGATAACGGCGACCAATGCCGCTGAGCTCCTCGAAACTTTCAACATCTTCGCCGCGTTTTTGCAATCCTGAAAGCGCGCCAAAGATCGCGAGATTGGTGACGCCATAGCTGATCAGATAAAAGAGCAGCGCCTCAAAGCCCAGACCAGGTCCAGCGATGATCGCAAGGACCATGTAGCCCGTGTGCGAGATGGAGCTGTAGGCCAACATTCGCTTGACGGATTTTTGCAACAGGGCTCCGATATTTCCCAGCGTCATGGTGAGCGCGCAGATCATCCATAGCGTGGCAAGAATTGGCGCGGGCAATCCACTGATCAGCGCGCCAGTTTCCGAGAAGCCCGCGTGGCCAGACCAACCCACGGTGCTTAACAGCACGGCGAGCGCCGAAAAACCAGCGATTTTTGGAATGAACGAGAGGAAGCCGGTGACGGGATTGGCGGCGCCTTCATACACATCTGGCGCGTAGAAATGCATTGGCGCGGCGGCCAACTTGTAGCAGAAGCCAAGAATGCAAAGAATCAATCCTGTGATTCCCAGCGTGTCAATACCGCCACGCGCGGATTGATCGGTGAACACATCGCGGATGGTTGAAAGTTGCAGCGATCCAGTGCTTCCATAGATGAGCGCGAAGCCGTATAAGAAGATGGCCGTGCTCATGGCGCCAAGGAAGAAATATTTCACGGCGGCTTCTTGAGCGCGGCGTGTTCCGCGGCTCATGGCAACCATGATGTAGGTTGGCAAACTTGTCAGCTCAAGCGCCAAGAAAAGCCAGATTAAATCTGGGCTGCCTGGAATAAGCATGGCTCCACAAATGCTGAGCAACATGAATGAGTAAAATTCTCCACGCACCACGCGCATGGGATCAAATGTTGTTGCGCCACGGGCCACGGCCTCTTCCATGCGGCGATCAATATGACCAACTGAAATCGCGACAAGGCCAATGCCCACCACCAAAATAATCGCCTTGATGATCTTGTTGAAGTGCGGCATAAGCACGCCGGCTTGCTCGGCGGCCTCGTGTGAATAGCCCATTGCAAGAGCCGCCAGTGAGGCGAGCAATGTGATCGCCGCAAGAAGTGGCACTGACTTGCGCAAAGTTTTGCTGCGGCTTAAGCCAATAATGCTGGTGACAACGCTTCCACCAAAAACGATGATTTCAGGGGTCAATACAAGGATTTTTGGCCCCATGGGAAGGAAAGAACTCATGGCTTGGCCTCCGCTTGTTTCACGGGCGCGCCAGGATTCACAAGCCCACGCTTGGCGTTGTATTGATCAATCACCGCGGGATAATTCACCAGCGCATCCTTGACGCAAGGTTCAACAGCGTTCAAGAGCGGCTTTGGATACAAGCCAATCGCAAGGCACGCCAATGCGATTGGAGCCAAGATTGCGATCTCGCGGAAGTTTAAGTCTGTTGGTAATTGAATCTCGGCGTGCTGTGCGTGAGCTTGGCCATGATCTTGAGCATGATCTTGCGCGTGTTCTTGGCCGTGCGGCTCGCGCAACGAGCCCCACACAATTTTTCCCAGCATGATGAGCAAATACATGGCGCCCAAAATTAATCCAATGGCGGCCACGACCGCGTACCAAGGACCAAGCACGCCGGGATAACCAGCGGGCTGATCATGCTCGGCCACGAACGCGCCCATCAAGCACAAGAATTCACCCACGAAACCATTCAAGCCAGGCAAGCCCACGCTTGAAAGAGTGAAGATGATCATGAAGAAACTCCACACTGGCATTTTGGAAACCAGTCCGCCAAGTTGTTCCATGTCCTTGGTGTGGTAGCGCTCGTACATCATTCCAATGCACAAGAACAACGCGCCAGTGCTGAGACCGTGGTTGACCATGTACATCACCGCGCCTTGCAAGCCAATTGGATTGAGCGCGAACAAACCAAGCACCACGAAACCCATGTGGCTGACGGATGAGTAGGCGATCAACTTCTTGATGTCGGTCTGCACCCAGCACACCAAGCTCATGTACAGAATGGCGATGATTCCCAGGATGGCGAAGAACGTGGAGCACTCCACCGCGCCAATTGGCGCCATGGGAAGGGCGAATCGGAACACTCCGTAGGTGCCTAATTTCAGCAGAACTCCCGCCAAAATCACGCTTCCGCCGGTTGGCGCTTGATCATGCGCCAGTGGCAGCCACGCATGCGTTGGAAAGAATGGAGTCTTGATTGCAAAGCCGCTCATCAAGCCAACGAACACCCAGAATTGTTCCCTGGCGCTGAGTTGTGTTGAGGAGAATTTCACCAAGTCCGCGATGGCGAATGTCCATGTGCCGGTGCTGTCAAAGTGGCGCACCGCCACGAAGATGACCGAGGTGAGTGTGAACACGCTGCCCAAGAATGTGAAGATGAAGAACTTGATCGCCGCAGGTCCGCGCATTGGGCCGCCCCAAATGCTGATCAGGAAGAACATGGGGATGAGAGTGAATTCATATCCCACATAGAAGAAAATAATATCTCGGCTCATGAACGCCAGCAGCATGCTGGCTTCAAGGATCATGAACCACGCGTAGTACTCGCGCATGCGCGTGGTGATTGCGCTGAAACTTCCAGCGATGGCAAGCGGCGTGAGGAACACCGTGAGCAGGACCAACAACAGACTGACGGAGTCAACGCCAATTTTTAGATCAACACCGAAGTTGCCAAGAATTGGCGAGGTGTTTAAATCAGGCCAGAATCCGCCCGTGGTCCAATGCGGAAATTGAACCGCGAATACGGCGGCCACAATAAGCGAAGCGGTGGATCCAATCAGCGCGATCCATTTGGCGGCGCGCTGCGAACTTAGGACAATCACCAACGCGCTGATGATTGGAAGAAGTAGAAGAAGATATTGAATCATGCTGCCACTCCACTAGTGAGCCAGCGATAGACAACCCACGCCACAACAAGGGCGGCGCCGCCAGCCATGGTGGTGGCGTAACCCTGTAAAACACCGTTGTAAAGCGGCTGAAACAGGCGTCCGAGCGCGGCTGGAATTCGGCCGATTCCATTGACCATCAAGCCGTCAACCACGTGCTTGTCAGTGAAGTGCAGAATCTGTCCGGCGATCCATGCTGGTCCACGAATACACGCGTGATAGAACTCATCGACATACCACTTGTTCTCCATGGCCACTGGAATCCAGCGAATGGAATTGTGCGCCAACAACCACGCGCGAAGTTTGTCCGCGGACTTGCGTTGCAGTAAATGAAAGTACATGGCGATCGCGATTCCACCCAGCGAGGCGATGGTTCCAAAGAGCTCCACCAACTGATGTGGATTCATTCCAAAGTTCACCGCGTCAGTGACATGCGCTTGCACGCTTCCAGCGAAAGCGGAGGAGTGCGCCATCATGACTTGCGCCCAATTGGATTCTCCGCGCATTTCCATGTAGCCCGGAATACCAGTGGCGAACGCGCCAAGCATGATCACAATGAGCACGCCGTTCATGGCCCATCGTGGCGCGTGCGGATGAAATTCATGTGATGTTGTTGAAGTGGGGGCGGTGGCATGCGCGCCGTGATCATCGTGATGCGCGTCATGGTCATCGTGAGTTTCTTCGCCCGGCATGTAGAACACAGGACCCGCGCACACGCGGAACCACACACGGAACGCGTAGTAGGCCGTCATGGCGGCGGTGATCAAGCCAATCCAACCCAGCCACACAAATCCGTGGTCCTTGCCACCGAGCGCCTGCACCAAAATGACGTCTTTTGACAGCATTCCCGCTGAATATGGAAAGGCAGAAAGCCACAGGCAACCAATCAACATGGTCCATGAAACAATTTTGAAGCCAGGAACTTTGCGCAGGCCGGACAATTTGCGCAGATCAAGTTGACCCGCGAACCCGTGCATGATTGCGCCTGCGGTGAGGAACAAAAGCGCCTTGAAGAAAGCGTGCGTAAGCGTGTGATAGGCCGCTCCAAAAGTTGTGCCAACACCCAAGCCCATGAACATGTATCCCAGTTGGCTAATGGTGCTGTAGGCGAAGACGCGTTTAAAATCATATTGCGCCATGCCAATGGTGGCGGAGAAGATGGCGGTTAATCCACCAACCCACGCAACGGTTGCAAGCGCGTCTGGATGCAAAGTGAACAGCGGGTAGGTGCGGGCAATCAAGTACACGCCAGCGGTCACCATGGTTGCGGCGTGAATAAGCGCTGACACTGGAGTTGGTCCTTCCATGGCGTCTGGCAACCAGACGTACAACGGAAGCTGCGCGCTTTTTCCAAACGCGCCAAGCATCAGGCAATATGGAATCAGCGACTTGTCGAAACCACCAACGCCATGATCCATGTCTTGCCACACTTGAAAGAGCGTGTTGAATTCAATTGTTCCGTAGTTCACCCAGATCAACCAAATACCAACGGCTAAGCCTAGGTCGCCTACACGATTAACAATGAACGCCTTCTTGCCCGCGGCCACGGCTGATGGTTTTTTGTAGTAGTAGCCAACCAGTAAGTAACTGGCCAAACCCACGCCTTCCCAGCCTAAATACAGCAAAATCAAGTTGTCGGCCATCACCAATGTGCACATGGCCAGAATGAAAATACTCACGCCGTTGAAGAAGCGCGCGTAGCCCTTGCCAACATCGGCCTCCATCTATTCAGTCGCATAAATGGCGATGAGCGTTCCAAGGCCAGTGACAAAGAGCAGCCAGAACAACGTGAGGCTGTCCACAT
>CANKBX010000053.1 GCA_947480055.1 Planctomycetaceae bacterium
CATCCACGCGTGCATTTTTATATTGCCATTGCAAAACTAGCCCGCGCTGGGAATGGTTCCGCCTGAACCCATGCCTGGTCCAGAAGCCGTGAACGGCGCGCTGGGACGATTCAATCCAAGGTCGTACAAAAGCTTGCTGAAGCGGCTGGTTTCCAAATACCGCACCGATCCGTTGACGCTCCAAGGCGATTCAGGTCCAGGCTGATTTTGAATTGGCACTACCGCGGGAATCGCCGTCAGCAATCTGCTTTCCGGTGGAATGGTGATGGCGGCAACCCATTGCCCCGAATACACCTGGTCTTCGCGCACACGAACCGTATAATTCCAAGTGTCAATTCGAATTGCAACCTTGGTTGGATTTGTAAGTTGCAGGCGTATGGACACCTCATTGGCGGTGCTTCCAACTTCAACCACGTCCACGGCAAGCACGGAAATTGCGGGTGGAGTGGTGCATGCGCAAAGGTTGGAAATAAAGCCCAATGCCACGGCAAGAAACCATCCGCGCGTCGACCGAGCGTTTGATTTTGCTTTGACATTTGCACACGCGCACTTGAACATGGTTGCAATGTATCGTTCAGGCGTGAAACGCGTCGCCCATCACAATTTCCAATTTCAGATCGCCGCGGCATTCGCCTTGTGCGTCGCCTTGTGCGTCGCGTTGTTGGCGCGCGGCGCTCACGCCCAGGAATCCGCCCCGGTGACCATAGATACAAGTCCCACCGCGGCGGAATTGCTGCGGCGCGCGCAAGAATCCGCCGTGAACAATCCAACGGAAAGCGCGCGCTCCCTGCAAGAAGCCGTGGATCGATTTCCAAACAAATTGGTTCCATGGGATGGCTCCAGCGACAGGTTTCAAAACACGCTCGACGCGGCCGAGCGATTTCTATTGAGCAACGCCTTGGTTATGCAAAGTTGGTTGCGCGAGGAATCCGCCGCCGCACAGCGAAGGTTGGATCAGGGCGAACTCTTGCAAGTGGCGCAACTTCGCTCGCTCACCCCCGCGGGCTTGCAGGCCATGATGACGCTCGCGCAGCAGTCGCTGGATCAAGGCCGAGTGGATTCAGCGCGGCGCTGGATTGAAAAAGCTCTGCGTCATCCATCATTGGCGCCCGAACAAAAAATACTTCTGGAAAAATCCGCACTTGATATCGCCAGTTTCAAGAATAGTTTCAATTCCAGTTTCAACGCCACTCCAGCGCCAACGCAAACTGACATCGCAACGCCCGCGGAAAAACTTGTGGACATCGCGCAGTGGCGTCCGTTGTGGAGCGAGTGGATCGCGGAAACTTGGCTCAATCGCCACTTCGTGCAAGTGGATCCGCAATTGCATGTTCGTGAGCAGCAAGAATCGGCCATCAATGGCTCGGCGCTTCTCAGCACCGCGCGCTTCACTGCCGATGGTTTGCTGATCGCGGACGGCGTCACTGTTCGCTTGCTCGATCTGCAAACTGGATTGCGACGCTGGCAAGAAACCGTGGGTTCGCCAAGCGATCGCGCGACTTTGGCTCCCAGCGATTTGGCCGTGGCGGCGTGCGCGGATGATGTGGTTGTCACATTGCCTGGACACGCTCTTTCGGAGGAGCGATCAGGTCTCGCCAAAATCACCGCGCTTTCGCTGCGAACCGGCGTGCGCTTGTGGGATGTTTATTTGGATCGACTCGCGCGCACGGATGCGTTTGCCGAATTGTTTCCGCACGGAGAGCCGTTGATTGTCAATGATGTGGTTGTTGTGCAGGCGCGCAAAAGTAATTCCCGGCTTGAAAGCGCGGCGTGGTTGATCGCGCTTGACCGCGACACCGGCGCGTTGCGCTGGGCCAATTCATTGGGCGCCGCGGGTGGAGTTCGCTTGGCCGTTTCGCGTCCGCTGAGTTCACCCACGCAACTCAATGGAGATGTCATCGCCGCCACAAGTTTGGGAGTGGTGGCGCGAATGGATTCAAGCAATGGCCATGTGATTTGGTTGCGTCGATGGAGCGCGCCGCTTCGCGAGCCGCGCGCGGCCAATCCGCCTTGGCAACTTCCCTCGCCCGTGGTGGCCAACGATTGCGTGTTCTGGAGTCAGCCCGATCAAAGCACATTGGTGTGCTTGTCGGCGCAAGACGGATCCACCAAGTGGTCCACCTTGCTTGGCGTGAGCGAGCAACTTCCCGCGGCTCGATCCTTATTGGCGGATCAATCACGCATTTATCTTTTGGGCGAGGATGTTGTGGCGCTTGACATCAATGATCCGCGCCACACGCTTTGGAAACTGTCCGATCAGTTGAGCGAAAGAAATCCTGTGCGCGGAGAATGCGCTTTGGGCACGGATCAAAATGGCCAGCCACTTCTCGCGGTGCCGCTCACAAACAAAGTGTTGTTGCTGGATCCCGCCACTGGGCGCGCGCTTGGTGAGTGTCCGCTTCAAGCGGGCGGCAATCTGTCTTTGCAAAATGGGCAGCTCGCCATCGTGGATGCGCAACGTGTTTCGCTTTCCATGCAGGCCACGCAAGGCGAGCGGTTGCTGCGTGATCGTCTTGCAAAGAATCCATCCGATCCACGCAATGGACTGGCGCTGCTTGAATTTGGCCGCACATTGGGCAAGTCGCCGTTGATGTTGGATGGCGCCACGGCCATGTCCAGCGCGATCAATCAAAACAACACCAACTCAACTACCGGCGCCCTGCGTGATGAATTGTTGCGCAGGCTTCTTGATGTGCTGGGCATGAAAGACATGGATCAAGACACGCGCGCGCAATTACTCGCCATTGCAAATAGCACCGCGACTTCATCGGCGCACCACGCCACAATCGCGTTGCGTATTGGCGATCTCGCCGCGCAGCAGGGGCAATTCGATGTGGCGATGGATCAGTGGTGTTCCATTTTGGAATCCAAGACCATGCGCGATGAGATGGTGGGTGAAGATCCGCGTCGCACCAGCGCGAAAGTGGCGGCGCTTGAAAGTGTTTTGTCGCATCCGCAAACATCCAACATGTCCAGCAGGCAGCGCGTGGCGCGGCAGGCGCGCGCTGAAATGCTCAAGTGCGATTCGTTGTCGTTCATCAACGCGGTGAACACGGCGGTGTTGCTTGCAAGCGGCGCCGGCGAGGTGAAAAACATTTTGCAAGAGGCCGCGCAACGCGCCCGCGATATGGGTTGGCTCGAAGCGCGGCGCATTTGCCTTTCGATGAATTCAAGCGAGCTTTCGGGCGCGCGTTGGCCGCATGCGAATATATTAGAGCTCTTGCCGCAATTGGGCTCCGCGCAATCTCGAGGCACAACCTTCGCCGGGCGGTTGCTGACCATGGATCCACAAGCGCAGGCCGAGCGCCCTCGTTCAACCATGTTGTTCGCCGAGCCGGCCAGTATTTTATTGCGCGGCGGAAATGATCTTGGCATTGTGTGGCGCAGCGCATTTGGCGATCGCGATCCAATGGTGATGGCCATGATTCCAAACATCGTGCTTTGGTGCGCGCAGTCTCGCGATGACGGCGCGTTGGTTGCGTTGAATCCAAACTCTGGTGAAATCGCATGGAGGCTTCCTTCCGCCGCGGCTCTTTTTCAAGCGCCTCGCCTTGAGGCCATTGAATCAGCCACCGCAACCGAACGCGCCGAAGCGGCCGCGATCACGTGTGTTCGCGCCGGGCCCGTGAGCGTGTTGCTGCGAAATGTTGGCGAGATGATCGCGGTGAACAACGCCAGCGGCGCAACTCAATGGACATTCGCATCTGCCATGCACGCCATTGACGCCGCGGATACCACTTCGCAAGTGCTGTGCGTGGCCGGACGCGAGGCGATCGCAAGCGATGATCTCACCAGCAATCCATCGTTGATCCAAGTTCTGAGTTGCCAGACTGGCGCCATTGTCACGCAACGGATGCTGCCCGAGGAATGGGGTCGAGTTCGTTGGTTGCGCGTGCTTCCTGATTGCGTGCTTGTGGCAACGGACGAGGTGGTTGCCGCTTTGGAACTTGATGCGAATCTTTCAACTCGTTGGGTGCAACAAGATCGCCGCTATAAGGATTCACCGCCCGCGCAAATCGCCGGCATGTGGTGCTTGTTGCTTGAGCGCGCGGGATCCATGGTCGCCTTGAACTTGGCCACTGGTCGGTCCAATCCATTGCCATTTGTTATTCAAACCGATGAACCCTCACAAGTAAATCCAATCACGGTGTTGCCATATCAAAATCAATGGCTTGCGCATCGAGCGCAACGGATGAGTTTGCATGCGGACGACGGCACGCTTGCTGGCGTGGACGCTGTGGCCGTGGATCACCGTTATGAAAATGTGATCCTTGGCGAGAACGCGGTATTTGTCGTGGACGGCGCGCGGCCGAATTTTTTCGGGGACCAAAGCATCAATTCCGAAATTCTTTTGCGCGAATTTAGGCCATCAGATGGACTGCGTTGCATCGGAACACCGATGGTGGTGCGCAATACCGTTGGTCGAATTGCAAAGTCTGACGCCATCGATGGATGGATCTTCCTTGGCGGCGATGATAAAACCATTGCAATCTCCGCTCCTTTGTCCCATTGACAAACCACCCGTTCTCATAGATAACCCTATTCAAACTGGTATCCCTATGGACACACAAATCAACACCATGCCAACCTTAGAACTCGACCCCATGCGCATTCTTCTTGCACGTCAAACCTCCGCCACCATCATGGGCGGACCAGATGATGATGAGGACATTGATCCATTTGAGGATGACGATGATGACTTCGCGGAAGAGGATGATTTTGGCAATGAAGACGCCGAGGTTGAAGAAAAGGAAGAAACCGAGGAGGAAGACGACGACGATCTCGACGATGACGCGGATGAGGAAGAAGAGAACGCCGACGAGGAGACCGAAGAAGAAGAGGACGAAGACGAAGACGAAGACGAGGATGATGACGACGACGAAGACGAGGATGAAGACGAAGACGAGGATGACGACGACGACGAAGACGAGGATGAAGACGTCGATGCTGATGACGACGAAGAAGAAGAGGAAGAAGACGAAGAAGAAGACTGATCTTCGTCTTCTCTAACGTTTCTTTTTGCGCCATCCCAGCATTTATGGCAATTCTTGCGTGGCCGGATTTAAAAATAAATTGAGCCCAATTATTGCTCAGTCCAAATTCAAAATAGCCACCCGGCATTTTTCTTTGGTGGGCAGAAACATCATGATTTGCCCAGGGCCGCTGCCTTCGCCGCTGGGAGCTCTGGCAATCCATGGTTCTTGCAATAAGGTCACGGGGCCGCGAATCGAATCCACTGGAAGTGAAAGTGTGGCGAGCTGATCACGAAATGAAAGCAGCAATTGCTTGGAGCTTGTCGCAGTCGCGCTCAACGTTCCAAATGGAAGAGGTGTCAGCGTATCGGTGCGCGGTTGCCACATGACAATGCGGCCAAGATCGGGATGAAAAAACAAAAGCGACCCATCCGCCAACACCGCGCGATCCGGCGACAGCGAGCCAATGCATTGATACGCCAACCGCTCCGATCCACGCAGTGAAATATTTCTAAAAATAATCGCGGGGCGCGACTCCAACGTTGTCATGTTCTGTCCCGCGCGCAGCGGCAAGTACGCCAATTCAAGCACGCCATCACGCAGACGCGCCGCAAAAATTCCGTCCGTCGCCACGATTGGAAGCAACCAACTTTCATTCGGTTTGCTCGGCCATTCAAACTTCCCCTCGGGCCGGTCCACAGTCACGGAAAATTCCCTCTGTCCAATATTCCTATGCGACCACGCCAACTCGCCCCTGGGTCCAATCGAAGCAAATGCATTTACAGCGGCGTCATGGAGCAACCATTGCGGCTCGCCGCCTGTCCAAGGCAGCACACCAATCCACCGGGCGCCGTCCGCTTGCGGGCTTTCAACAAGAACGCCCTCGCTGTTGCAAGATCGTCCAAGCATGTAGGAGCCTTCCCAAATGTGCGATGGCTTCGTGTCATCCATTTCACGCACCGCTATCACGCCGCGAGCAGACAGGGACGACATTGGAAGCGCCGTGAGCAGGGGCCAATTGAAATTAGATTCTTGCTGCCACGCAAGGCGCAGCCCATCGGAACTTGCAAGAGGAAGAAAAAAACCGTCGGTTTGAACGGGCGCCAAGCTGGTCAATCGAAATCCCAAGGAAGTGTCGCGGGTGACCGCGCCAGAATCATTGCGCACGATCGTATCGCTTGGGGTGCCATTCACGATCAGTCGACTGGGTCCCAGCGGGGTGACTTGTTTCACGCAGCCAGCGGTGACAATCACAGTCAATATGCAAAAAAAAGTGCGGGTGGAAATATCGCTCATTTTATATTTCTTTACGCTCAATTGTACGCATTCCCGATTTCAATCCACTCTTCGCATTGGCAAATGAACGCGGATGAACTAGCGGAAAGCGGTCAGCGAAATATTCACTCTGGATCAGTCTGCGACGAAGTCGGATCGACAACAGACGGGTCGGGCTTTTTTGGCGCGGGCGCAACTGGCGCAATCGGCGCAGCCGTGGCGGGGGAGGGATATTTTTTTGGCGGCGTCGAAACGGCGGGTGTCACTAACGCGGCGGTTGGAGCAACTGTGTTTGGCGCGGAAGATTTTTTAGGAAGCGGCGCGGTAACCGGAGCCGCAACCACTGGAGTAACAGGCGCAACAACATTCTCGCTGTTGGCTGGCGGAGTCACAATCGTTTCAAGTGGCTCGCTTGTTGGGTTGGCTTTCGCGGGTTGAGTGCTTCCCTTTTGATTATCCAGCACTTTCAACATTTCCTCAGTCTTGCTGTCCAATGGTTTCTGCAGGGCGCGCAGTCTTTCAATGTCCTGCACGTTGTAATTGGTGTCATTGACCTCTGGATTCTCAACAACAAGTGGAGTGACAAACAAAACCAGTTCCGTAGCTTGGCTCACTTTTTCCGTGGAGGAGAACACCCAATCCAACCCAGGAACATCGCCGAGCAAAGGAACCTTGGTCTTGACTTTGCTTTCTTGCTCCTTGCGAATTCCGCTGATCACAATGGTCTGGCCATTCTTGATCACCACCGAAGTATTGGTCTGGCGTCGTAGAATCGTTGGATTATTTCCAGGCGTCACAACGGTGCGCGTGGTGGTGTCCACATTGCTTAAAAGAATTTCAATTTGCATGGCCACATTCAAATCCTTGGTGATGCGCGGTCGCACATTCAAGCCAATTCCCACGGCAATTTGATCATAACTAGAAGTAGTTCCGCCGCCCGTGGTGCCGCCGGTGGTGGAGCCAGTTTGGAAAGGCACATCGGCGCCGTCAAAGAATTTGGCTTCTTGATTGTCGCTGGTGAATACGCGCGGTTGCTGCAGCAAGCGGACTTGCGTTTGCTCTGAAAGCGCTTGCAAAATCACCGATGCATCAACTCCGAATGCAAGAACGCTGGATGTCAGATCACCAATGAAATCGCCTGTGCGTGAACCCTCATAAATTGGCGCGGTTCCCTGGCCGTTGATCACAATGGCGTTGGCGCCGGTGAGCGGCTGAATGTCGCCGCGCTTTCCAAACTTCAAACCAAACGCGAAATTATCTCCAAGCACAACTTCAGCAAGCACGGCGCTGATCATCACTTGGCGACCAGGCTTGTCCAACTTTTCAATGATGTCCAACATGGCTTGTTGGATTTCTGGATTTGCAAGCACCAACAAACTGTTCTGGCCAGCGTTGGGCACAACACGCGTCTTGCCAACCAGCGCGCTGACTTCAGTCGCTGTGTCGCCAGTGCCTCGCGCTGTTTGCCATGGAAATTTAATTTCTGTAGCGGTTCCGCCCGCAGCCCCTGTGCTGGAAAGATTTGTGCTCTGACCGGTTCCGCCAGCATCGCCCGCCGCTGCGCCTTGGAAATCAATGCCAGTCAAGCCTTCATTTGGCGCTTTAATTCCGCTGCCACTGCCCGATTCAGCAAGCAGAGCGTTGAGAATTTCAGCCACTTGCACGGCGCTCGCATGTTTTAATTCCACGCTAATTGGCAAGCCCGCTTGCAGTGGTTGATCAATGTCCCTGATGAGTTTGTCCAGCCACACAAAGTTGTCAGGAGTTTTGGTCACCACAAGCAGTCGACCAGAATCTGGATAGGCCTCGATGCGGAACACATTTGAAACGGCCACATCCGCGCCACTGTCGCCACCACCACTGCTGCCAGCACGGGATGCGCCAGCATTTCGATTGGCTCCGCCACTTGCTCCACCCGCCGCGGAGAATGGTCTGCGTGTCGACGCAGCGCCACCACCGCCGCCACCAGATTCAAGTAGCGCTTGCAGCAAATCTTTCACCTTGATCGGATCGGTGTACTTCAAGTCGTACAAGCGAAATGGTTGTCCGTCTTTGGTGATTGGAACATCCCACGCGGTGGTGATCAGACGACGAATCTCCACAAGAATTTCTGGCTCCGCCCGAATGGTCAGCGAGTTCATGGTTGGCAATACAGTGACCACAAGTTGTTCGCTAGTTCCAGGAATCAAACCTTCGCCACCGCCACCACCGCCACTGGCGCGACGTGGTTGTGCTGGCTGACCCGGTCGTTGAGGCTGCCCTTGTTGACCAGGTTGTGGTGTTGCGCCACCACCGCCGCCAATAGTCTTGGCCGCGAAGAGTTCTTGAATCAGAGTCGAAATTTGCGTGGCGTCCGCGTACTTCAACTTAAATGTTTCCGTGCGAACGTCCAAGTACGCTGGAACATCAAGCAGCGTGATCATTCGCTGCACTCGCTTGGCTGTGCCAATGTCGCCTTCCAGAATGAGTTGGTTGGAATTTGCATCCACGTTAAACGTGGTGTAATCAGGCAAATTTCCTTGTAATTGATCGGCCACATTCTGCGCCTTTGTATTTTCAATCTTGAACACTTTGATGCACACGGTGCCGTCCTCTGACAATGTGGACACATCAATTTCTGGACCAAGCACCGTGATGGGCTGCAGTTTGTTCAGTTCGGTCAGCAGATCAATCATCACCACTTTGTCGGTTTCAACCACGCCAATGGTGTTCAGTCGGAATGCCTGGAATAAAAGATCAAGCGCATCTTGCCGGCTGACTTCCTTGTCCATCACCAAAGTTATTTTTAATGCCGCAACTTGTTGCAAACGAATGATCACCGCTTTGCCCGTGGTTTCCACGATGAATGGAATTGTGTCTTCGATTTTTGTTTCTTTGAAAGCGAGTTTCACTTTGTCGGTTGGACCAACGCGGCGTGATCCACGAATTTCTTTTGCGCCGTTTTCAATCAGCGATCCCTCAAGTTGAATTGCTCCAACAGGAACTTCATTTGCAACTGGCTGTGTGGGATTGGTCGCGGCGGGCGCGGAAGTTGGAGCAACGATCGGTTGTGAAGTTGGCGCAATCGCTGGCGCGGAAGTTGGAGCGACGATTGGTTGTGAGGTTGGCGCGGAAGTCGGCGCGGAAGTTGGCACGACGATTGGTTGTGAAATTGGCGCGGGCCTACGCGCGGTGTCTTGTGGCAGAATCACCGCGGAGCGATATGAAATTGGTTTATCCAAAAAAGTCGCCATTGGTTGCGCGGCAGGTTGTGGCCGTGTGGGTCGATCCATTGGATCGAATGAGGTCACCGCCAAAGCTGGAGCCACCAAACCTGTAGCGATGAGCAACGCGGTTCGCAATGAATAGAGTTTGTTTGGAAATGGTCGCAAGGCTTTAGAAATCCGATAAATATGGTTCTTTAAGTATCGACCAAATTGGTCATTTTATGCGCTAAATAAACGGTCTTTAAACAACTTTGATCTCGCAATGGCAAAGGTAACAATCTCAACGCAAGTCAACGTGTCATGGAGGAGAAGATTGCCCTTTTAATTCATTTATCCGCTGACTAATTTGCGCCAATTCATTGGCGATCCGTTCCTTGTTTGCAAGGTCAAGCGCGGTGTTGGCTTTTGCTGTGTTTAGGGTCGCCTGCGCCGCGGTCGCCTCGGCTAGTTGCATTCCGTTGATTTGCTCGGACGTTATTGGCGCCGGCGAAGCCATTTGACTAGAGTTCCAACCATTGTTCTTGGAGGGACTTGTATCTTTTTTAGCGGCTCCGGCATTAGGTGAAGGAGCCCCGTCTGGAAGCGGCGGGCGGATGGGCTCATTTGGAAGCGGCGCGCCTTCTGGCAAATCAGTTCCTGGGCCAGGACGGTTAAATCCAGGTCCAGCATTTGTGGGCGGAACTTGAGTGTTTGGGATTGTGCCCACTGACGAACCAGGCAGCGCGCCTGAAGGCGTAGCGCCATTGGGTGAACCAGTGTGATCGGTGGAGTTATGGCTTGCAGTGCCCGGAGTTCCCATGCGACCACCCATGCCCGTCATATTTTTATCTTTGCCAGCCCCAGATCCGGTTGAAGTTTCAATTCCAGGGGTGCGTGTTGTTGGCCACTTGTTGGTAAAAAAATCTTCTTTGGCGCGAGTCCAAAGCACCACCTCATATTCGCCGCCTTCGTATCCAAGTTTCACGCTCCATGGCGCATTTGTTGCGAGCACTTTGATGCCGTTATTTTCCTCGCCCACTTTGATTTGAAAACTTTCGAAATACACAATGGGTCCAAGTACGGACTTGGGCTTTTCGCCGCGGTATTCCGAGGAAATCACAGGCGCTGGTGGCGGAAGTGGTTTTTCAATTTTTGGCGGCGGCGCGGGCTTGGGAATATTGCGCACGGGCGCGGGCGGCATAAAAAACGCGCTGCGGCCATCAAATCGATCCCGATCCACTTTGGCGAGTTGCTCATGTTTCTTAAGTGAATTTTCCAATGTGGTTGCTGGATCAACATTGCCGCCAAAGGTGAGCAAGGCTAAAAGTAAGCTGAACACGCCGCTGACAGTGAGCGCCCCCGCGATCACAACCAGGGCGAGTGTCAAGGCAAGTCGAGGTGTCCAGTGGATGCCCTTTGGTGGGCGAAGCCAGTTGAGAGTTTGCATTATCCAATACCTCCAGCAGTCGCGGACTTGCCTGGAATAACCCATGTATCAATCGTCATGCGCACATCCAGTTTTTTTTCCGCTTCTTTGCGTTGCAGTCGTATGGATGAAATGGATTCAATCGCGGGACTGGATTCAATGTCCGCCACAATTTTTGAGAACACATCGGCCGAACATTCAAACTGAAGTTCGCCGCTGACCTTGGCGATTTTTTCTCCGTTGGCCGACACGCCAGAAAGCCGCGTGCTGGCGCGCTGCGCGTCGTAGCTGAAATTGTTGGTGGAATATTTTTTTACAATTTCCACCACCGCGGTGGCCATGGATTGCGCGCCTTCGGACTCACTGCCAATGGGTAACACGGGCCCAAATGTCTCTGGTCCAATGGATGGCGTGTCTGCGCTATTTGCGGTTATTTTGGCGGAATCACTCAATATTTTTTGAATTCGATCCGCCTCCAAGTTCCATGCGCGCGCCCAGTTCCAACTCCAAGAATCAACCGCGAAATACGCGGCCAATATCGCCAATGCAATCACGCCGTAGCGACCGGCCGTTGGAAGGGATCGGATCTGAGCGAGCGTTGGATTGCGATCAAGATTGAAGTCCAGTTTGAATTTCATTTCTTGCCCTTCAAATACATTTTAAGTTTGTCAAAATCTTCTTTCAGGCGAGCCTTTGTGGCGTCATCAACTTCAGCGCTTTGCCGGGCAGTGGCAACCAAACTAATGGCGGCTTGCGCCTCTTCCTTGGTCATTGCATTGAGCGCTTCATCGCTGAGTGGAGGCGGAATAGGCGTGCTCACATTGGCGCTATCGGGCGTGCGCTCGCTTCGTTTCGGCAGATTGTTTCCCCCAGTGCTGGTGGAGCGACCGCCACGTTTACTTTTCTGGTTCGAAGCCTCGGAAGAATTTTCAGTGGAGTTGGCATCAGTCGATTCGGAAACATTTTTAGAGGAAGTGTTTTGTGTTGCCGATTGCGCCGTGGCGGAATCGGTGGAGCTTGTATGCGCTGATTTGGCAACGGTTGCCGGCTTGGACGATTTGGCGGCGGACACCGTTAATCCTGTTGAAGTTGCAGGCGTGGTGTGGGTTGCGGATTCTTCGTTCAAGGGATCAAGCGATGGAATGTCCTTGGGCACATGCGAGGAATCTTCGTTTGATCCAGTGGTGATTTCAGCTGTATTTACCGCGTTTTCACTCGCTTGCGATGGCGATGGCGCGGGATTGGCCGCGGGAGTTGGTCCGTAGCGTCGCTCGGATAAAGTTTTGCGGCCAAAATCTTGCGCCTCTTTAAAGTTTGGACGCAATGTTGGTTTGACCACCGTTGCGCTCAAGTTGAATTTCACCAAGCCTTTGGCGTCAGGTGGATCCCAGCGTTTTGTCACCTTGTCAAACACGTGGCTGTCACGCATTTGCTTTTCAAGAATTAAAATAACTTCCGTTCCGGAATGACCGTCCTGCGTCTTTGCCAGTCCGCGAATTATAATATTGCGATCTTGTGAAAGAGTGAGATCTTCCCAGTCCACGCCTTCGGGCGTCACGCTTGCCAAATCGCCCAGGAGTTTTCCCATGGGCCACACGCGCCGCGACAGATCAGAATATAAATTCAATTGCTTTTCATACGAGCGAAGTGAACGCTCCTTGCTTTCCATGTCGCCAATTTTCCAGTGCAGCAACAAAAGTCTGCTGCCCGCGAAAAGCGGCGGTGCTAGAACCAATAGCAACGCAACCGCCACGGCGGCACGAACCAAAGATCGCGGATCGCCCAGTCGATTGATCCATTCACCGATATGCCCAGGGCGCTCGCCCAGTGGTTGGGCGCGCAAAGAAACCAGCGGTCGCGCATCGCTAAACCAGATCACCGCGGCGAGAGCTTTCAGTCCGTGTTCGCGCCAAGCGTCAACATCATCAAGGCCATTCACCCGAGCGGCAAGCGCGTCCCGATCATTTTGCGTGCATCCAAATCCGCCATCGCCAGCCGCTGCAATGACCTCATCTAGCAACTCAACCAAAGTTTCCGCTTGGTCGGAGCTCATGCCGCCACGGAGCGCGCTTTCAACAACCGCCACGGTGGCGGCATCGGGCCATTGCGAAGGATCAATTCGCGTGCTGCGAACTGAAAGACCTTTGGGAGTTCGAAGCGCGAAAGAAAATGCGGTGCGGTCCGCGGTCACGGTCACCAATGGTCCCGCCGCGTAGCCATCCATCACCGCCGCAAGAATTGCGGAGTCGCCCGCGAAAAGTGGTTCGCCATCGGGCGGTAAATCACGCGAGAGTGATGGACCTGAATCATTTGAGGGCCAATCCACAATCACGCCAGTGCGCCCGCCATCATCGGCGCGGAATTTCAACAACGCTCTCGCGGTGCGCCACTCGGGAACGGAACCCAGTTGCTGCGTCTCGGCTTGCAATTGCAATGCCGTCTCCAATTTATCCTCGTCCGCATCTGGCAATTCGCAGGTTCGACACACCACGCGCGCGGGTTGCAACACGGCGATGGTCGCGGCGGGGGACTTCGCGGCAATTCCGGATTGACTGGCTTCCCAAGCGCCTTCCATGACTACGCCATTTTCGCCGCGGCGAAATCGAAATGCTTTCTCATCGCTTGCGGAGAGAGTGACCACGCAATCTGGATCGATCTGAGCTTTCGTTCTCCGCTTCATGGTTCTCGATACTCCAAAATTTGAACTGGTGATTCCGAACGATCAACCAGCACAACTATTTCAGCCTCGGCGCCCGAAGTGTTGGCGCGACCGCGGCTGGAAATCATGTACACGCTGCTGCTCACATCGGCGACTTGACCAAGTATCAATAGTTGCTCCTGTGTTGCACCAGGTAAATCTACGATATCGGCGAGGCTGACAATGCCTTCAGGCTTTGAAATCCGTCGACTTAAAATGGAGTCGGCGAAGCGCGTGTCCAGTTGCAAGATGTCCTTCAATAGACCGCGACTTGCAGTATTCAGATTCACTTTGCCCGCGTTTTTCTGGGAAGTTTGAGTGTTCGTGAGAGAGCACTCATTTAAAACTTGGCGTAATTGCTTGGGATCTAAGTTCTTAATCGCGTTGACCGCGGCTTTTGGAGTGGCCGGTGCAGGAGCGCGCCCGGCGCTGGATCGGCCTGTGCGATTGGCGCCCGAGCCAGTCGCGGCGCTTGGGTTGGTTGAAGTTAAAATTTGCGAAAGTGGGGTGGCCAAAATTTGGGACATGTTCGCGCGGCTGGATTTGGCGTAGGACACAAGCGTGGCCGCTTGAATACTGTCCACGCCCGTGCGAGCCACCACTTCCTCCGTGGTTGCTTTGCGAAGATCAAGCCGCTCTTTACCACTTGTCGAAGCGGTGATCGGTCGTGTGGAAGCGGTGAGATATTGCGACCAACCAGCCTCCAACTTTTCGTTCACGTTGTCATCGGGCATGGTGCGCTTGCCGTCGTTCTCGTTGGGATCAAGGCGTCCGTTGAGATTCCAATCCTCGCCGCGCACGTATTGAGGCCACGCGCCGGCCACCAATTCAAGCTCCGCGATCGACCTAAAATTTCCATTGCGCGGTTCGTACCCCAGTCCGCGATTGCGGTAGTAATCCGCTTCGGCTCCAAGTTGTTGCGGTTCATCATCGGCGTCGCGCCAATCACTGATGGAATCAACCACATCTTGCGTGATGTTTGGCAACTCCAGCAATTGCATGCGCGTGGC
>CANKBX010000054.1 GCA_947480055.1 Planctomycetaceae bacterium
ATCATGTTCTTGTTCAACGGTTTGCCGCGCTGGAATCATCCGCTGCTTGCCAACAAACGTTTCTTGCGCGTCACGGACGACCGATTTTTCATCGTGATCGAATCACGCGACCCGCGTTTCTTCGCCAGTCGCACCGAACAATTCCTGAAGGATCTTGGCGCCAAGGCCGTCGAGATGGTGGAAGCCTAATCATGCCACGCATCTTTATATTTGTTGGATTGATTCTGCTGTTGTGCTTGCTCTTGCCGCCCGCAATTATCGCGCGCGTTCGTAGCACGCCCAACTCCAATCTTCCAATTCACATTATTCAAGACATGGCCTTTCAGGCCAAGTATAAAACCCAAGCCGTCAATCCAATGTTTGCCGACGGCAACACCATGCGTCCGCCAGTGATCAACGCGGTGGCCCATGGTGAAACTTACCTTGACGCGCATTTGTATGACGGCGTGATCGATGGCCAATGGGCCAACGTGCTTCCATCGCAAGTCAAAATGGATTTTGCAACGCTTCGCCGCGGTCAAGAGCGATTCAATATTTATTGCTCGGTGTGCCACGGAATTTCTGGCGGCGGCAATGGAATTGTGAATCAACGCGCCATGGAATTGGTGGCCAACACCAATGGTCCCGTGAATGGAACCGTGTGGGTGCAAGCCAAGAATTTGGTGCACGATGAATTGGTCACCGTGCAACCCATGGGACAAGTCTTCAACACAATCACCTATGGCATTCGCAACATGGCGGGCTACGGCAGCCAGATTCCAACCGAGGATCGTTGGGCGATCGCGGCCTATGTGAAGGCGTTGCAACGCAGCCAAATTGCGCAGCCTTCGGATGTTCCCGCTGGAACCAAGGTCGCCGACAGCATCGGCTCCACGCCCAACACTATTTCAATCAGCAACGCGACAAACAATGTGACGCCAACTCCAATGAACGTTTCTGTCTCCAACCCGGCCACATCAATGCCCGAGGGCAAGCTATGAGCGAAAGCGCGCCCGCCGTAAATTTAACGCCAGCAAATATTCGCGCCGACGCGTTGGCAACGCCTGGTACGGGTTTGAGAATTCTTGGTTTCGCGATTCTTGTTATCGCGTTTGTCATGGGCATGCGCACGCCGGACCAAGGATTATTTCTGCGCACATGGATGCAAGCGTGGTTGTTTGTCACCTCCATTTCATTGGGCGCGTTGTTCTTCTTGATCGTGCATCACATCACGCACGCGGGTTGGAGCGTTGTGGTGCGCCGACCCGCCGAAGCCATCGCCGCGAATCTTCAATGGCTTTGGATTGGCTTCTTGCCATTCGTGTTCTATTGGTGGAAAGGTGAGTTGGACTTTATTTTTCCATGGGCCAATCTTGCGGCGCTGAAAGAAATTTCTTTGGCCGAGGCGGAATTGGTCGCCAAGAAATCCGCGTTTCTTAACGACAAATTCTTCATGATTCGAGCCGCCGTGTATTTGCTGACATGGTTCGCCCTGTCGCGCTTCTTTGTGGGCAACTCGGTGGCGCAAGACAAAGATGGATCCATGGCCCGCACCAAGAAGTTGGAGAAGTGGGCCGGTCCCGCCGCGATTTTGTTTGGACTCACAACATCATTCGCCGCATTTGACTGGATCATGAGCCTGAACCCCGCGTGGTTCAGCACCATGTTCGGCGTGTACTTCTTCGTGGGTTGCTGCACCGGCGGTTTCGCCTACATCGGAATCGTTTGCTTGCGACTGCAACAAATTGGTTACCTCAAAGGCATCATCACCACGGAGCACTATCAAGACATTGGCAAGTTGCTCTTCGCGTTCGGCGTGGTGTTCTGGGCCTACATCGCGTTCAGTCAATACATGTTGATTTGGTATGGAAATATCCCCGAGGAAACCGCGTGGTTCTTGGCGCGCCAAATTGGCGAGTGGCGCTGGATCAGCGTGGTGCTTTTGTTTGGACATTTCATTTTGCCATTCTTGTTTTTAATCAGCCGATGGACCAAGCGATGGCGCGGCACGTTGCTCTTTGCGTGCGTATGGATGGTCGCCGCGCAATGGTTTGATTTGTACTACTTGATTCAACCAAAAATTCCGCATGACATTGGCGCCTACGACACCTACGAGCAAATCTTGGCGCAGTACAGCAATGAAAGCGCGCATTTTCTCAGTCCATGGAATTGGGTTTTGCTGATTGGATTCATGCTCATGCTCACTGGCACAACCATGCGCCGATTAAGTTCCATGGGTTTGCTTTGCATCAAGGACCCGCGCCTAGCTGAAAGTTTGCGCTTTGAAAATATGTAATGGACTATTGAAATGACAACCGCACCAACAGACATTCTCAAGCAACTCGACGATCCCGAACCAGGCACCACGTGGTTCTGGTCCTTGGCCAGCATTGTTGTGTTCGTGGTGATCATCGTTGCGGCAAGCGCCTTCTACTTCAAGATTGATTCCTTTGAAGTTGACGCCAAGATCATTGATCAACCAACCCTGAGCCTTGAGCAATTGCGCGCGGGGCAACGCGAGGAGTTGGCGGTCTACAGCAATTACGCCTGGACTTTGCCCGATGGAAAAACCGCGACATTCATGCGTATTCCAATCGACCGCGCCATGGAAATGGTGATTCAAGACGCCAAGAGCGCGCCACGAACTTTGCCCGCCGACAGTAAGCCAGCCGCAACACCAACCGCAACTTCCGCCGCGCAACCCGGGGCAAAAAAATGAATTCGCGCCAAGCCACATTGCTTTTCTGTTTGATCGCGGTGGCGGCTTTGGCGCAATCTGCTTTCGCTCAACGGCCGCTTGATCCACACGGCTACGAACCGCCGGTGCAAACCACCGACGCGCCCAAGGAACTCGCGGGTCTTGAAGTGAAGGATCAACGCGGCGTTGTGTTGCCAATGCAATCCGCTTTGGTGGATGAAAATGGAAAAGCAATCACGCTCGGTGAACTCTTCGCCGACGGCCGACCCAAGCTTGTGCAACTTGGATATATGAAGTGCCCCATGTTGTGCGGCCTTGCCCTCAACGGTTTGGTTCGCGGCATGCAGGGACTTGATTGGTCGGTGGGCGATCAATTTGATGTGTTATTCATCAGCATCAATCCAGAGGAAACATTTGAATTGGCCGCCGCCAAGCGCAAGGGTTACGCCGCGGAATACGCGCGCGCCGGCGGTGAAAAAGGTTGGCGATTTTTAACGGGCAGTGAAGCCAGCGTGCGCGGCATTGCCGACGCGGTTGGATTTCCTTATCGCAAAATGGACAACGGCGAGTACGCGCACCCCGCGGCCGTATTTGTTGTGACAGGCGATGGGCGGCTTGCGCAATATTTACCGGGCGTGGCGCAATCGCCAACGGATTTACGCTTGGCGCTCACGGATGCGGGTGAGGGAAAGCTTGGCTCCACATTCGATCAGTTTGTTTTTTGGTGCCATCAATTTGATCCCACCAAAGGCGGCTATGTCATTTGGGCCTATCGCGTCATGCAACTTGCGGGAGCGGTCACTCTGCTCGCGCTTGGAACCGTGGTATGGATGTTGCTACGCAACGAAGCCCGAAGCAAGCGTTTGGCGGCTCCAGGCGCCAAAAATGTGAATTCAAAAAATATTGTTTCAGGAGTGGTCTGAAGCCATTAGCCCTCCAAAGATAGAAGTCCTCCAATGAATATTGCATCCACCATCTTTTCAAACTTGCTCGCAGGCGATCCGCGCGAAGGACGCACTTTGTGGCTTCCGCCGCAGGACAGCAATCTCGCCGTCAACAGCGATTTGATGTTTTGGTGGATCAATATTATTTGCTACTTCTTCTTCATTGGCATTGTCATTGCGCTTGTGATTCTGGTGGTGAAGTACCGCATGAAAAAGGATCGCCCATTCCGCACCGACGGTCCTCTGCATCACTTGCCGCTTGAAACAACTTGGGCTGTTGTTCCATTGTTGATTGTCATCTTCATCTTCTACTTTGGCTTCCGTGATTACTTGAACTTCATGACGCCGCCAAAGAATTCATATGAGATCGCGGTGACCGCGCAGAAGTGGGGTTGGCTCTTCAAGTATCCAAACGGCGCCACCAGCGATGACTTGTATGTGCCAACGGGTCGGCCAGTGAAATTGTCCATGCGCAGTTCCGACGTGTTGCATTGCTGTTACATCCCGGACTTCCGCGTGAAGAAGGATCTTGTGCCAGGCCGTTATTCATACTTGTGGTTTCAAACAGATGATGTCACGCCTGAAGGCTGGGGACACAATTTATTCTGCGCCGAATATTGCGGCACGGGCCACAGCAATATGAATCGAAAGGTGTACGCGTTGGCCCAACCAGAATTTGACGCGTGGCTGACCGCGCAAAGTCAGTGGTTGGACAAAATTCCAGAAGAGGAATTGTATTTCCGCGCTGGTCCAAAGTTGTACGCGCGTTGCCAGCAATGCCATTCATTGGACGGCACCAAAGGCATCGGGCCATCGTGGAAGGGTTTGTGGGCGCGCGTGAGTGGTGGTGAAGGTGGCGACGGCAAGTTTGTCGACGGCACCGGTTACCAAAGTCAAATTGGCGCGGGCAAGCAATATCAAACACCAGAGGACTACATTCGTTCGTCCATTTTAAATCCCGGCGAACATGTCGTGGCTGGCTACGCCAACGCCATGCCAAGTTTCAAGGGCCAACTGAATGACAAGGGCATTGACGCCGTGATTGGATTCATGAAGCACATGGATGAGTTTGACACCAAGGGAAAGTATTTGAAGGAAGTTCCACCCGCCCCAAAAGTGAGCATGAAGTAATGCGATTTGTTTGATCATTTATAAAATATTTTTGAAAGTAGAAGCGTCATGACAACAATCAATATTTCACAACCATTGGACACCGCCGCGCGTCCCGACAATTACATCACGCACACACGTGGCTTCATGAGTTGGGCATTCACGCTGGATCACAAGCGCATTGGCGTCATGTATCTCGTCAGCGTGCTGGTGAGTTTCTTTGTTGGTGGCGTATTCGCGTTGCTGGTGCGCACCGAATTGCTCACGCCAGGCCAAACAATTCCAGGCGTCACCGCCGATGTCTACAACCATTTCTTCACACTGCACGGCGCCATCATGGTGTTCTTGGTGATCATTCCCAGCATTCCCGCCGCGCTTGGCAATTTCATCATGCCCATTATGTTGGGCGCCAAAGACGTTGCGTTTCCGCGCCTGAATTTGTTCAGCTACTACCTGTGGATCTTCGGCGCGCTGTTCACCGTAAGCAGTTTGTTGCTTGGCGGCTTTGACACGGGCTGGACTTTCTACACGCCGTACTCAACTACAACTCCAGCCGGCGGAGTTATTCCCGCGCTCACGGGCGTGTTCATTCTTGGTTTCTCAAGCATCTTCACGGGTTTAAATTTCATTGTCACTGTGCACAAATTGCGTCCACCTGGAATGACGTGGTTCCGCATGCCGCTGTTCTTGTGGGCTATTTATGCCACGGCCATTATTCAAGTTCTTGCAACTCCAGTGTTGGGCATCACGCTTCTTCTGCTGATTGTTGAGCGCGCGTTCAACATTGGCATCTTTGATCCATCCATGGGCGGCGATCCAGTTCTGTATCAACACTTCTTCTGGTTCTACAGCCATCCCGCGGTGTACATCATGATTCTTCCCGCCATGGGAATTATCAGCGAGCTCATCAGCGTGCATGCGCATCGCCACATCTTTGGCTACAAGTTCATCGCGCTCAGTTCAATCGCCATCGCCATCTTTAGTTTCCTGGTGTGGGGCCACCACATGTTTATCAGCGGTCAAAGTCCGTTGCTCAACACGCTCTTTAGTTTGATTTCATTCAGCGTGGCGATTCCCAGCGCCGTGAAGGTGTTCAATTGGATGTCCACCTTGTACAAGGGCAACATTGTGTTGAACACGCCCATGTTGTACGCGTTGGCGTTCCTTGTGCTGTTCACCATTGGTGGACTCACTGGAATTCATTTGGCAACGCTCAACACCGACGTGCATTTGCATGACACGTATTTTGTGGTCGCGCATTTTCATTACGTCATGATGGGTTCCGCGCTGATCGGCATGATTGGCGGGTTGCATCATTGGTGGCCAAAGATCACGGGCCGCATGTACAACGAAAATCTTGGGCGCATTGGGTGCATCACAGTATTCATTGGTTTCAATGTGACGTTCTTCACGCAGTTCTTCTTGGGAAGCCAAGGAATGCCGCGGCGTTACTACGACTATCAACCTGAGTATCAGATTTACCACGTGATCAGCACGATTGGTTCATACATCATGGCGAGTGGGTTCTTGCTCACGGCGTATTACTTGTTGGCCAGCTTGTTTGGTGGTCGTCTTGCTCCAGCAAATCCCTGGGGCGGGCGCAGTCTGGAATGGCAATGCGCCAGTCCACCACCATTTGATAATTTTTCCACGCAACCACGCGTGGGCGATTGCTACGACTTCTCCGCGATTCGTTGGGACGAAAAAGAGCAGGGCTATGTTGTTGACCGCGCGCTTGATCCAACATTGAATCCAAATTTGGCGGCGAAGAATTCGCACTGATCTGCAACTTATTTGTAAGATAAAACCGTGACCACACTTCAATCACAACCCAATCACGCCGTTGACGCCCATGGCGCTGACGGCGCGCATGACGGGGCTCACGGCAGCGCCGAGCACGCCAAGTATCCATTTCTTCAGCATCACTTTGATACGCCGCATCATCAATTCGACAGCGCAAAGCTTGGCATGTGGTTGTTCTTGGCAACGGAAGTGTTGTTCTTCGGCGGTTTATTTGTTGCCTACGCAGTGCTTCGAAATCGCTTTCCGGAAGTGTTCAGCTACTCCAGCCATTATCTCGACACGATCATGGGCGGCATCAATACATGCGTGCTTATTCTTTCCAGTCTCACCATGGCACTTGCCGTGCGCTTTGCCCAGACCAATCGCAAAACTGGTTTGATCATTTGCTTGATCCTGACCTTTATGGGCGCGATTGGTTTTATGGTGATCAAGTATTTTGAATACAGCCACAAGATTCATGACAACTTGGTTTGGGGCACCACGTTCTATGTTCCGCCACACGACGCCGTCGGCGAGTTGGAAGCCAAGGAGTTGTCCGTCGCTCCAACAACCAGCATCACTTTGAACCCAGTCAATCCTGCGGTGTTCGCGGTGCCAGTCTCGGCGCAAACTCCACCTGTGGATGCCAGCGCCATCAAGCAAGCTTCGCGCGCGCCAACTGGCATGGCAACGCCAACGCAAATGGCCAAGGCAGAGGGATTGCCAACGGGTGAGCACGATCCATCCTTCGCGCATCCCGCCACGCATTTGGTCGACAAGAAAATGCCAGCCAATTCACATGTGTTCTTCGCCATTTATTACGCCATGACTGGCTTGCACGGCGTGCACGTGTTGGCGGGCATGGTGGTCATCGCATGGCTTCTCAAGCGCGCCATTCGTGGGGATTTCTCCAGCGACTATTTCACTCCTGTCGATGTGGGCGGTTTGTATTGGCACATTGTCGATTTGATTTGGATCTTTCTCTTTCCGCTGTTCTATCTCATTCACTAAAGGCCAACCATGTCAAACACCGCAACAATTTCGCATGAGACTGGTGGAAAAACTCCAGGCGCGCACCCAATTGTTGGCCACTTGGTTCCAACATGGTTGCTTGTGTTTGTTGGAACATCGTTGCTGATGTTGACCGTGATCACGGTCGCGGTGCGCTACATAGACATTGGCGAGTTCAACATTGTTGTGGCTCTTGGCGTGGCGTTGGTCAAAGCAACATTGGTGTGTTTGTTCTTCATGCATTTGCGCTGGGATCGATCATTCAACACCTTGGTGTTTGTGGTGAGCGTGGTCTTGGTTTTATTAATGATGGCGTTCTTGATCATGGACACCAACCAATATCATGACACCCAATTTGATGGGAACGCGCCCAATGCGGAGTCCACATTGCAAGCCAACGCCCCGGGCGCCCCAGTGGCGCGCTTTAAGCCATACAGTCCGTGATGCGGCGTCGCCATGCGTTGTGCAATGTCGTGGTGATACAAACGCAGATCAGAATAATGCGCGCGCAATTGGTGGTGAGCCCGTCGCGGTGCAAACTGCATTATTGTTTGATGGCGCAAACTCGTGGCTATTAAAACTCAAACATTCATAGACCCATTTGCGGGAACACCGCAACGCTTTGCCGCTGGAGTTCTAGGCATGTGGGTTTTTCTGGTGGTGGTTGCCATGCTGTTTTTGGGCGCAATCATTGGGTATGTAGTGGTGCGGGTAAATCCCAACTTGGAGGCTCCATTTATTCCCGAGGGCGCGACGGGCTTGCCTGGTGCGCTTGTGTTTTCAACCGTGGCATTAATGGTGTCTAGTTATTCCATGCACCAAGCCACACGCCATGTGCGGCAGGGGCGTTCGCAAGAGGCGCACCGGTCCATGACCATCACTTTGGTGTTGGCCTGCGTATTTCTTGCACTGCAAACATTCGCGTGGGTCACGCTGTGGCGGCAAAATATTCACTTTGGCGATTCACTGTATGCGTGGAGTTTTTATATTCTCACGGGTCTACACGCGTTGCATGTGCTGGCAGGATTTGTTCCGTTGATTCGCGTGTGGCGTAAGACCGCCAGCGGCGCGTATTTCAAGGAGCACCCGGAGGGCATTGTCTACTGCGAAATGTATTGGCACCTGCTTGGCGTAATTTGGCTTGTGCTTTATTTCACGCTGTGGCTTGGCATGAGAACTTAATGTGGCGCAGTGGGCGCGTGGAACGCTTGCCATACAAACCAAAGACACGGCGTCACTTGAATTGGAGTGCCGTCGCTTGATCCCACCAACACGGACGCTGGATCTTTTTGCGACACCACAACAATGGGCACGCCGCCCACCACAAAATTCCACGGCGCGTCGGCGCCACGGTCGGCGGCTTCGCGCAGCGTGACCACGCGGGTTTCGCCGCCGGCGGTTATGGCAATCACGGGCATTTTTGCTGGCATTTCCGCCGTGCTGTTCGCGGGCAATTCCGCATTGATTTGCAACTGACTGTTGGTCTGGCTTTGCGCTGAATGATTCGCCGCATCGCTCGATTCATTGTTCGAAGATGTGGGCAACGCGTTCACAAGCGCCTTGCGCCCAATTGGAAAATCAACCCGCGGGCTGAGCAAGTAGCGGCTGTATGAAAAACTTTTCATGCGCTGTTCGTCTTGCGGGTCGGGCAAAATCACTTCCGTTGTTGGATGCGTGGCAAGCCAGTGTTTCCATGTGCATACATTCACATTTGGAATTTCAGCAAGTGTTTTTCCAAGCGACGGACCTGCGATGGCTTTGCCCGCCATTTGACTCCACAGGCTTGAAGCGGATGCGGCCGTAATTGGCCTCGACAATTCGGGATGTATGTTTGCATTCGCCTCTTGCTTTGTGTCTTGGGTATTCTTGTCCGATTGCGCCACAACTTCCGGTTGCTTGTCATACATCACCAAGTTTGAATCAAGCAACAATCCACTCACGCCAAATTCCAGCGGCTTGCCATTCACGCGCCGGTCAAACACAATCGCGCTGTCGCACAGAGGACTAAAGGTGACCGCAATCGGCACGCCTGCGAGTTCATCATTCACAACTTCGTGCACATTCATTAAGTTCAATGGATAGGCGCGCGACTTGCCGTTGATCTGCACGCCAATCACGCGGTCCGCCGTCACGACATATTTGGAACGCAACTTGGCGTTGTACGCCAGCATTTCGTGGCCAGGTAGAACTTTGGGTTGATCGAGTGAACGCAAAAAGTCCTTTGAATTTCCGCTGGCCACAAAGGCTCCGCCATTGGTTTGCAGATTGGCTAAATCAAACCCATATGTGTTCACTGATTGACCGTCACCTTTTGGGTGGTGGCCAATGAAAATGCCCGCGAAAGCCCATGCAAGAATGAGCAGTACCAATACGCACGCCAAGGCAATCACCCAGCCGCCAGAACGAAATGTGAGTGAAGGCCTGACGGCGGGGGAGTTCTGGCTCATGGATTTGTTGGAGCCGGAATTGTTGGCGTTGTTGTGGCGGGCGCGGCATGTATTGGCGCAAGTGTATTTGCTTGAGGATTCATTTGACTGGATGTTGGCGCCACGCTCGCAGGCAAATCAATAATCACATCTCTGCCGCCGCGCACCGCCGCGTCCACCGCGATCGAGCCACGGTCCGCCACCATGGTTCCAAGCACAACGGGTAAGTACAGCAGCGAAGCGAAAAACATTTTGCGCGCCGACGCATTGTCCACGCGTCGCAGAAACACAAACGCGAAATAGGCAAACGCAAGCCCCGCGATTCCAGAAACGACCGCGCTTGTTATGCCAGCAAGACCCAGCAGTGTCGCCATCAATCCAAGCGGCACCAATGTCAGCGCGCTGAGCAAGCTTGTTTGCGCCGCCAAATGTTCCGAGCCTGGAATCGCTGAAAGCATTTGAAACCCACCGCGTTGATAATCCGCGCGATGCAACCACGCCAGCGCGAAGAAATGCGGCAACTGCCAGACAAATAAAATCGCTCCCACAAGCCAGGCGCCGCGTTGAATATCGCCAGTGGCCGCAACCCATCCAATCATTGGAGGAATGCCCCCAACAACGGCGCCCACAAGCGTGTTGAGCGAGGTCATCCATTTCATGGGCGTGTACACCGCCACATATAAAAAAATTGTGAGTCCTGCCAGCGCGCTTGAAAGTAAATTCACTTGCGTGGCCAGCACAAAGCACCCGAGATATCCCAAGCCAACGCCCACAATCACAGCCCCAACCAACGGCATGCGTCCCGCGGGAATTGGCCGCCGTGAAGTTCGGTGCATCAGCGCGTCGCGGCGCACTTCAATGCATTGATTCAGAGCGGCCGCGCTGGCGGCCGCCAGAAAAGTTCCCAGCAATGTCCAATAGAAACGGGTCCAGTTGATCGCGTTTGGTTCCGCAATCACAAAGCCAGCGGCGGTGGTGGCCAGCACCAATAGGCTCAAGCGCGCCTTGATCAAAGCGGTCAAGTCAGACGCAAAATTTCCCGATGGGGCGGTGGCCGATTGTTCCATGTCCAATTGCAAATTTGTATTTGATGATTTCATAGTCTTCCAGATGCCATCCGTAGCCAAGGCGTCTACTATAGATGCCTTCATGAACTCGTTCACACTCGCATCCACATCATCAAATCCCGCCGCGCTTGCCATTGCGGTGGGAATTGGAATCGCAGGCCTTCTTGTGTTGGCGCTGATTATTCGCGCGTTGCGCTCGCAAACACTGGCGCTTGGCTTTGCAACCACGGCCGCGCAATGGGCGCTGGCGTACGTGGCCATGATTGGACCGGGACAACTCATTGGCGACGCGCTCTTTGCGCTCACATTGGCGTGTCCTGTTGTCGCGGGATTTATCGCGGCGCGCGCAATGCGCGATCAGGCATCGGCGCTGGGCGTGGGATGCGTCTCTGGATTTGTGAACTTGTTGGTGGTGGGCGCGTTGGTCGGCGGCGGCAGCAGTGACACCGCAATGATTGTTCAGGGCGCCATATGGAGCGTGGGAATGCTTGTGGGCAGCGGTGTCTTAGCGATGTTTGGAGCGTGGCTTTCCCCACGGATATTTACACACGGTGGCGCCGCAAAAACATCGCAATGGTCTTGGCCCGCGCCCGCGGCTTTGTTCGCCATGGTTGCCGCGGCGACAATTTTCTTGTTGCTCATCACTGGCGGACTTGTCACGGGTTTGGAAGCTGGCCTCGCTGTTCCTGATTGGCCCAATTCATTCGGCCACAACATGCTGCTGTATCCCGTGAGCGAAATGAAAGGTGGCGTGTATTACGAGCACGCGCATCGCTTGTTTGGAATGTTGGTTGGCGTAACCACATTCACCATGGTGCTGGTTGTGTTCCGTGAGGAGCGCCGCACATGGGTGCGCGCGTTGGCATGCTTCGCGCTGTTCATGGTGTGCGTGCAAGGCTTGATGGGCGGGTTGCGCGTCACCGGCACGCTCACGCTTAGTCAAGACGCCGCGCAACTTTCACCTAGCACGCTGATCGCAATTGCCCACGGAATCTTTGGACAAATTGTGTTCGCAACCATGGCGTTGCTTGCCGCGTTGTTGACACTCAAATGGAAATCCACCACCGCGCTGCTCAACTTTGCCGGCGCATCAAGCGTGCGCGTTCTCACCATGATCGCGCCGTTTGTATTGCTCGTGCAGCTTTTCCTTGGCGCCAGCTATCGACATTTGCAAGTGCCGCCGCATGATGGACACCCGGCATATCACCCAATCTGGGCTATGCATGGACACATTGGATTTTCAATCATCGCCGCGTTGGCGGTATTGCTGGCCGCAAGCCGCATGTCGGCGGCCGCGCGTGAAACACCGGCGCTGAAATTGCTTGGCACGTGCGCCGCTTTCATGATCACCATTTTAATCGCGCAAGTTCTGCTTGGCCTGCTGGCCTATGTCGCGGTGCTTGTGCGCAAGGACGCCGCCATTCCGCTTTGGGAACTCATGTTTACTTCTGCGCATCAAGTAACAGGTGCTCTGTTGTTTGCCTCCACCATTATGGGCGCGGCTTGGTCGCGGCGACTTGTGGCGGTAAACGCGCCCATGGATCACCAACTTAGCCGTCGATCTGTCGCCTAAAACCACGCGCCACGGTACAAGTTTCTAGCTCGCGCCTATTGCGAAACACGCACTGGCTTCATGGCTTCTTCAAGCGCCAACACCGCGAACACTGTGGCAAGATCTGGCGAGTCCTCCATCCAACGCGCCTCTGGATTTTGCCAAGAGCCATCGGGGCGTTGGCGCACAATGATGGAGTCAATCAACTCTTCGCGCCAATTATGTTTTGTGCCCGCGGTGTCAGTCAACTCGTCGATGTCACAAGCCAACATGGCTCGCGCGGCCGCATGGATGTAGTAGTAATAGCCTTGCTGACCCAAGCCCGGGTTCTCGCTGAATGTGAAATTGTGTTCAATCCAATTCTTCGCGGCTTGAACGCGCGGATCATTCTTGGAAAGTCCGGCGAACAGCATGCTCTTGTAAGCGGCGTAGGTCATGCTGCCGTAACTGCGAAGCGCGCGCGTTCCAGCCGGCATCTTTTCGCCGGAGCGTCCATCGCCCGCCAATTCGCTTGCAAAACTTTCGCCGTCATTGGCGGGGGTGTACACCATTCCGCCGTCATTCGCGCCGGTTTGCGCCCACGCCGCGGCGTTGGTTGATTTCAAATTCTGGCACCGCGTTAGAAATATCACCGCGCGTTCAACTGATGGATCTTTCGCGCTGGCGTTTGCTTCGTGCAACGCGTCAAGCATAAGTTGCGTGTTGCTTAAATCAGGTCGACCCTTGCTGCCATACCCCACGCCGCCGTACCAATCTTGCGTGGGCGCAATGCCTTCGCCTTCATCCCATTGGCTTTCACGAATCCACGCCAACGCGGCCGCCAATGTCTTTTCATATTTCGCCTCTTGCAATGCCGCGAGTCCCATCGCTGTGCAAGAGGCCACATAGGTTGCCATGCCACCACTAGCGTCGGGTTCAAATCCATTTTTTCCGGTGACTAAATTCACAAGCCGCGTCGCGGCGCGATCAAGCGCGGCGTCGCTTTGAATGCTCAGTCCGCGTTGAGCGAAAGCGCGCACCACAAGCGCCGTCACCGCGCTACTGGCCGCGCTATTTGCCCCGCTACTTACCGAAGATTGATTCGCGTTTGTCGCGCCCGCGGGTGGAACTTGACCGCCACTATTCGCGGCGCCACTGGCCGGCAAGGTTGGCGCCGCGCTCACGCCCTCCATCCATCCGCCATTGGCGGATTGCGACGATTTTAAAAACAAAATACCTTTATCAATTGCCTCCAGTGCGTGCGCAAATGTCACTGGCGCAATGGGTATCAGATTCGCGTTGGTGGTCACGCGCCGAATGACGGGCGGCGGGGGATCAAATGAAATAGTGGCGGCCGGAATATTCAGAGTGGTTGCACGCGCCGCAGTTGCGGGCGCCATGTGTTGAGTTTGTAAATTATCAGCCGGCGTTGGCGGCGACAATTTGCCCGCCTCACTTTGCGGCGCCACATAATTCTCGGCCGTACAAGGCGATGAAAAATTTACACAGCAAGCAACCGCGCATAGCGCGGACCGAAACCTGTGTCGCATTTCACCACACAATAAAAATCTGTAAATCCAAAATTTCATATCAAAATTATATCCTGCCTTTTGGCATGAAATAAGTTATAACTATTCAATGGTTCTGAAAAAGCGGCGGCGCGCATTCTTGACAGGTATTTGCTTGGCGCCGCACATGCTCGCCGTAACTGTTTCCGCGCAAACCGGCTCCATGCCCAAGCCATTTGATCCCGTTGGGGATAAGCCCAAGCCGCCGATTCAGCCCGCGACTGATTCTCCATCAAGCAATGGCGGGCAATCAAATTCAGAGCAAACTATTTTGCAGCAACAGCAATTCGAATCAGTTGGTCCGCAAAGCGCAGGCGCGGCAGATTTAAATTTAGGCGG